>NZ_JBMDWH010000156.1:0-6885 GCF_048595345.1 Allobosea sp.
AGGAGACGGTTTGGAGAACCCGACCGCGACGATGAAGAAAGTCCACATCAAGTCCTTCGGCTGCCAGATGAACGTCTATGACGGGCAGCGCATGGCCGACATTCTGGGCGAGCAGGGCTTCGAGGAGACGGCGTCGCCGGAGGGGGCGGATCTCATCCTGCTCAACACCTGCCATATCCGCGACCGGGCGGTGCAGAAGGTCTACACCGAGCTCGGCAAGCTGCGCGATCTCAAGAACGCGCAGAAAGCGGAAGGCCAGGAGACCCGCATCGTCGTCGCCGGCTGCGTTGCGCAGGCGGAGGGCGCCGAGATCCAGCGTCGCCAGCCGGCGGTCGATCTCGTCGTCGGCCCGCAGGCCTATCACCGCCTGCCGGAACTGCTGGCGGAAGCGGCGGGCAAGCGCGTCGTCGATACCGACCTCCCGATCGAGGACAAATTCGGCTTCCTGCCCGCGCCCAGGCCTCAGGCGATCCGCGCCCGCGGCGTCTGCGCTTTCGTCACCGTTCAGGAAGGCTGCGACAAGTTCTGCGCCTTCTGCGTCGTGCCCTATACGCGCGGCGCGGAATTTTCGCGCCCGGTCGCGCAGGTCCTGGCCGAGGTCGAGCGCCTGGCGCAGGCCGGCGTGCGTGACGTCACCCTGATCGGCCAGAACGTCAACGCCTATCACGGCGAGGGTCCGGACGGCGCCGTCTGGGGTCTGGCGCGGCTGATGCGCCGCGTCGCCGAGGTGCCGGGCATCGCCCGCATCCGCTACACCACCAGCCATCCGCGCGACATGGACGACGATCTCATCGCGGCCCATCGCGATCTGCCGCAGGCCATGCCCTTCCTGCATCTGCCGGTACAGGCCGGCTCGGATCGCATCCTGGCGGCGATGAACCGCAAGCATACGGCGGACGAATATCGCCGCCTGATCGACCGCATCAGGGCCGCACGCCCCGACATCGCGCTCTCCTCCGATTTCATCGTCGGCTTCCCCGGCGAGACCGATGCCGAGTTCGAGGACACGATCCGACTTGTCGACGAGATCGGCTTCGCCTCCAGCTATTCCTTCAAATATTCGCCGCGCCCCGGCACCCCCGCTGCGGATCTGACGGAGCAGGTGCCGCGCGAGGTGATGGATGAGCGCCTCTACCGCCTGCAGGAGCGCATCGAGCACCATCGCCAGGCCTTCAACGCCGCGATGGTCGGCCGCGAGGTCGAGGTTCTGCTGGAGCGTGCCGGCCGTTATCCCGGCCAGCTTGCCGGAAAGTCACCTTACCTGCAGGCTGTTCAGATCGAGAGCGAGACGAATCGGATCGGTGAGATCGTGCGGGTGGTGATCGAGCGGACCAGCACCAATTCCCTGTTCGGCCGTCTGCTCGGCACCGCCGAGGCGCCGAGCAAGGAAATCGCCGCTTGAGTGCGCCTGTCCCCGGCCCCATCTGCAGATGGGCGCCGTGCTGTCATCAGGCTGAAACCGTTGCGTTCGGTTATGGTGCGAGACGACCCCTCCCGGCACTCCTGCCGGCGGGACGACATCTTCAGGGAGACGACGCATTTGGCACAGGCTGACGCGATGACCCCGAAACCGGACCGGAACCCGCGGCGCGAACCCGCGCGCGGAGAGAGCCTCGCCAGCGGCGGCTTGCCGGCCACAGAGCTGACGCTCACCTTCGAGGACAACCGTCTCGCCAGCCTCGTCTTCGGCCAATATGACCAGCATCTGGCCCATCTGGAGCGGCGGCTCGGCGTCGTCGTCAGTCCCAACGGCAATCACGCCACCGTCAAGGGACCGCGCGAGACCGCCGAGCAGGCCGGCCGCGTGCTGAAGACGCTCTATGCCCGTGCCAAGGCCGGTTCGGCCGTGACGCTGGGCGATGTCGACGGTGCGATCGAGGAGAGCAACGTTCAGCGCTCGCTCTTCCCCACCGCCGACGCCGGCCGCGCCTCCTTCGACGCCATCGTCACCCGCAAGCGCGGCCCCGTGCGCGCCCGCAACGCGGCGCAGGACGCTTATCTGCGCCAGCTCAAGCGCCATGAACTCACCCTCGCCGAAGGCCCGGCCGGCACCGGCAAGACCTGGCTCGCCGTCGGCCATGCCGTCTCGCTGATCGAGCAGGGCGTGGTCGAGCGCATGGTGCTGTCGCGCCCGGCGGTGGAGGCGGGCGAGCGTCTCGGCTTCCTGCCCGGCGACATGCGCGAGAAGGTCGATCCCTATCTGCGGCCGATCTACGACGCGCTGAACGACTTCATGGAGGCCCGCCATGTCGAGCGTGGCCTGCAGACGGGCATGATCGAGATCGCGCCCCTCGCCTTCATGCGCGGGCGCACCCTGTCCAACGCCGTGGTGCTGCTCGACGAGGCGCAGAACGCGACCTCGATGCAGATGAAGATGTTCCTGACCCGCCTCGGCGAGGGCTCGCGCATGATCATCACCGGCGATCCCTCCCAGATCGACTTGCCGCCGGGCCAGCGTTCCGGGCTGGTCGAGGCCGTGAAGCTGCTCAAGGACGTCGAAGGCATCGGCTATGCCCGCTTCGAGGAGGGCGATGTCGTGCGTCATGAACTGGTGCGACGCATCGTCATGGCCTATGAGACGCAGGCCCGTCGCGAGCGCGACGAGCGCGAGGAGGCCATGCGGCGTCCGGCCGCCGAGCCGCAGGGCGAAGGCGACAGCGAAGGGTTGAAGCGGATGCTGGCGCGGGAGCGGCCGCGATGAACGATCGACCTCGCGGGCGGCGCTCGGTGCCGCCCGCGAAGCCTTTGCCCGATGTCGCGCTCGATATCCGGGCCCAGTCGCGCCGCTGGCGCGAGCTGAGCGATCTCAAGGGCCTTCGGGCGCTGGTGAGCGAGGCGGTTCATGCCGGCCTTGCCGTTTCCGCGTGCCGGCCGCTCGCCGGCGCCGAACTCAGCGTTCTGCTGACCGACGATGCCCGCATCCGCCGAGTAAACCGGGAATGGCGCGGCTTCGACAAGGCGACGAACGTGCTCTCCTTTCCGGCGGCGCCGCCGGACCGCATCGCGGCCAGCCCCGTGCTCGGCGATATCGTGCTGGCCTTCGAGACGGTCGCGCGCGAGGCTGGCGACGAAGGCAAGGCCTTGCCCGACCATCTTCGCCATCTCGTCATCCACGGCCTGCTGCATCTGCTGGGTGAGGATCACGAGACCGAAGCCGAGGCGCGCCGGATGGAGGCACTCGAAATCGCGGCCCTGGCTTCCCTCGGCATCGCCGACCCCTATGCCGATGCGGATCTCGTGACCGCTGCGGCCCCTTCCCTGGCAGAACCCTGACGACGATGAGCGACGACAGTCGACAATCCCAGCACGACAATGGCAGCCGCGGCCTCGGCCACTGGCTCGGCCACTTCCTCGACCGGCTCGGGCTGCGCGGCGGCGGCACCGCCCGCGAGGACATCGTCGAGGCGCTGGCGGAAGCCAATGGCGAACTCGCCGATCTCTCGGCGCAGGAGCGCGCCATGCTCACCAATGTGCTCAGCCTGCGCGAGCGCCGCGTCGGCGACGTCATGGTGCCGCGCGCCGATATCGCCGCCGTCCCCTCGGATGTGACTCTCGACCAGCTGCTGGCGGAGTTCCGCAAGGCGGGCCATTCGCGCCTGCCGGTCTTCGACGATTCGCTCGATGAGCCGCGCGGCATGGTCCATATCCGCGACTTCCTCGAGTATATCGCCGGCAAATCCCTGCCGCCGGCCGCGCGCGCCTTGCCTCCGGAGGACGTCCCGGTCTCGACACCGCATAACCTCGCCGCGGTCGATCTCACCAAGCCGCTCTCGGCCACCAAGCTGCTGCGGCCGGTGCTCTATGTGCCTCCTTCCATGCCCGCGGTCGACCTGCTGGTGCGGATGCAGGCCACGCGCACCCATATCGCGCTCGTGATCGACGAATATGGTGGCACGGACGGTCTCGTCTCGATCGAGGACCTGATCGAGATCGTCGTCGGCGATATCGAGGACGAGCACGACATGGACGAGGCGACGATCGCGCCGGCCGGTGAAAACTGCTTCAGCGCCGATGCCCGTGCCACCCTCGACGAGCTGAAACAGGCGACCGGCGTCGATCTCTCCGGCAACGAGGTGGCGGACGACATCGACACGCTGGGCGGGCTGATCGTCACCCTGGCAGGGCGCGTGCCGACCCAGGGCGAGATCGTCGAGGGTCCGGAGGGCCTGTCCTTCGAGGTCGTCGAATCCGATCAGCGCCGCGTGCGGCGCCTGACGATCCGGCGCCGTGACGACAAGGCTCCCGAAGAAGCGGTGATGGAGCCCGGCTGATGCGTGCGGCCAGCCTCGCCGAAAGCGTCGTCCTCGCCTGGGGATGGCGCAAGCGGCTCATCGCCTTCGCGGCGGGCGCCTGCGGCGCGCTGGCCCTGGCGCCCCTCGACTGGTGGCCCGCTCTGTTCGTGCCGATGACCGTCGCGGTCTGGCTGCTCGACGGGGCTGTCGGCACCACGCGCGGCGGGCGCTTCCGCGCGGGCTTCGCCGCCGGCTGGTGGTGGGGCTTCGGCTTCTTCATCGCCGGGTTGTGGTGGCTGGGCGCGGCGTTTCTGGTCGAGGCCGATAAATTCGCCTGGGCGATGCCGTTCGGCGTCGTGGCGCTGCCGGCCTTCCTCGCCCTCTTCCCGGCGCTGGGCTTCGGCTGCGCGCGGCTGCTCTGGCCGGCCGGCGCGACCCGCATCCTCGTGCTCGCGGCGATGCTGGGCCTCAGCGAATGGCTGCGCGGCCATGTGCTCACGGGCTTTCCCTGGAACGTCTATGGCATGATGCTGACCGGGGAGGTGCATCTGGAGCAGATCGCTTCGGTGCTGGGCCTGTACGGCCTCACCCTGCTGGCGGTCGCGATCGGCGCGAGCCCCGCCGTGATCGGCACCGGCGAGAGCGCTGCGGCGCGCTGGACGGCGCCCGCGCTGGGGGCCGCAGCCCTTGCTGGGCTCTTCGCCTTCGGCTTCTGGCGCGTGCCGTCCGCGCCCTCCCCGCTGGTGGCCGGCGTCAAGCTGCGCCTGATGCAACCCAATCTGTCGCAGGACGACAAGTTCAGTGCCGCCAACGGCGCCGCGATCCTCGATCGCTATCTCGAACTGAGCGACCGCGCGACCAGCCCGCAGAACCCCGGCCTTGCGGGCGTCACCCATGTCATCTGGCCGGAATCGGCGTTTCCTTTCCTGCTTGGCCGCACGCCGGGTGCGCTGTCGCGGATCGCGGCGGCGCTGCCGCCGGACGTCACGTTGATCACCGGGGCGGCACGGGCGGGGGAGGCTTTGCCGGGCGAGGCCCGCCCTCCGATCTACAATTCGATTCAGGTGGTTAACGACGAGGGCGCGATCCTCTCCAGCTACGACAAGGTGCATCTCGTGCCCTTCGGCGAATATCTGCCGCCGATCCTGGGCACCGTGATCCGGGCGGTGGGGCTGTCGCAATTCGTCTCGGTGCCCGGCGGCTTTGCGGCCGGGACCCGTCACGCGGCCATGACGATCAAGGGCCTGCCCCCGGCCGCGCCGCTGATCTGCTACGAAGTCGTATTCCCGGGCGAAGTCCTGCCGCGCGGCGTGCGGCCTGGATTCTTCCTGAATCTGACCAATGACGGCTGGTTCGGCGTGACCAGCGGCCCTTATCAGCATTTCGCCCAGGCCCGCCTGCGCAGCGTCGAGGAGGGGCTTCCGCTCGTGCGCGTCGCCAATACTGGTATTTCCGCCGTAGTCGATGCATATGGCCGGGTGGTGTCCAGTCTGCCGCTGGGCAGCGAGGGCGTGCTGGACAGCGCGCTCCCGCGCAGTGGGCCGCAGACCGTCTACGGCAGGGTTGGAGATGCGCTGTTTTTCGGGCTCGCCCTGCTCTTCCTGCTGGCCGGAGTTTTCAGACGGCGATGACCGCCAGCGAGCGGACGCAGCGTCAGGGCGGTGGACGTCAAGCGTGACTTGTAATACATCACAGGTCCCGCGCCGACCAGGAAGGCGGCTCCTGGCCTGACGATAGCTAAGACCAGGTGAGCCAGTGACGTCTATCAAGAAAGTCCCCAATCCGATCGACCGGCATGTCGGCAGTCGCGTCCGTATGCGGCGCATGCTGGCCGGAATCAGCCAGGAAAAGCTCGGCGAATCGCTGGGACTGACCTTTCAGCAGGTGCAGAAATACGAGAAGGGTTCGAATCGCATCAGCGCCAGCCGCCTCCAGCAGATCGCCAAGATGCTCGACGTGCCCGTCTCCTTCTTCTTCGACGGGGCCCCGACCGGCGACATCACCTCCGCTGGTTTCGCCGATTCCGCTTCCACGACATATATCTCCGACTTCCTCGCCACGAGCGAGGGCGTGCAGCTGACCAAGGCCTTCACCCGCATCAAGAACGTGAAGATCCGCCGCCGGGTGATCGATCTGGTCGAGGCGATGGCGGACGAAGAAGCGGAAAAAGCCTGATTCCGGCGTCTTCGCGTTCGGGTTGTCGAACGATCTTACCGATAAACGGATTATAAGGCTTGACGGCGAACGCGGCGGGCGTCATTGACGAGCCGCGTTTTTTCCCGTCTGGCGCGCTCGCGCCGTTTTCGTCGAGGCTGATCGTGTCCCGCCAGAATTACCTTTTTACCAGCGAATCGGTGTCCGAAGGCCATCCCGACAAGGTCTGCGACCGCATCTCTGACGAGATCGTGGATCTGTTCTTCAAGGAGGCGATCAAGGCCGGCATGGACCCGGCGCAGGTCCGTGTCGCCTGCGAAACGCTGGCCACCACCAACCGCGTGGTCATCGCCGGCGAGGTTCGCACCTCGCTCGACGAGAAGGCGATGAAGAGCAAGGTCAAGTCGGCCGCCCGCAAGGCGATCCGCAACATCGGCTACGAGCAGGACGGCTTCCACTGGAAGAAGGCCAAGATCGACGTGCTGCTGCATCCGCAGTC
>NZ_JBMDWH010000157.1:0-11214 GCF_048595345.1 Allobosea sp.
CGGCGGCGCCGTCTCGATGGGCGGCTTATACGGCCGCCCATCCAACAATGTCAACAAACCAAATGAACTTTTTTTGACAGGCGCAGGATCGGCAAGCGTTCTCAGTGGCTTGGCAACGTCGCGCGGCGATCCGCCGCCCGCCCGGCCCTCATCTCCGGGGAAGCGGGCAGCGGCGGCGGCCCGCCCTCCCCTGGCCTCGTGCATCGCCGGGCTCGGCCTTTCGCGCTTGACCCCTCCGCGGCATGGCGCTTGGATCGCGTTTGAACCGAGCGACGGCGGCTGCCGCGGCAGCCGACAAGATCAGCCGGCGGGAGGACAGCGTGATCGCATGCCATGATCGCATGCAACACCGCTTCGGTCGGGCCGAGCGGAGGCATGAGGGCCGCCGGCGCCTGCAAGGCGACGCGCCCGTTTCACCCGGCACGGACGCCGTGCGGGCCTCCGGCCATTCGGCAAAGCGAAGCGGGAGTCATCCCTGCTCGCGCGCATTGCGGCGGAGACAGGCATATGGCTGACACCCCCGGCAACGCCCGTAGCGCGCGCTATTTCGAGCCGGACGATTTCCGCTCCTTCGGCCACCGCTCCCGCATGAGCCAGATGGGCTATGCGCCCGAGGAGTATCGCGGCAGGCCGGTGATCGCGATCATCAACACCTGGTCCGACCTCAACCAGTGCCACGCGCATTTCAAGCAGCGCGTGGAGGATGTGAAGCGGGGCGTGCTGCAGGCCGGCGGCTTCCCGGTGGAACTGCCGGCGATCTCGCTGTCCGAGAGCAAGGTCAAACCGACGACGATGCTCTATCGCAACTTCCTGGCGATGGAGACCGAGGAGTTGATCCGCTCGCATCCGGTCGACGGCGTCGTCCTGATGGGCGGCTGCGACAAGACCACGCCGGGCCTGCTGCTGGGCGCCACCAGTGCCGGACTGCCCGCCATCTTCATGCCGGCCGGGCCGATGCTGCGCGGCAATTGGCACGGCAAGGTGCTGGGATCGGGCTCGGACGCCTTCAAATACTGGGACGAGCGCCGCGCCGGCACCCTCTCCGACAAGGATTGGTCGGAGATGGAGGTCGGGATCGCACGCTCCTATGGCGTGTGCATGACGATGGGCACCGCCTCGACCATGACGGCGCTCGCCGACACGCTCGGCATGACCCTGCCGGGCGCCTCCTCCATCCTCGCCGCCGATTCCAACCATATCCGGATGGCGGCGGCGACCGGTCGGCGCATCGTCGAGATGGTCCATGAACGGCTGACCCCGGCGACGATCCAGACCGAGGCCGCCTTTCGCAACGTAATCCATGTCGCGATGGCGATGGGCTGTTCCACCAATGCGGTCATCCACGTCATCGCCATGGCGCGCCGCGCCGGCCATGCGATCGGGCTCGATGATTTCGATGCCGCAAGCCGCAAGGTGCCGGTCATCGCCAATGTCCGGCCGAGCGGCGACAGATACCTCATGGAGGATTTCTATTATGCCGGCGGCCTGCTCGGTCTGCTGACGCGGCTGACCGGCTTCCTCGATCTCGACCAGATCAATGCCTCGGGTAAGACATGGCGCGAGAGCCTGGCCGGGGCCGAGATCTACAATGAAGACGTCATACGCCCGCTCGACAATCCGATCTATGCGGAGGGAGCGCTGGCGCTGCTCAAGGGCAATCTCGCCCCGCGCGGCTGCGTGATGAAGCCATCCGCAGCCTCCCCGCATCTGCTGACGCATTCGGGCCCGGCGCTGGTCTTCGACGACTACCCGATGCTCAAGGCTAATATCGACCGCGACGATCTCGACGTGACGGCCGATACGGTGCTAGTGCTGCGCAATGCCGGCCCTTTGGGCGGTCCGGGCATGCCGGAATGGGGCATGCTGCCGATCCCGAAGAAGCTGGTGAAGCAGGGCGTGCGCGATATGGTCCGCATCTCGGATGCGCGCATGAGCGGCACAAGCTACGGCGCCTGCATCCTGCACGTCTCACCGGAATCCTATGTCGGCGGGCCGCTCGCTCTCGTGCGGACGGGGGACATCATCACCATCGACGTGCCCAGCCGCTCGATCCGGATGGAGGTGTCCGATGAGGAATTGGCCCGCCGGCAGGCGGAGCTGACACCCCCGCCGCCGCGCTACGAGCGCGGCTATGGCTGGATGTTCTCGCGCCATATCGGCCAGGCCGACGAGGGCTGCGATTTCGACTTCCTCCGCACCGATTTCGGCGCGCCGGTCTCAGAACCGGTGATCTTCTGAAGGGCGCCGCGATGGCATTGTCCGACCAGACACGAGGCAAGCTGGCAGCCGTCAGCACGGCGACGCTCTGCACCGCGCTGTTCAAGCGCGGGCTGCGCAACCAGTTCATCCAGAACGTCCGCCCGCTCGGCGTCAAGGGCGGCAACATGGTGGGGCCGGCCTTCACCCTGCGCTACATTCCGGCGCGTGAAGACCTCAACCCGCTCAGCGTCTTTCTCGATCGCGCCCATCCCCAGCGCAAGGCGGTCGAGGAGTGCCCTCCGGGGGCGGTCTTCGTCGTCGACAGCCGCAAGGATGCGCGCGCAGCTTCGGCCGGCTCGATTCTCGTCTCCCGGCTGATGATGCGGGGCGTGGCCGGCATCGTCACCGATGGCGGATTTCGGGACAGCCCGGAGATCGCGCAGCTCGCCATTCCCGCCTATCACCAGCGCCCCTCGGCGCCGACCAATCTCACCGCTCATCAGGCCATCGAGATCAACGGGCCGATCGGCTGCGGCGACGCGCCGGTCTTTCCGGGCGACATCATGGTGGGCGATGGCGAGGGCGTGGTGGTGATCCCCGCCCATCTCGCCGACGAAATCGCCGAGGAGGCGACCGAGATGACCGCCTTCGAGGATTTCGTCACCGAGAAGGTGCTGGAAGGCCGCTCGATTCTCGGCCTCTATCCACCGACCGACGAGCAGTCGCAGACGGATTTCGCAGCCTGGCGCCGGCAGAACGGCCGTTGAAGCATCGCGCCTCCTAGCGGACGGGGTCCGAGGCCTTCTGAGAGGCCGGACGCACCGGATCGGTCCGAAAAGGGTCTCTCCCCCTGTCGTTCCGATGGTCGAGCGCCCCGCTTGCTTGACCTGATTCGAAACCCCGTGCCATCCCGTCCGGGAGCAGGAGCCAGCCATGAGCGAAAGCGTCGTTACCGAAACCGTCGCCGCGGGCGTGGTGCAGATCACCATGAACCGGCCCGACCGCAAGAATGCGCTCGATCGGGCGAGCTATGCCGGCCTGATCGCCGCCCTCGCGGCAGCGGATGCGGATGAGACGATCCGCGCCATCGTGCTGACCGGCGCCGGCGGCTGCTTCACCAGCGGCAACGACATCAGGGATTTCGCCGCCGCTGCAGCCTCCGGGGACGGGGCCCGCATCGCCATCGACTTCCTGACCGCGATTTCCAGCACGGCAAAGCCGATCTTGGCGGCGGTGGAGGGGTTCGCCGTTGGCATCGGCACGACGATGCTGCTGCATTGCGATCTGGCTTTCGCCGGCGCGGGGGCAACCTTCCGCATGCCCTTCGTGACGCTCGGCCTCTGCCCCGAAGGCGGTTCGAGCTACCTGCTGCCGCTCATCGCCGGGCAGAAGGTGGCGGCCGAGCTGCTGATGCTGGGGGAGGCCTTCGACGCGCCGGCGGCGCTGGATGCCGGCTTACTCAATCGGGTGGTGCCGGAGGGCACGGCGCTCGAGCATGCGCTCGCCAGGGCCAAGACGCTGGCGGCGCTGCCGCCGCAATCGGTGGCGCTCACCAAGATGCTGCTGAAGAAGGGCACCCGCACCGCCACTGCCGAGACCATCGCGGAGGAAGCCCGGCATTTCGGCGAGCGCCTGCGCTCGCCCGAAGCCATGGCTGCCTTCGCCGCCTTCCTGAAAAAATAAGCCGGCGAAGCAGTCCGGACGCGCGGTTCTCTACAGACCGCAGGTCAGCGGCAGGACGGACGCGGACACCTTTTCCACGACAGCGCCGGTGCTGAGCGCGCCGCCATCGGCCGCGGCGGCCCATGACACGCCGGCCGCGCCGACCGCGCCGCGGATCGCGGCGGCATCGGCCAGCGCGTAGCTGCGCTGGGGCGCGACCCCGGCGATGAGCTGCTTGTCGGACGGGTTGCCGGCGATGAGCCCGACGAGGCGTCCCTGACGGTCGAAGACCGGCGCGCCCGCTTGGCCGGGCTGCAGCGGCGCCAGCACGGCCTGCCCGGCGGGAGCGGGAACCAGCTGCCCGGGCAGCGCGACGGCCGCGCGCTTGCCCGCCTCCTCCGCAAAGGCGATGAGCACGAGCGCGGCATCGGCACCCGCCGCCTCGCCGGCCAGAGCCGGCGGCTTGCCGGCGCCGGCACCGTCGAGATCGAGCAGCACGAGCCCGCTCGCATCCTTCGCCCGAGGCCTGGCGACCCGCGCTCCGGCCCGCAGGCTGCGGCAGCCTTCGACCGCCGCCGCAGCACTCAGCGCGAGCTTGTCGGAAAGGATCAATGCGACGCCATAACGCTCATTGGCGCGCGGGCCCGGCTGGGTCAGAGGTGGCGGGGCCACGCCGCCTGGGCCGGCGACGACCGGGCCCGGAGCCGGCATCGGCCCGCTCGGGAACGGCTCGAAACTGCCGGCGATCGCAATCACAAGCTTGTCGACGCTAGCGGCGAGCGCCTTGTCATAGCCGATGGAGAAGCCGCGCAGCCCCTGCGGTCCCGCTGCCAGCCGGCGGTAGAACTTGCCCGTCGGCGTCTCGCCGGTCACGACGAAGAAATCCGGCCGCAGCAGCTTGTAGGTGATCTTGCGCGGGCTGTTGGGACTGACCGTGATCGCCTTTTCGTAAATCGCCGCCAGATCCTCCCCCGGCGGCGCGGCGGAGGTGTCGAGCGTCACCTTGTCGTCCGCACTCTGCCAGCGGCTGCCGCCCGTAGGCGTTACGTCGCGCTTGGGCAGGACTTTGGTCGGAACACCGATGCGAACGCCGGTCTTCTCGTCCGCGATCAGCCGGAAGCCGGCGGCGTCCCGCGCCGCCTGCGCCGCCCTGGCCAGCGCAGCCCGTTCGGCGGGTGGCAGGATGCCGTCCGCCGGGCCGCGCCCGTTCTTGAAGCTGTTGATCGCCCGGAAGGTCAGCGCGCCGAAGGAGCCGCTGGTCGCTCCGGAAAAGCCGCCGGCCCAGATCAGATCGGCCTGGATCGCCTTGCGCTCGGCCTCGGGCAAGGCCTCGAAGCTCGCCTGTGCGGCCGCCATCTGCGGGTTCGCCGCGGCCGGTGTGGCCGGAGCGGGAGCCTGCGCCGAGACCGGTGCGGCGCAGGCCAGCGTCACGGCGGCGGCAAGCGGGATCGTCCAGGCTGAGCATCGTGGCGATAGCGGCATCATCCGGTCCTCGAAGGCGGCGCGGGCGGCATTGAGCGTCAGAACGCGGCGCACCGCAACCGCAGATGATCGGCCTCAGCCATCAGGCGACTTGCACACGAGTTGAGCGGTGATAGCCTGCCGCCGCGCTCGCCCGTCATCGGGCGGACGTCTCGGCCGGCCATGCTGGCCGCCCTGGCCCCAGAGGATCGACGATGACCGTCCTAGCCCGCCTGCTGCTCGCGCTCGGTCTCGTCTTCTCGGTTGCACCGGCCTTCGTCCAGCCGGCTTCGGCGCAAAAGGCCTATATCCGCAACGATCTCGCCAGTGACGGCGCTCGTCTCGAGGAGCGGCTGAAGCGCGAGGTGTCTGCCGCCAATCGGCCCGTCGCCGATCTCCTGCGCGCCGGCGAGACGGCGCTGGCGCGGGGCGATGCCCGCGCTGCCCTGCCTTTGGCCAATGCCGCCATCGTCTCCGATCCGAACGCGGCGGCAGCCTGGCGCCTGATGTCGCGTGCCGCCGGCGGCATCGAGCCCCGTGATTATCGCGAGCGCTGGGAGCTGCGCGAGCGCGCCATCGCCGCCGCCTATCTCGCCTATCAGCGCTCGGCCAATCGCAATGACGAAGCCGCATCGCTCGGCCTGCTGGCCCAGACCTTCGAGAAATACGAACTCTGGCGCCCGGCGCTCACCACCTACCGACTCAGCCTCGATCTGGCCTCCAACGCCTCGCTCCAGAAGAGCTATGAGGACCTGCGGGAAAAACGCGGCTTCCGCCTCGTCTCCAACAAGACCGATTCCGATGCCGCCTCGCCGCGCGCCTGCTTCGAATTTTCCGAACCCTTGGCGCGCGGGCGCGTCGATTTCGCACCCTACGTCGCCATCACCGGCGGAAAAGGCGATTTCGCCGTCAGTGCAGAGGATCGGCAGATTTGCGTCGATGGGCTCAAGCATGGCGAGCGCTACGCCATCGTGGTCCGCCAGGGCGTGCCCTCCGCCATTCCGGACGAAACGCTGCTGAAATCGGCCGATTACGAGATCTATGTCCGCGATCGCACGCCCTCGGTGCGCTTCACCGGCAAGAACTACGTGCTGACGCGCACGGGCCAGCAGGGCGTTCCTGTCGTCTCGGTGAACGCCAACCGGCTCGATCTGGAGGTCATGCGGATCGGCGACCGCAACCTGATCAACTCCGTCCATTCCGAAGACTTCCTCAGCCAGCTCGGCTCCTGGTCGGCGAAGCAGATCGCCTCCGACAAGGGCCAGAGCGTCTGGACCGGCTCGATGGAGGTGAAGTCCGAGCTCAACAAGGACGTCGTCACCGCCTTCCCGGTGGTGGAGGCCGTCGGCGCGCTGAAACCCGGCGTCTATGTGATGTTCGCAAAGCCTTCCGGCGGTGCGGCCCCCGCCCCCGCCGGCGATGACGGCGACAGCTATGACGACGGCTCGACCCGCGCGACGCAGTGGTTCGTCGTCTCCGATCTGGGGCTCACCTCCTTTTCGGGACCCGACGGCGTGCATGTGCTCGCCCGCTCGCTGGCCGATGCGAAGCCGATCGCCAATGCCGAAATCCGGCTGATCGCGAAGAACAACGAGGTGCTCGGCACCGCGAAGACCGATGCCAACGGCTATGCCCGCTTCGATGCCGGTCTCGGCCGCGGCGATGGCGGCAATGCGCCGGGCCTCGTCACCGCCGGCCTCAGCGACGATTACGGCTTCCTCGACCTGAAGCAGACCGCCTTCGATCTTTCGGACCGGGGCGTGAAGGGCCGCGTCGCCCCGACCGGGCTCGACGCCTATCTCTATGCCGAGCGCGGCGTCTACCGCTCGGGCGAGACGGTGTTCCTCACGAGCCTGCTGCGCGACGCCAAGGGCGTCGCCGTCACCGGCCTGCCGCTCACCCTCGTGGTCAAGCGGCCGGACGGTGTCGAATATCGCCGTCGCCAGGTCGAGGATCAGGGCGCCGGCGGGCGCAGCTTTTCGATCCCGCTTCTGTCGGGCGCCGCGACCGGCACCTGGCGCGTGCTCGCCTATTCCGACCCCAAGGGCCAGCCGATCGGCGAGACCTCCTTCCTGGTCGAGGATTATGTCCCCGAGCGGCTGGAACTCACTTTGACCCCGAAGGCCCCAGTGCTTCAGGCCGGCCAGCCGGCCGAGATCGACGTCGCCGCGCGCTATCTCTACGGCGCGCCGGGCTCGGCGCTCGACGTCACGGGCGCGATGACGCTGCGTGCCGCAGCCCAGAGCGCGATCCCCGGCTTCAAGGATTATCAGGTCGGCCTCACCGACGAGGCCTTCGACCCGGTCCAGACCGAATTCGAGGAGAGCGCCACCACCGACGCCGCCGGCAAGGCGACGATCTCCAACCCCATCAGCCAGCCCGAGACCAACCGCCCGCTCGAAGCGGAGCTGACGCTGCGCGTCGGCGAGCCCGGCGGGCGGGCCATCGCCCGCTCCGTCACCCTGCCGATCGTGCCCAAGGGCGCCGCTATCGGCGTGCGCAAGGCATTCAGGGACGGCGAACTCGGCAACGGCCAGACCGCGAGTTTCGACGTGATCATGGCGACCGGTGACGGCAGGCGGATCAGCCGGCCCGGTGTCAAATGGGTGCTGTCCAAGGTGCGCCGCAACTATCAGTGGTTCTTCCAGGACGGCCGCTGGAACTATGAGGGCGTCACCACCACCCGGCGGGTCGCCGATGGCGCCATCACCGTCACCGCCGACGCCCCCGCCAGGATCGCCGCGCCGGTGGAATGGGGCAATTACCGGCTCGACGTGACTGCGGACGGCGCCGAGGAATCTGCGACCGCCATCTCCTTCAGCATCGGCTATGAAAGCGACAAGACCGCCGACACGCCGGATGTCCTCGATGTCGCCGTCGACAAGGCATCCTATGCCGATGGTGAAAGCGTCCAGCTGCGCCTCTCGCCTCGCTTCTCCGGCAAGGCCACCGTCGCGGTGATCACCGACAAGGTCGCGGATCTGCGCACCATCGACATCACTGACAGCGGCACCACGGCCTCGATCCCGGTGAAGGCGGAATGGGGCGCCAGCGCCTATCTCGTCGTGCTGGCCCACAGGCCGATGGACACGGCGGCCAAGCGTCTGCCGGGCCGGGCCATCGGCCTCTCCTGGTTCCAGATCGGCAAGGAGCAGCGCACGCTGAGCCTCGATCTCGGCGCGCCCAAGCTGGTGCGCCCACTGACGACGCTGGCTTTGCCTGTGAAGCTGGAAGGGCTCAAATCCGGCGAGGAGGCCTATGTCACGCTCGCCGCCGTCGATGTCGGCATCCTGAACCTCACCCGCTACGAGAGCCCTGATCCGAGCAGATTCTTTTTCGGCCAGCGCCAGCTCGGCCATGATCTGCGCGACCTGTATGGCTATCTGATCGACGGCATGCAGGGCGTGCGCGGCACCATCCGCTCGGGCGGCGACGCCGGCCCGCAGCTCGAGGGTGAAAAGCCGACGCAGGAGCCGCTCGCCCGCTATTCCGGCGTCGTCAAGGTCGGCACCGACGGCACGGCAAAGATCGATTTCGAACTGCCGGCCTTCAACGGCACGGTGCGTGTCATGGGCGTCGCCTGGTCCGCCGGAAAGACTGGCCAGGCCAGCGCCGATGTGATCGTGCGCGATCAGGTGGTGGCACAGGCGACGTTGCCGCGCTTCCTCGCCATCGGCGACCAGTCGCGCTTCTTCCTCCAGGTCGACAATGTCGAGGGTCCGGCCGGCGCCTACACGGTCGATCTCGACGTGAGGGGCCCGGTCCTCGTCGCGGCCGATGCGACCCGCCGCACGGTGCAGCTCGCCGCCGGCGCCAAGGCCCAGATGGCGATCCCCGTGACGGCAGCCGGCCTCGGCCGGGCGGAGTTCGACGTGCGCGTTTCCGGGCCAGGGAGCGTCCGCACGGTCCAGAACCTGAGCCTTCAGGTGAAGCCCTCGGCGGCGACCCTGGCACGCCGGATCGTGCGCGCCATCCCCGGCAATGGCGGTGCCATCACCGTCTCGGCCGATCTCCTGGCCGATCTGGTGCCGGGCTCCGGCCAGGTTTCCGTCTCGGTCTCGCCCTTCGCCTCGCTGGACGTGCCGGCGCTGCTGCAGGCGCTCGACCGTTATCCCTATGGCTGCACGGAGCAGACCGTCTCCCGCGCTTTGCCGCTGCTGGCGGTGAACCAGCTCGCCTCGATGGAGAATCTCGCCCTCGACGACAAAGCCGATGAGCGCGTGCAGAACGCCATCGAGCGCGTGCTCGCCCGCCAGGGCGGCAACGGCTCCTTCGGGCTGTGGAGCGTCGGCGGCGAGGATCTCTGGCTCGATGCCTTCGTCACCGATTTTCTGACACGGGCCCGCGAAAAACAATTCGCCGTGCCACAGATCGCCTTCAATCTCGCGCTCGACCGGCTACGCAACCAGGTCGTCAACACCGGCGACATCAACAAGGAGGAGGCGCCGGGCATCGCCTATGCGCTCTATGTGCTGGCCCGGAACGGGCGGCCGGTGATGGGCGATCTGCGCTATCTCGCCGACAACAAACTCGGCGATTTCGGCACGGCGCTGGCGCGCGCCCAGATCGGCGCGGCGCTCTCCGCGCTGGGCGACCGCGCCCGCGGCCGCAACGCCTTCGGCAGCGCCCTCGGCCTGCTGCAGCAGGCGAGCGATGACGGGCTCTCGCGCCCGGATTACGGCTCGCGCCTGCGGGACGGGGCCGGCGTGCTGGCCCTGATCGCGGAATCGAATGGCGAGCGGGCCGACATCACCCGCGCCGTCTCGATCCTCGACGCCACCCGCAACAGCGCCCGCTACGGCTATACCTCCACGCAGGAGCAGAGCTGGATGGTGCTGGCGGCGCAGGCCATGGCCAAGGACGCCGAGGGCATGACGCTGACGGTGGATGGCACGGCCCGCAAGGGCGCGCTCTACCGCACGATCCGGGCCGACGCGCTTGAGGCCAGACCCCTGACCATCGCCAATCCCGGCAGCGCTAATGCCCAGGCAGTCATCACGGTGGCCGGCATCCCGACCGCGCCGGAGCCGGCGCTGAACCAGGGCTTCGGGCTGGAGCGGGTGATCTACACGATGAAGGGCGAGCGGGCCGACCCGGCCCACCTGCGCCAGAACGAGCGTTATGTCGTGGCGCTGACGGTCACCGAGGCGGCGCCCCGCTTCGGCCGGCTGCTGCTGGTCGACCCCGTGCCCGCCGGACTCGAGATCGAGAACGCCAACCTTACCGATGGCGCCTCGACCGCAGGGCTCGACTGGCTGAAGCAGGAGGTCTCGCCCGTCCACACGCAGGCCCGCGACGACCGCTTTGTCGCGGCCTTCGAACGCTCGGGAGCCAAGAACGACAAGCTGTCCTACACCGTCGCCTATATCGCCCGCGCCGTCTCGCCCGGCCGCTATGTCTCGCCGGCCGCCGTGATCGAGGACATGTACCGCCCCGACCGCTTCGGCCGGACCGGCTTCGGCACGGTGGAGGTAAGCTCGGCGCGGTGATGGACGAGGGCGCTCCGCAAGATCGGCCGCGCTCCTCCCCTCGCCCTTGTGGAGAGGGGTGGCGCAAGCTCGGATATGTCGCGGCGGCGGCCGCCTTCTTGACCTTGGCGGCGGCCGCCACACTCATCCTCTACGCGCGCTCGCTGCCGCCGCTGGACCTCGCCCGCGCCGCTGACCGTTCCACCGTCGTGCTCGATCGCGAGGGGCGGCTGCTGCGCCCCTTCCTCACCACCGATGGCCGCTGGAAGCTGCCGGTGACGCACGAGGATGTCGATCCGCGCTATCTCGCCATGCTCAAGGCCTATGAGGACAAGCGCTTCGACAGCCATCGCGGGGTCGATCCGCTGGGGATGCTGCGCGCCGCCGGCCAATTTGTGCTGAGCGGCCGCATCGTCTCGGGCGG
>NZ_JBMDWH010000158.1:0-35717 GCF_048595345.1 Allobosea sp.
GACGTCGCGGCGGATCTCGTCGATCTTCTTGAGGTCATTGGTGAGTTCCGTGCCGTCGACAATGATCTGGCCCTTCTGGTGCTCCTCCAGCCGGTTGATGCAGCGGATCATGGTCGACTTGCCCGAGCCCGAAGGCCCGCAGATCACCAGCTTCTCGCCGCGGCTGACCTTGAGGTTGATGTCGCGCAGGACGTGAAACTCGCCATACCACTTGTTGACGCCCACCATCTCCACGGCGGTCGCCGTCTTGAGCGAGGTCGGCTTCAGCGCGGCGGGGCGGATGTCGACGGTTGGCGGCCTCTCGGCCAGCCTCGCAGCAAACGTCATCGATATCCCTCGACAGCGCGTCTCTGGCGCGTTTCGAGAAAGGATAGGCGTCAGGCTTCGGGGAGCAATTCGATCTGAGGCATAACTCGATGCCGGATTGTTATGGCAATCAGCGCGCTTCCATGAGGCAGTCGATGAAATCGCGTACGAGCTGCGTTTTCGGCTTGTCCGGTGGCAGGATGAGGAAACTACGGCTCTGCACGGCAGGCTCGAAAGGCCGCAGCACGAGCTGCGTCTGATCGTGCCCGGCGATGGCATAGGGGCTGATCAGCCCGACGCCGACACCTTGTGCCACCAGCGCGCAGACGGTTGCCGCGTAGATCGTCTCGACCACGACGCGCGGCGGGGCCGCGCCGGCCTCTGACAGGATCATATCGAAGCGCTGCCGGGCACGGTCTTCCGGCACATAGGCGACGAAATCGACACCGGAGAGGTCATGCGGGCCGATCGTCTCGCGCGCTGCCAGCGGATGGCCGAGGGGCATGGCGCAGAGCGCGCGCGGCTGGACGAAGACCTGATGGACCACGCCGGTCACATCGATCTCGTCGGCAGCCAGACCGATGTCGTAGATGCCGGATGCCACGCCATCGCGGACATCGCGCGACGGCAGCACCATCAGCGTGACGGTCGCGTCCGGCCGCAGATGGCGAAAGCGCAACACGGCATTCGGGACGATCGAGGAACTGAGCGCGGACAGCGTGGCCACGCGCAGCTGCCCCGCGCCATAGTCGCGAATCCGCGCCGCGCTGGCGCGCAGGCGATCCATCCCGCGGAAATTGGCCTCGACCTCGGCAAAGAAGGTCCGGCCCTCCGGAGTCGGCACGATGCGATTGCGCACGCGGTCGAACAACGCGAAACCGAGAGACCGCTCGAGCTCCGCGATCAGCCGGCTCACGCCGGGTTGCGTCACCCCGAGGATGTCCGCAGCGCGAGAGACCGTCCCTGCCTTCATGACAGCCGCGAACACTTCGATCTGGCGGCTGTTCACTCGCGGCCTCCCCAGCCTGCCCGATCTCAGACACCCATGCCGCAGAAAGGGCGAGCATTCTGAAGGATGGGATGGCGCAAGGCCAGACCATCGCACCTC
This sequence comes from Allobosea sp., assembly GCF_048595345.1. Lineage (GTDB taxonomy): Bacteria > Pseudomonadota > Alphaproteobacteria > Rhizobiales > Beijerinckiaceae > Allobosea. The sequence goes on from NZ_JBMDWH010000158.1 coordinate 1,415, forward strand.
CGAACCGACGCGGTCGGGATGCTCCAAGGTCGAGCGGGGACGGCGCGGCTCTCGGATGGCGATCCGACGGGCGAGCGCAGCTCGAAGCGAACAAGACACTCCGAAAACCGTCACGAGCACGATGGGAAAACTGGTACGACCGTCCGGTCGAACGGGCCAAGCCCTTGAAATAAATGGCGCGGGCGACGGGGCTCGAACCCGCGACCTCCGGCGTGACAGGCCGGAAATTCCTCATTGACTTCAACGTCGCATTACAAATTTCGACGTCAGAACGGGTCCCTAAAGCGCGGATAGTGTAACGGGCACATGCCCGGCCTCGCAAGACCTCCGACCTTTCACCACCCTGGCGCCCTCCCGATTGCCACGGCTTGCTCATCCTGGAAACCTCGCCGGCCTTTTCTCGAAAAAGGCGGCAATACCCTCCCGGAAATCCGCCTGTCCGGCATTCTTCACGAAGGTGGCCAAGACTTCGATGTCGTCGAGTCCAATGAAGCCTTCGCTGCCCAGGCCTTGGCCGTTGCGCGAGAGCTCGATCTCGATCCAGCGAAGACCAACCCCGATGGCGGCGCGATCGCTCTCGGTCACCAGGTCGGAGCCACCGGGACGATCCTGACGGTCAAAGCAGTGCATTACCTGCACCGCACGGGCGGCCGCTACGGCCTCGTGACAATGTGCATCGGCGGCGGTCAGGGCATCGCACTCGCCGTTGAAACGCTCTGATGCGGCAGGCTGATGCAAAGCGCCGGCGGGTGTCGGACGACGATCCGCTCGCCATCCGGGCCAATCTCGCGAAACCTGCCCGCCTGCCGGCAAATTACCTCTGGCTAAGGGCAGCCTGGGTTACAGTCGCAGGAATCGCTTGGCGTTGTTGTGAAGCCAGAGGTTCTCAACCTCCTCTCCCAAGGAGAGTGCCCTAATTTCGGCGATAGTTCGAGCAATCGGGCCGAGTGGATAGGCGCTGCCGAAGATGATCCGGTCCTTGAGAACGGTCCTCCCATATTGCAGGAGCGGTTCATAACCCGAGCCCCCGACTTGCAGATATTTCGGTCTCACCGCGACGAGGCCGATGCTGACATTAGGATGGCGCCAAGCGACGCCGATCAGCTCATGCACCCAGGGGAAACCCGGTGGCGAGGCACACACCCGCAGTTCCGGGAAGTCGACCATCACCTCGTCGAGCAGGGATGGATGGCCGTAGCGCATCAAGGTCGCGTTCGCGAAATTGATCGAGCAGTGGATGTTCACGGGAATGTCGAGCTCGATGCATTTGGCATAGAGCGGATACATCCGCCGGTCGTTGATCGCGAGGTGGTGCTCAAAGCACTGCAGGTTGAGGCCACGCAATCCAAGCACCCGGACGGCATGGTCGAGCTCGCGGATGGCTGTCATGCCCTTGTTGGGATCCACGCCGGCGAAGCCGATGAAGCGCGGCCCCTGCTCGCGGCAGAAGTCGGCGACATCCTCGTTGCGGATTCGCCAGCCATAGGTCGTCTCGAGGTCGCGCGCCTTAACGCAAACATTAGTGACGCCGGCCTTGTCGTATTCGGCGAGATAGCCAGCGAGGTCCTGCTGCGGCTCGGCCGCCGTTTCGCTGGCGGCATAGACTTGCCGGTAACGCTTGAGATGCTCGGCGCCCTTCGGGCCGAAGGCCGGGAGCGGCGGGCGGCTACCATAGTCGATGATCACGGATGCTGCTCCTTGCCGGAGAGGGCGGGCCAGCTCGCAGCCCATGGTTTCAGGGCTTCGACCGCCGCGGCGACCGCCAGGAGCCGGGCTTCCGAATGCCAGCGGCCGACGATCTGCAGGCCGATGGGCAGCCCGTCCGGACTCATGCCGCAGGGCACGGACAGCGCGGGATGTCCGCTGGCATTGTAGGGGATCGTGTAGGGATACCAGGCATCGCGTAGCGGGCCATGGTCGATGCCGTCGACGACGAGCGGGCCGTCCGATTGCTGGCCGATGGGCAGCGCCGGCGTCGCGACGGTGGGCGTGATGAAGACATCGGCGCCGTCGAAGAGACGCTCCACCTGACGGTAGATCTCGGAGCGGGCGCGCTGGGCATGGGCGAGGCGCGTATAGGTCTGCGCTTCCGGCTGCATCGTCAGGCCGAGTCGGGCGGTGCGGTCCATGCGCGCGCCGTATTCCTCCAGCAGCGAGCCGAAGCGAGCATGCTGGTAGGCGCGCATCAGCACGAGTGCCGAGGGTGTGTCGAAGACGATATCGTCCAGCATCGCTACGCGCTCGGCGCCGGCTGCCAGCAGGCGCTCGACGGTCTCGCCGACCGCGGCCTCGACTGCCGGGGCGACCCAGCGGTTGAGCGTCTTTGGCGCGTAGCGCAAGCGCAGGCCCTTGAGGGCCGCGACGGGATCCTCGGGAAGCCGGACGAGCTCGGCCGAGCCGCCGAAGGAGAGCGGATCGCGCCGGTCGGGGCCCTTCATCGCGTTGAACATCAGCGCCACGTCGGCGACCGTGCGGCCCATCTGGCCTAGGCAAGTCAGTGAGCCGAACAGGTCCGTGGTGGTCTCGTGCGGGACAGCGCCCCAGCTCGGCTTCAGGCCGACGACGCCGCAGCAGGAGGCCGGGATGCGGCCGGAGCCGGCGCCGTCCGAGGTGAGGTGAAGCGGGCCGAAGCCCATCGCCGCCGCGATCGCCGCGCCGCCGCTGGAGCCGCCGCAGCTATAGCCGGTGTTCCAGGGATTGCGGCTTATGCCCTGGCGCGGGGAATCGGTTAGCACCTTGTGGCCGAATTCCGGAGTGGTCGATTTCGCGAAGGGGATCGCGCCGGCCCGGCGCAGGCGCGCAACGGCCTCGGCATCCGCATCGGCGACCTGTCCGGCGAAGGCGTGCGAGGCATATTCGAGCGGCATGCCAGCGACGGCGACCAAGTCCTTGACGCTGACGGGTAAGCCGTGGAGCGGGCCGGGCTCAGCGCCTGCGGCGAGCTTGCGATCGGCCTCGCGGGCGGCATCGAGCGCGCTGTCCGTCGCGACATAGGAGAAGGCGTTGACCGGTGCGTTGCGCGTCTCGACCTGGCCGAGCACGGACTGCATCAGCGTCTCGGCCTTGAGCGCGCCGGACCGCAGCTCGGGCAGGAGTTCCGTCGCGCTGCGGCTCCAAAGGGGCATGCTCATCGCCAGATTCCTTCCACCCTGTCGAAGGCGCCGAGACGCAGGTCGGCGACGCCGGCCGTCAAGGCCGTCTTCGCGACTTTCTGCGAGGCGGTGCGCGGGATGTCGTCGACGAAGGCGATGTAGCGGGGGATCTTGAAGGCGGCGAGATTGACTTCGCAATGTCTGGTGATCCGGCCAATCAGCTCGTCGCTGCGATTGATGCCGGCGGCCGGCAGGACATAGGCCTTGACCTCCTCGCCGCGCAGGTCGTCCGGTACGGGGACGACCGCGACCTCCTCGATCTCGACCATGTTGCGCAGGACGGTCTCGACCTCGCGCGCCGCGATGTTCTCGCCGGCCCGCCGCACCATGTCCTTGAGCCGGCCGACGATATAGAAATAGCCCTCCAAATCCTGGCGGAAGAGATCGCCGGTGCGGAACCACTCGCCGAAGAAGCTGTCGCGATTGGCGTCGGGCCGGTTGTAATAGCCGAGCATCATGCCAGGGCCCTTCAGGATCAGCTCGCCGATCTCGCCGCGGGGGACGTCCTTGCCCTCCTCGTCGACGATGCGCGCCTCCCGGAAGGGGGCGGGGATCCCACAGGAGCCGGAACCGACCATGTGCAGAGCGGTGAGCGGCATGTAGAGGCCGGGGCCGATTTCGGTCATGCCAAAGGCCTCCATCGCCGGCGCGTTGAAGCGTTGGCGCAGCGCTGCGTTCACCTCCTTGCGGTGGCCATAGATGTTGGCGCGCATCAGCTCCGTGTTGCCGTCCTCGGGTGTCTCCGGCTGCTTGAAGACGATCTCAGGGAACAGACAGAAATGGATGCGGTGCTCGCGCAGCCAGGCGGCGAACCGGCTGGCGCTCTGGCGCTTCGCGACGAAGAGCGTGCCGCGCTGGTAGAAGCACAGCAGCAATAGCCATTGCGGATCCATGTAGAAGAACGGCGTCGAGGCGAGCACACGGCGGAAGCGGCGGGCATCGCGGAAGCCGTTCACGAAACCGGCGCCGAGCCAATAGCGATGCGTCAGCATGCAGCCCTTGGGGAATCCGGTCGTGCCCGAGGTGTACTGGATGTTCATGAGGTCGTCATGGGCGGGCTCCGGCCCGTCATGCCGCGCGCCTTCCGGCACCGAGGCGACGAGGGCCTCCAGCGTCACGGCGCCCGGCGGCAGCAGGCTCTCCTGCGCGTCCTCGGCGGCCATGCGCAGCACGCGGTCGGCACGCGGGAACTTCCCGACCTCGGCGACCTCCACCGCCTCGCGATATTGCGGGCCGCATTCGTCATGGATGACCAGCGCCTCGGCGCCGGCATCCCCGAGCACATAGGCGAGCTCGCGGCCAGTATAGCGCAGGTTGACCGGCACCATCACGGCGCCGATCCGCGCCAGACCAAGCCAGACGATCGGCATCTGCGGGCAGTTGGGCAGCATCACGCCGACCTTCATGCCGCGCGTCACGCCGAAGGAGGCGAGCGCCACCGCCATCCGGTCGACCGCCTTGTCGAGCGCGGCATAGGTGATCGTCTCGCCGGTTTCGAAGAAGTTCCAGGCCAGCGCATCCGGCGCCTCGGCCGCCGCCTCGCGCAGCAGGGTGCCGATATTGCGGGGGAAACTGAAGCGCTCCATCTCGCGATGTCGCGCCTCGACATCAAGCGCGGCCAGGCGCGCCACATAGGCATCAGCCCAGACGGGCGTTTCGGTCTCGGCAGATTGAGGCGACATTGGCATCTCGAAAGGCATGTTCGCGTGGAACAGGTCAGGAAGTTATGTTTTCCGGCGCTGGTCGATTGCGATTGAGAGCGTGGCGGGATTGCGAGGCTTTGCCGGTCTCTGGCGTGTTTCCCAGTTTCCGTCTGGCCCGGCTCGCACTATTCCGCCGCCGGCAGGGAGCCGCAAATTTCTTTTTGACTAGAAAACATGCCTGTCGGTTATATTCGACTCGAAGCCAGCGGCGGAGCGTTGCATGCGGATCACCCATCGACAGCTCGAAGCCTACATTCAGTTCATGGAGACCGGCAGCGTTACGGCCGCGGCCGAGCGGATGCGGCTGTCGCAGCCGGCGATGAGCAAGATCCTGGCGGGGCTCGAAATCGACCTCGCGCTCACCCTGTTCGAGCGCAAGCGCAAGCGCCTGATCCCGACGCATCAGGCGCAATTGCTCTACAAGGAGGTGCGCCGGCTCTTCGCCTCGCTCAGCGATGTCGAGCGCTTCGCCAGGGATCTGCGCGACCTGCGCTCAGGCGAGCTCAGGATCGTCTCGGCGGCCTCGATCGGCCATACCCTGGTGGCGGATGCGCTCGTCGCCTTCGCCGAGGCCAATCCGGCGATCTCCGTGACGCTGGACGTCTCCAGCGTCGTCGGCAGCGACGTGCTCGGGCAGAATGTCGATATCGGCTTCTCGGTCAGCCATTTCCACCACCCGGACCTGCTGACCGAGCCTCTCTTCCATGCCGATGCGGTCTGTGTGATGCGGCGGGACCATCCGCTGGCATCGCGTGAGGTGATCGTGCCGCGCGATCTCGAAGGGGCAGAGTTCATCTCCTTCACCCGCAACAGCCGGATGCGGCACCTGACCGATGCGGTGTTCGAGCAGCAGCGCATCTCGCGCAAGATGCGTGCGGAGGTGTTCTCCTCGGTCGAGGCCAACGCGCTGGTCTCGCGTGGCTTCGGCATCGCGATCGTCGAGCCGATGACCGTGCATCAGGGTTTTTGGCCGGATCTGTTGGCGCGACGCTTCGAGCCGACCATCGCCTTCACCTTCAACGCCATCGTCTCGCGCAACCGGCCGGTTTCGCCCCTGACCAAGGCCTTCTTGGCCGAACTCAGGAGCCGGATCGCGGCGCTCGCTGATGGCACCGATCCGCGTGCAGCCGACAGCCTGACCGTGCGCCTGCCGCAGCGGCGCACGCGCGACGGTGCCGGTTCAGGCGCCGTCGTGGCGGACGAAGAAGGTGAGTCCGGCGACGCGATCGAGGATGATCACGGCGAGGAAGGTGATCACCACGCTGATCGTTGAGATCGCCGCCAACACAGGCGTCGCCGAATCCTGGACGAAGGAGAAGATCTGGACCGGCAAGGTCGAGATGTTCGGCCCGATCAGGAACATGGTCACCGTGACCTCGTCGAAGGAGATGATCCCGGCGAAGAGCAGCGAGGTCAGGATGCCGGACCGGCACATCGGGATGACGATGTCCCTGAGCGCGCGCCATTCGCTCGCGCCCATCACATTGGCGGCGCGCACCAGATCGGGGTCGAGGCTGCGCAAGGCGATATGGATCGGCCGGTAGGAGAAGGGCAGCGTCACGATGAGATGGGCAAGCACGATGCCCGGCGCCGTGCCGATCAAACCGAACTGGGCGACGAGTGCGACCATGGCGACGCCCATCGCGGCATGCGGGAAGAACAGCGGCGAGAAGATCGCGAGTTCCAGCCAAGTCGCGAGCCTGGGCGCATGGCGCTGCGTGTAATAGGCGGCCATGAAGTTGACGATGGTGACGATCACCGCCGTCACCGCCGCGATGCCCACGCTGATCGCGAAGGCGCGCGGCCAGCGCGGATCGAACAGCGCATCGCGATACCAGCGCAGGCTCAGGCCTTCCGGCGGGAACTGGATATAGCTGGTGTCGCTGAAGGAGGCGCCGATGATGATCAGGATCGGCGCCGGCAGCGAGATCAGCAGTAGGATGCCGGCCCAGGTCGAGAGTTTGGGATTTGCCGTCATCGCGCTGACTCCATGGTCCCGATCAGCCGGCGCTCGATGGCTTTCAGCAGGAGCAGCGACAGGAAGCTGATGGCGAGCAGGCAGATCGACCACGCGGCGGCCTTGTTCAGATTGAAGGTGTACATGACCTCCTGGTAAATCTGCGATCCGACGAACTGGTGCGACATGCCGCCGAGCACGATCGGAGTGACGATCGCGCCGATGCTTGCCAGGAAGATCACGATCAGCGCCGTGAAGGCGCCCGGCAGAGACAGCGGCAGCACGATCCCGCGGAAGGTCTGGAAGCGGCTCGCGCCGAGCACGCCGGAGGCCTCCTCCAGATTGCTCTCGATCGCCAATAGCGAGGACAGGATCGAGATCACCGCGAAGGGGATCAGCACATGGGTCAGGCCGATGACGATGCCGAGATCGTTGAACATCAGCGCCAAGGGCTGCTCGATGATCCCGGTCCAGGCCAGCATGCCGTTGATGACGCCCTTGGGGCCGAGCAGGACGAGCCAGCCATAGGTGCGCACGACCAGGCTGACTAGCCAGGGCACGAGAACCACGATCAGGAGCGTGTTGCGCCAGCGTTCGAGCCGCCAGAGCAGGAGCGCGATCGGATAGGACAAGGCGACCGAGAGGAGAGCGACCGTCAGCGATGACAGGATCGTCCGCGCGAAGATGACCTGATAGTCGCTGCGGTTGAGGATCTGGCGGAAATAGCGCAGCGACCAGCCATCGGCATCGGCGAAGCCGTTCGAGAAGAGCTGGAAGACCGAGGCGAAGAACAGGCCGAGCAAGACGAGGACCGGCAGGAGCAGCAGCGCCTTGGCCGGCGAGGCAGGCTGCGTTTCCGTCATGGCTTCTCTCCGAAGCTCGCGGCGGCCGGTGCTGCCAGCGGTTCGAAGATCTGCGCGTCGGCAGGATCGAAGGCGATGCGGCAGGGCGAGCCGGCTTCCGGGAGGGCCGCGCCGTCGCTGGCCAAGCGCACGGCGACCAGCCGCTGCTCGCCGCAGCGCAGGATGAAGCGCAGGACCGGACCCAACGCGATGCGCTCGACGACGGTACCGGGGAGCGCGATGCGCCCACCGGCATCGGCATCCGGCGGCAGGATCGTGATCCGTTCGGGGCGCAGGCCGATCACGCAAGCTGCGCCGGCGGCAGGCGAGAACCCGCGAGTGCCGCTCACCGGCAGGGCGTGGCGGCCGCCCGGGCCGTCGATCTCGATGGTGTCGGCGGTCACTGCTGCGATGCGGCCAGGGATCTCGTTCAGCTCGCCGACGAACTTGGCGACGAAGAGATTGGCGGGCTGCGAATAGATCGCGGGCGGCGTGTCGTATTGCTGGATCAAGCCTGCGCTCATCACCACGATGCGGTCCGACATCAGGGTCGCTTCTTCCTGGTCGTGGGTGACGAAGACGAAGGTGGTGCCGAGCTCGCGCTGGATTTCCTTGAGGGCGACCTGCAACTGCTTGCGGAGCTGCAGGTCGAGCGCCGAGAGCGGTTCGTCGAGTAGCAGGATCGAGGGTTCGAGTACCAGCGAACGGGCCAGCGCCACGCGCTGCTTCTGGCCGCCGGAGAGCTGCGAAATGCGGCGGCTGCCGAGATGGCCGAGCCCGACGAGACCGAGGAAGGTCCCGACCTTCCGGCGCAATTCTGCGTCGGGCACGTTGCGCAGGCGCAGGCCGTAGGCGACGTTCTCCTCGACCGAGAAATGCGGGAACAGGGCCAGGTTCTGGAAGACCATGCCGATCGGCCGGCGCTGCGGCGGCAGGCCCGCCATGTCGCGGCCGTCAATCGCGATCGTGCCGGCGCTGGGCTGGATGAAGCCTGCGATCAGGCGCAGCAAGGTGGTCTTGCCGCAGCCGGAGGGGCCGAGCAGCGTGACAAAAGTTCCGGCTTCGACCGCGAGATCGAGGCTGGAGAGCACCGTCGTCGCGCTATAGGCCTTAGAGAGCCCGGCTACCTGGATGGAACCGCGTGCCGTACGGGAAGACGCGGCCTGCGCGAGGGCTTCAGAATGGGCAGGGGACATCGATCAAATCCGCCGGGTAAGCGAGTGGGTAAGGAGTCGTTCGGCGGATTGCGGCTCAGGCGGCTGATATCAGCGCTTGCCGGCGGCGATCTGCTCGACCCGGTTGAGCCGATCCTCATAGTCGCTGACGATGACATTCCAATCGGGAATATACATCTTCTTCATCAGCGCCTCGCGGGTCATGCCGAGATCCTGCTCATATTCGGGCGGCAGCACGGCGTTGTTGTTGGTCGGGATCGAGCCGTTCTGGCCTGAGATCCGGGTCTGCGCCGCGGCGTCCAGGAGCTCATTCAGATAGGTGATGGTCTGCGCCCGTTCGGCGGAGCCCTTGGGCACCACGACGACATAGGGCAGCATCAGCGCGCCCTCCTTGGGGATCGCCAGTTCGACGGTCTTTTGCCCGTCGCGGCGCAGGCTCCAGACGCGTGTCGAGTAGAACGGCGCGGCCGTGACCTCGCCTCGCGTCAGCAGCGTGTTCATATGGGCGAGCGAGGTATAGGTCGTCAGTGAATTGGCGAAAATGGCCTTCAGAGGGTCGATGCCGGGCTCGATATTGGCGGCGCTGCCGCCATTGGCACGGGCAAGGATGGTGAGGTCGTAGGATGTCGCGTAGACCGGCCGTGTCACAGCCAATTTGCCCTTCCAGCGGGCGTCAGTCAGGTCGTTCCAGGATTTGAAGTCGGACGCCTTTGCCAGCGTGTTGTTGAAGGCGATACCGTAATAGCCGAAATGCGTAGCAAGGCCGACAATCTTTCCGTCCTTGTTTCTCACGACAAGCTCTTTTGGCAGGTTTGCGATCGCCGGGATGTCCTTGTCCTCGAAGGCCGCTAGCAGATTCGACTTGGCGAGGCCTATTGCCTCAAAATAGGTGACCTCGACGACATTGTACTGCGAGGCGGAGGGGGACCGGACCGCACCGGCCGTGTTGGGCACCTCGGCCATGCGAGCGGCGATGCCGGTCTTCTGGGTAAACGGGACCTGGAAATATTCGCGAAGCACGGCCGCGCCGCCCCCGCCCCAGGTCGCGTGAATGACCTCGGCCACACTAGGCCCGGCGCTCGCCGCCAGCATCGACATGGCGAAGGCCCAGCGTTTGATCATCATATTGCTTCTCCCGGCTGCATCGTCGTCCGTTCTACGCGGTATTCGACTGCCGAAGACTCCCTTGCACGTCACGTCATTGCAAATTCAAAGCACATCAAACTTCATTCCAGGAAGTTATGTTTGACCGGGTTGCCAGAAGATGCACATCGGTGAGGCCAAGCTTCTGCACAAGCCTCTCGTGCGCCGTCACCGATTTTGCCCTTTTCCTCGATGACGGATGGCTCCATACCGGTCTGGTGGATGCCAAGTTTCGGCATCATGCGACTGCACCGCCACTGGCAAATGTCTATCAAGCAGCGGGATTAACCGACCACCCAGTTCCCTGCTCGTGCCTCGCGTTCAGGAACAGGAGATGCCAGCTTCCAAGCGCTTGGGGTTCTGAACGGGGCTTCAGGAACGCCGCGGCTGTTTCAGTCGCCGCCCGGGAGGCGGGGGCAGCACCCGGTAATCTGCGTTCAATCGACCAAGCCTGCGGACAGGCTCAGGGGTTTAAAGGTCCAAGTCGCCTAACTGCCTGAGTTGGTAGCTAGTATCCCCGAACGCGCTCTCAATCATTGTGAGGCGCTTGAAATAGTGCGCGCCAACGTATTCCATCGTCATCCCGATGCCGCCGTGAAGTTGCACCGCCTCTTGGCCTACCAACCTGCATGAGCGGTTGATCTGCACCTTAACGGACGATAATGCGGCCGCTCGCTCTGCCGCATGAGGGTGATCCACCATCATCGCCGCATAAAAGGCCATTGAACGAGCCTGCTCCAGAGCGATGAACATGTCGACGGCGCGATGCTGCAACACCTGGAACTGCGCGATCGGCCCCCCGAATTGCTGGCGGGTTTTCAGATAGTCCACGGTCAATTGATGAAGAGCCGCCATGACGCCGACTGCCTCGGCGGCGAGAGCCGCAATGGCGAACTCGGCAACCCGTTCCAGCGCCTGCAGCGCATGATGCGGTTCGCCAAAGACCCCGTCAGCACTAACCCGCACCTGCGAGAGCGAGATATCGGCAGCTCGCCTTCCGTCGTGAGTCCGGCAGCCGTGGATAGCGATACCCGGAGCATCGGCCGGAACGAGGAAAAGCCCGATGCCGTCGCGCTGCCGCCGCCCTCCAGCGGTCCGAGCGCTTATAACAAGATGGCTTGCACTATCCCCGTGAAGGACCACCGCTTTCACGCCGTCCAGCACAAAGCCGCCGTCTTGGGGACGAGCCACGGTCGCGACGTCGAAAAGATCGTAGCGCGATTGCTTCTCCGTGATAGCGAGAGCGAGCTGGGTCGAGCCCTCCACAACACCCGGAATAACGCGGCGTTTCAGCGCGTCGGAACCACCTAGCCTTACTGCACCGCCGCCGAGGACGACGCTGGCGAAATAGGGCTCGAGAGCCAATCCTCGTCCCAGTGCCTCCATGACAATCATCGTCTCGAGCGGCCCGCCACCGAAACCGCCCTCCTCCTCGCTGAAGCCGATGCCTGTCAGCCCCATCTCGACGAACTGAGACCAGACCTTCTCCGAAAACCCTCGTGGCTCGGAGGCATAGGCTTTGCGCTGTTCGAGGGAGCCATAGGTCGAGGCGATAAGCCGATCGATGCCATCTTTCAGCTGAGCCTGCTCGGGCGAAAGGTCGAAATCCATGGGGCGATATCCGGCAAGGTCTTGTGAAGTGGAAGCCGCTCAGAAACCGAGCACCGCCTTGGCGATGATGTTCTTCTGGATTTCGTTGGAGCCGCCGTAGATCGAAACCTTGCGATTGTTGAAATAGCTTTCAGCCGCAGCATCGGCCCAAGCGTGATCGAAGGTCCAATCGCTCAAGGGATCAGGCACATGATCCGGCGCGGGAAGCGCAAAGGGGCCGGCAACCTCCAGCAGCAATTCGGTCGTCGCCTGTTGAAGTTGAGAGCCCTTGATTTTCAGGATCGATGACGCCGGATCAGGCCGATTGTCAGCTGACCGTGCCTGTGCTGCGACGACGCGCATCTGCGTGATCTCGAGCGCCTTGAGCTCGATCTCGACGCTGGCGACCCGCTGTCGAAAATCGGCGTCGTCCCACAGCGTGGCCCCGCCAGCCGGCATATTCCTGGCGAGGCGCTTGATACGGACGAGGCGCTCCTTCGACAGGCCGATGCGAGCGATGCCCGTCCGCTCGTTGGCAAGCAGAAACTTGGCATAGTCCCAGCCCTTGTTCTCCTCACCCACGAGATTCTCGGCCGGCACCTCGACATCGTCGAAGAAGATCTCGTTGACCTCGTGACGCCCGTCCAGGGTGATGATGGGGCGCATCGTGATGCCGGGCGTCTTCATGTCGATCAGGATGAAGGAGATGCCGGCCTGTTTCTTGGCGGCCGGGTCCGTTCGCACCAGACAGAAGATCCAGTCGGCATATTGCCCGAGAGTGGTCCAGGTCTTCTGGCCGTTGACGATGTAGCGGTCGCCCCGGCGCACCGCTTTAGTCGTGAGCGCGGCGAGGTCCGAGCCCGCGCCAGGCTCCGAGAAACCCTGGCACCACCACTCGTCGAGATTGGCAATGCGTGCGAGGTGCTTCTCCTTCTGCGCCTGCGAGCCGAAGGCTGCGATCACCGGCCCGACCATGTAGCAGTTGAACTGCAGCGGCAGCGGCACGGCGGCGAGTAGCATCTCCTCGGTGAAGATATAGCGTTGGATCGGCGTCCAGTCTTTACCGCCCCACTCTTTCGGCCAGTGCGGCACAGCATAGCCGTTCGCATTGAGGATACGCTGCGAGATGACATAGTCCTCACGCGTCAGCGCGCGACCCTCCGAAACCTTGGCTCGGATCCCGGCAGGTACCTGCGTGCGGAAGAAGCTGCGAAGCTCGCTGCGGAAGGAGACCTCCTCGGGGGTGAAACGAAGGTCCATGGTTCAGCTATTAATCTCGAACAGGCCGGCACAACCCATTCCGCCGGCAACGCACATCGTCACCACGGCATATCGCGCCTTGCGCCGAAGCCCTTCCAGCAAAGCGTGGCCAACAAGCCTTGCCCCGCTCATTCCGAAGGGATGCCCGATCGCAATCGCACCGCCATTGACGTTGACCTTGTCGGGATCGATGCCCAGTCGATCGCGGCAATAGACGGACTGGGAGGCGAAGGCTTCGTTCAACTCCCACAGGTCGATATCATCCACCGTCAGCCCGTTACGCTCGAGCAGGCGCGGCACGGCGTAGACCGGGCCAACCCCCATCTCGTCCGGCTCGCAACCCGCCGAGGCGAAACCGCGGAAGATGCCCAGAGGCGTGAGTCCGCGCCGCCTTGCTTCGTCCCCCGACATCACGACACTGGCCGACGCGCCATCCGATAGCTGGCTGGCGTTACCGGCGGTGATGAACATGTCCTCACCCCTTACGGGTTTGAGCCGCAGCAGCCCTTCAAGCGTGGTCTCTGGCCTATTGCCCTCGTCCTGCGTCAGCATCACCTGCTGCTGCCGAACCTCTCCCGTCGCCTTGTCCGTTACCGCCATCACCGCGCTCATCGGGACGATCTCCTCGTCGAAGAGGTGGTCCTGCTGGGCGCGGGCCGTCCGGCGCTGACTTTCCAGCGAAAACACATCCTGGGCCTCCCGCGAGATGCCATAGCGCTCAGCGACGATGTCGGCCGTCTCGATCATGCTCGTGTAGAGCGCCGGCTTGTTGGCCTTGAGCCAAGCGTTTTCGGTGAGATCACGCCGCACGACCGGCTGCACCAGCGAGATCGATTCGACCCCACCACCGACCGCAACCGGCACGCCATCCATCACCACCCGCCGTGCGGCATGGGCAATGGCCTCCAGCCCGGATGCGCAGAAGCGGCTAACGGTGACGCCGGCCGACTGCACTGTCAGGCCTGCCACAAGAGCTGCATGGCGCGCGACATTGCCGCCGGTCGCGGCTTCCGGATAACCACAGCCGATCACCACCTCTTCGACCGTCTCAGGCTCAAGTCTCGCGCGTTCGAGAGCGTGCCGGATCGCATGCGCGGCCATGTCAGCACCCCGCATCTGATTGAAAGCGCCTCGATGAGCCTTGCCGATCGGCGTGCGTGCGGTGGAAACGATGACGGCCTCGGTCATGGCATGCTCTCCCGAGCGTTCTTGGGTGCGGCCCCCAGCTCGGCCCCAGCCGACAGGTTGGCAAAACCCCTACCCTCGGCAGCAAGACGCTTGAGCAGGGGAGCCGGCTCAAGCGCCTTATCGCCGGCCTCCGCCGCCTGGTCTTCCAATCGCTTCGCGATGACGTCCAACCCGATGCGATCGGCCCAGAACATCGGTCCGCCGCGCCAAGCCGGCCAGTTGTAGCCGTGGATCCAGACGACATCGATATCGCCCGGCCTGGCCGCGATGCCCTCTTCGAGAATGCGGGCGGCTTCGTTCACCATGGGGGCGAGCAGGCGCGACAGGATCTCTGCCTGGCTGAGGGCACGCCGTGACACGCCCTGCTGGACGGATATCCGGCCTATCAACGCCTCGACCTCCAGGCAACGTTGTCCGGTCCGGGCTCCCTCGGGATAGCGATAATAACCGCGCCCGGCCTTCTGGCCGAACCACCCTGCCTCGCAGATGGCATCGGCGACGGCTGCCTTGAGACCCCGCGCCTTGCGCGACCGCCAGCCGATATCGTTGCCGGCGAGATCAGCCATGGCGAATGGGCCCATCTTGAAGCCGAAATCCACGAGCGCCTTGTCGACCTCGTGGGGGAGCGCGCCCGCGATCAGCAGCCGCTCGGCCGCGCGCGTGCGCTGCTCCAGCATGCGATTGCCGACGAACCCGAAGCCGTTTCCGACCACCACTGGCACCTTGCCGAGCCTGCGGCCAAGCACCATGGCGGTCGCGATAGCGTCGTCCGCCGCCCCTTGCGGCCGGATGATCTCCAGGAGCTTCATGACATTCGCTGGGCTGAAGAAATGCATCCCGACGACGTCCTGCGGCCGCGAGGTGGCGGCTGCGATGGTCGGAATGTCGAGATAGGAAGTGTTGCTGGCGAGGACAGCACCCGGCTTCGCCACGCGATCGAGCGCCTCGAAGATCTCCAGCTTGACGCCCATCTCCTCGAAGGCGGCCTCGACGACCAGATCGGCAGCCGCTGCGGCAGCAAGCCCGACGGTCGGACTGATCAATGCAAGCCGAGCGTCGCGTGTTGCTGCGCTCAGCGAGCCGCGCTGGACCGACATGTCATAGATCGCGGCGATGCGCTTCATGCCGTTGTCCAGCGGCGCCTGAGCGGTCTCGATCAGCGTGACTGGGATTCCCGCATTGGCAAAGCACATGGCGATGCCGCCGCCCATCGTGCCGGCGCCAATCACCGCGGCACTCGCAACGGGCCGGGGCCTTGCCTTCGGCGCGATGCCAGGAACCTTGGCCGCTTCGCGCTCGGCGAAGAAGACATGACGCAGGGCCTGCGAGCGCTCGTCAGCCAGCAGCGAGATGAAGAGCCTACGTTCGGCCGCAGCGCCTTCGACGAAAGGCAGGAGGAAAACGTTGCGGACCGCTTCGACAAGTGCGGCCACATTCGGCATGGCTCCTGATTTGCGAAGCACATCCTCCGCACTTTTTTCAAAGGCAGCCTTGTCCGCAGCGGTCAGCAGCCCAGCTCTGGTGCTCGTGATCGGCCATGGTGTCGCGGCCGCGAGTCTGCGCGCGAGGTCCTTGGCCGCCAGCAACAGGTCGTCGCTTGCGATCGCATCCACAAGTCCCCAAGCGTGGGCCTGTTGCGCGTCGACCGGATCACCGGACAGCATCAACCCAAAGGCCTTGGCCGCTCCGATCAACCTCGGCAGGCGCTGGGTGCCCCCTGCCCCAGGGATGAGGCCGAGCTTGGTCTCAGGCAGGCCGAGCTTCGCGGCCGGATGAGCTATACGGCCATGGCAGGCGAGCGCGACTTCGAGACCGCCGCCGAGTGCAACGGCCTGGATCGCTGCGACGACCGGCTTAGACGACGCTTCAATGGCATCCACCACGTCCGGCAGCGCAGGCGAGATGGGGGGCTTGCCGAACTCGCTGATGTCGGCTCCGGCGATGAAGGCCTTCCCAGTAGCGGCGATGACGATCGCTGCGATGGCCGGATCATCATTGGCCCTTGCGATCGCCTGAGAAAGCATCGCGCGAACACTGGCGGACAACGCGTTCACCGGCGGATTGTCAATGGTGACGATCGCAACATCGCCACTCATCTCATAGAGGGTCGTCTTCATCCAATTCCTGCATAGCATTGCGGCGCGCTCTCGGCGGCTTGGCCCCGGCCATCAGCGCGAGCGGCTTTAGCCCTGGCGGTAGAGGAAGCGATCCGGCTGGACCGGCTCCTCACGCAGGCCCATGCGCTGAACCCGATAGAGGTGCTTGGTGAACGCAAGCGCGTCTGCCCGCGACAGCTCACGCCCGCGGTAATAGGCCTCCATCTCCACTCGGACTGCCTCGGGAGGATGACGGGCGATTTTGGCCGCGACTTCGCGCGCAGTCTTCATCAACACGTCCGGCGAGACGACCTTGTTGACGAGACGATGCGATAACGCCTCGTCCGCTTCCATTGCTTCTCCGGTCAGCAGCATCCACATCGCGACCGTGTGCGGCAGTTGCAGGCCCAGTCGCGACGTGCCGCCCGCCCCACCCATTCCATACGCCACCTCGGGAAAGCCGAACCTTGCGTTGGTCGAGGCAATCCGAATGTCCGTCAGCGAGAGCAGATAAATCATGCCCTGCCCCAGGCACCAGCCATTGACCGCTCCGATGATCGGTTTGAAGCGCTCCAGAGCGAGAACGTCCCGCGACCAGGAGAAGTCGTACGGCGTATCGCCTTCACCATTATGCGGCCAAAGATGGTCTGCGAGCTCGTCCCTTGAAGTGGTGCCACGCTTGTAGCTGGTCTTGATGTCGTCGCCGGCGCAGAAACCACGCTCGCCGGCGCCGGTCAGGATACCGCAGCGGATCGAGGTGTCGGCCAGAAAGTCCTTCAGCGCGAGGAAGAGCTCCTTGTGGATCACGGGATTGGTCGGGTTCACCGACCCGTTATCGATGGTGAAGACGGCGATGTCGCCATCCTTCTCGTAGCGAAGAGGCAAGGCGGTTCTCCTTCGGCGCGGATAACTCGAAACGGAAGCGGTTCAGCCGGCGAGCCAGCCACCAGACACACGGTCATAGGCGCCGGCGCGCAGATCCTCGCGCTCGGCGACGATGACGTGCTTGGCGACCTTCTCTGACGGGGTTTTCGGCAGGCTCGTGCGAAATTCGAGGAAGCGCGGCACCTTGAACGGCGCGAGGTGCGCGCTGCAATGCGCGAAGAAGCCATCGACATCGAAGGCATCGGCCGCGACGCCCGGCTTCAGCACGAGACAAGCCTTCACCTCTTGCCCGCGGTCAATATCGGGGACGGGGATGGCCGCGGCCTCCAGGATATCCTGCCAGCCAAGCATCACGGCTTCTACCTCGCGCGCCGCGATATTCTCGCCCGAGCGACGGATCATGTCCTTGATCCGCCCGACGATAAAATGAAAACCGCGCTCGTCGCGCCGGAACAGATCGCCAGTGCGGAACCACCCGCCTTGGCGAAAACTGTCGGCATTGGCTTCCGGCTTGTTCCAGTAGCCCTGCAGGATACCGGGGCCGCGGATCCACAATTCGCCGACCTCGCCGGCCGGGACTTCGTTGCCGTCTTCGTCGCGGATCGTGGCTTCCCGGAAGGGGGAGGCGATGCCGCAGGTGCCAGAACCCACCATCGAGATCGCGCCATAGGGCGTGAACAGCGCCGAGCCCACCTCGGTCATGCCGAAGCTCTCGCGCGCCACCACGTTGAAGCGGGCCTCCAACTCGGCATGCATGTTCTTCCGCAGGCCGAAGACGGAGACCATCTTCAGGGGTATCTCGCGGTCATCGGGCCGCGGCGGCTGCTTCAACACGATCTGCGGGAAGATGCAGTACTCGATGCCGTAGCGCCGGACCCAGTCGAGAAAATTGGTTCCGGAGGGCTTGGCGGCCACGAAGAGCGTGCCCTTCAGGCGCATCGCCATCAGCAGCAGCCACTGCGGGTCCATGTAGTAAAACGGCTGGGCCGCGATGACATGCTTGACGATGCCGTTGGCGCGCATCGCCGCGACCCGGCCCAGCGTCAGCCAGTAGCGGTGACTGAGCATGCAGCCCTTGGGAAAGCCTGTCGTGCCCGAGGTGTACTGGATGTTGACGAGGTCATCGAGTTCGGGCTCTCGCCCGGGAGCGAAATCCCCGGCCGGCGTGGCCGCGAGCGCTTCCCAATCGCCCGCGGCACCGACGACGATCGGCCTGCCGAAGGCGCCGAGCTCCTTCACTTCCGGCGCCTCCCCGATCTCTGCGAGCACGCCGGCCTCGATCACGATCGTCCCGGCGCCGCTATCGCTCAGCACATAGGCGACCTCGCGCGGGGTATAGCGGACATTGACCGGCACCATGATCGCCCCGATCCGCGCCAGCGCCAGCCAGGTCAGCGGAAAGGCCGGGATGTTCGGCAGCATCACGCCGACGCGGTCGCCGAAGCCGATGCCGCGCGCCGAAAGCCCCGCCGCAAGCGAGCGCGTCTTCTCCGCAAGCTCGCGATAGCTGAGGACGATGCCGGCCTCGAAGAAATTCGCCACAGGGGCATCGCCCAGTTCGGCCGCGCTGGCTTCGATGAAGGCCGCCAGATTGCGCGGGAACGGCTCGGCCTCGATCAGCGCCCGCAGCTCGGCGGCTTCCTGCAATTCCCTATCCATCGGCCTGTTCCGTCCTGAGCCGGCGCAACCCGGCGCTTCGTGCGAATTCGGCGATACCGAGCCCGATCATCGACATCGCCACCATCACGCAGGCAGCAGCGGCGACGGTCGGGTCGAGCCTGAGATTGAGGTCGTTCCAGATCCGGAGCGGCAGGGTCTCGAGCGCCCCGGATACGAAGAGCGTGATGATCAGGTCATCGAAGGAGGCGAAGAAGGCGAACATCGCCCCCGCCAGGATCGCGGGCCGGAGCGCCGGCAGAGTCACCAGCATGAAGCTCCGCCACGGGCCGGCACCGAGCACGCGCGCCGCGCGCTCGATCGTCTCGTCGAGATTGCGCAAGGCCGCGCTGACCACCACGATCACATAGGGCACGGCCACAACCGTATGGGCGAGGACCAGCGTGGTCAGGCTCTCCAGCCACTTCAAGCGCGCGAACAGCATGAACATGCCGAGCGCGATGACGATGCCGGGCACGATCAGAGGCGCGATGGCGAGCCCATACAGCAGCCCGGCACCGGGCAGCCGGTGACGCACGATCGCGAGCGCGCTCGCGGTGCCGATGGCGACAGAGAGGATCGTCACCAGCACGCCGATCTTGACGCTGAGCCACAGCGCCCCGCTCCAGGAGGCATCTGTGAACAGCACGCGGTACCAGCGCAGCGACCAGGCTGTCGGCGGGAAGCTGAGGATCTCCGACTCGTTGAAGGAGAGCGGGATCAGGAAGACCAACGGAAACAGCAGGAAGAAGACGATCGCGCAGAACCAGAGGGCGAGCGCGATGCGCATGAGGCGGGGGCTCATCGTGCACCCCCGTAGAGATTGCGCTCCGGCACCAGCCAGCGCAGCAGCGCGACCGCCGCGATCGTCGTCGCCAGCAACACGAGCGCCATGGCGGAGGCCGCCGTCCAGTCGTTCATCTGGTGAACCTGGAGGTCGATCAGGTTGGCGATGGTGCGGTGGCGCGGTCCGCCCAGCAGTGCGGGCGTGATGTAGAAGCCGAGCGAGAGGATGAAGAGCAGCATCGCCGCCGCGACGATGCCGGGCTTCGTCATCGGCAGGTAGACATGCCAGAAGGCGCGCCAGGGCGAGGCGCCGAGCACACGCGCCGCCCGGACCAGCCCCGCATCGAGCTCCGTCATGACGCCGACCAGCGTCAGGATCGCGACCGGCAGCAGGATTTGCACCATGCCGAGATGCACCGCGAGCGGCGTGAACATGAAGCGCTGCGGCTCGTATGCGATCCCGAGCCAGAGAAGCGAGGCGTTGAGCAGGCCCTCGCGCCCGAGCACCAGCGACCATGTGTAGGTGCGCACGAGAACGCTGGTCCAGAACGGCAGGAGCACCAGGGCGAGATAGATGCCGCGCCGCGAGGCCGGCTGGCCGGCGATGAAGCAGGCCGCCGGATAGCCGAGAACGAGGCAGATCAGCGTCACGCTCAGCGCAAGCTTCAACGTGTTCAGGAAGACCACAGCGAAGACCGGCGAGGACATCAGCCAGTTCACGCCGGCCAGCGCCCCACCCTTACCCGAAAACGAGATCCGCATGATCTCGACGAACGGGACCACGAAGAAGATCGCGAAGAGCAGCAGGAGCGGCGCGGCCAGAAGCGGCGCCACCATCGACTTCCTGAGCACGGCGCCCGTCCCCGGCTCTCAGCTCAGCAACCAGGCGGCCCAGCGCTCGGTCAGCTTCGGCCGGTGCTCGCTCCAGTACTCCGGGTTGAAGGAGTACTGCACCGCGACATTGTCCGGATGGATCGGCAAGGTTTTGGCGAGTGCCGGGTCGACCTTCTCGATCAGGCCGGGCGCGAAGCCAGGATAGGGCGAATCCTGCAGGAGCTGGGCGCCCTTGTCCGGGTCGAGGCGCGATTTCATGTAGCGCATGGCCTCCTTGGGGTGCTTGGCGCCCTTCGGCACCGCCCAGTACGAGAGCTGCAGCGCCCCACCGTTCCAGATGATATCGACCGGCTTGCCCTCTTTCTTGAGGGGCGGCACGCGCCCGTTCCACACGGTGCCCATCACCGCCTCGCCATCGACGAGGAGCTGGACCTGCTGGGCGCCCGTCGTCCACCAGGCCGCAACGTTGCGCTTGATCTGGTCGAGCTTCTTGAAGGCGCGCTCGACATCGAGCGGGTAGAGCTTGTCGGCCGGCACGCCATCGGCGAGCAGCGCGAATTCAAGATTCTGCACTGGCGAATCCTGCAAGGCACGCGGCCCTGGAAAGCTCTTCACATCCCAGAAATCCGCCCAGGATTTCGGCACCTTGCCGCCGAACTTGTCGGTGCGATAGGCGATCACCGTCGAGAAGGTCGAGGTCACCATGCCGTATTTCTGGCGGGCGATCGGCGGCAGCTTGTTGTCGGGATCGACGATCGACCAGTCGATCTCGGTGAGCCATCCATTCTTCACGGCCTCGATCATGTCGGCCCCGCCCATCTCGGTCAGGTCCCATTCCATGTTGCCGGTCTCGACCATCGCCTTGAGCTTGGCGAGCGAGACGGGCGCCGTGGCGCGAACCCCGATTCCGGTCTCGGCCGTGAAGGGCTTCTCGTAGATTCGCTCCAGCGACTTGGCGAGGCTGCCGCCCGAGCCGTTGACGGTGATCGTCACGGCCTGCGCGCGGGTGCTCGTGCCGAATGAGGCAAGCGCCGCGCCGCCCAGCGCCAGGCGGCTCATCTCACGTCTCGTCACTGCGGTCATCGTTCGTTCCCTCCCTTTTTTATGTTGCGGAAATCGATCGTCAGCCGTCCAGGAAAGCGGCCCTCTCCAGGCTGAAGCCGAGCATCACGGGCGCGCCGGCAATCGGGCCGTCGCCACTATGCCGGCGTTGTTCCTGCACAATCACGCGCCCGGCCTTCTCGGTCTCGACGACATAGCGATAGCTGCCGCCATGGAAGGCGACGTCGCCGATCCGCCCCGCCAGAGCCGGTGCGTCGGCGGCTTCCGTGATCCGCGTGAAATGCTCCGGCCGCAGCGCCACCCGCCCGCGCCACCCCTCCGGCAGCCGGGCCGGCGCGGAAGCATCGACTCCCGCGAAAGCGATCCGCCCCGCCGTCAGCTCGGCCGGCAGGAAATTGGTCTCGCCGACGAATTGCGCCACGAAGGCGTTGCTGGGGCTGTCGTAGACGGCGGCCGGCGTGCCGATCTGCTCGATCCGTCCCTCGCTCATCACCACGATCCGGTCGGACATGGCGAGCGCCTCGCCCTGGTCATGCGTGACATAGATCACGGTGCAGCCGATACGGCGCTGCACCTCCTTGATCTCGTCCTGCATCGCCTCGCGCAGTTTGAGGTCGAGCGCGCCCAGCGGCTCGTCCATCAGCAGCACGCGCGGCTCGAACACGATGGCGCGGGCACAGGCGACGCGCTGGCGCTGCCCGCCGGAGAGTTCATGCGGTTTGCGCCCGCCATAGCCGGCGAGCCGAACCATCGCCAAGGCCTGCTCGGCCCGGGCATGGCGTTCCGCCTTCGGCACGCCCCGCATCCGCAGCGGAAACGCGACATTGTCACGAACGTCCATATGCGGGAACAGCGAATAGCTTTGGAAGACCATGCCGACATTGCGCTTCTCGGTCGGCAGGCGGGTGATCGAGACGCCGTCGATCAGCACGTCTCCGGCGCTCGGCTCGATGAAGCCGGCGAGGATGTTGAGCGCCGTCGTCTTGCCGGAACCGGAGGGCCCGAGGAAGGTGACGAACTCGCCGCCCGCGATATCCAGCGAGAATTCCCGCAGCGCCTCGACCGGCCCATAGCGCTTCGTGATCCCCGCGAATGAGATCGGCGCTCCGCCCGGAGACGTCTGCGACCCTTTCGCATCGAGATGTGTTAGAGATGGATGCATCGCGATCCTGAAACTGATATCAATGTCAGTATGTGAATCGGAGACCAGACGTGTCAAGAGGCCATCAATCTGCAACGGAGGTGATCGCAGTGGTCGATCCGGCCGAAAAGGATGCGAGCGCCGCTAAGGTTCCGGGTGTGGCGGAAACCTCGATCTTCGGCTTTAGCCTGCCGGAGGCGATGCGCGCCGAGCTCGAGGCCGCGCCGAAGCTGTCACGTTCGGAGACGACTCGTCGCAAGCTGATGATCGCGGCAGCGGAGTTGATGCAGGATTCAGGCTTCGGCGGTCTCAAAGTTGCCGACATCTGCAAGCGGGCCAATTTTGCTCACGGCACCTTCTATCTCCATTGGAAAGACAAGTCCGGCGTCGCCCATGACGTACTCTCCGCGCTCATGGAAGCGATCCGCGCCAACCGGCCGCAGCGCCGGCCCAGCCAGAGCTTCTACGAGCGCCTCGTGGACGGACACCTCTATTATATCGAGCTTTATCGCCGAAACATCGGCCTCATGCGCTGCCAGGGGCAGCTGGCCGACGAGCTCGACGAATTCGCAGCGATCGGATTGAAGGCCAATCTGGCCCTAGCCTACCGTGTCCTCCGCGCTGCCGAGCGCGAAGCTCCGTCATTAGCAGACCAACCTGTTGCCCACCGGCTGGCCGCAGCCCTCGGCTGCATCGCAATGGTCGACAAGCTTCTACACGATGTGTTCGCCCGCGGCCTGAATATCGGGCTTTCCGACCGGGACCTCGCGGCGACCTTGTCCTTGAGCTGGCACCGCGTCCTGCTTGGCCAAGATCCGGCGCCGCAGGTTCAGTAGTCGCTCGCTGCTGCGGCGGACAGAAGAAAGGTTGTCATTCGCGGCATTTGCGTACGGCAGCGTAGCCGGTCATTGATGGGTTCGGCGCCCTTCAGGCCAGTGGGCGCGACATAGAGTTCAGCTTGACCACCTACCTGCCCAGCGGGCGCCGCCGCCGTGGGACCGGCTCAGCGTTCTGGATCGGCCGCTTTCTCCTTGGCCGTCTGGGCCAGGATCTTAGCGTGGCTGGCGGCGTCGGCGTCGCGACGCTGCCTCTCGTCCCTCTCCCGCTCCGCCTCGACATTGCTGAGATGCTTGCGGATGACCTCGAGCAACCTCTGTAGGTCGACCTTGCGCTCGGCGATAGCATCGAACAGGCGTACGACGTCCTCGCTGCCAGCGGTCCCGGCGATGTAGAGCGCGAGAACGAACGCCTCATCGACTTTGCCGAGGAAGCGGCCGCGCACGGTTTGCCCCGCCATAATGGCGTGCACGCCACGCTCGACCATCAACGCGATGTCGCGGTCGGTGAGTCCGTCGAAAGGCTCACCATCGGCCTGTGCCGCTGCCATTTTGGCACGACGCTCGCTGTTCGCGATGCCGAACGAGAATCCGAACCTGTCGGGTCGCTGTGGCGTGTTGGTAGTGGCGTCAGTCATGACAGAACCCTTTCGATATTGACCCCGCCCTGCCGGCGTGATTTCGCGAGACGGAGAGGTCGGATTTGAACATATGGCGAAGCGGGAACGGCGAGGTGGCCGTCAGGCGGTTGAGAACTGGCACCAGCGGGCGCTCGAACTCGATTTGCTGCTGAAGGACGTCCGGCGCGGAAAGCGGGACCAGGTTTATCGCTCCTATGCCGAGAGGCTCGGTGTGAGCGTTGCCGTACCGCGGCGAATGATTCAGGCGCTGCGCTTCGTCGACTATGTGCGCGACCGAGTCGGTTTTGGCGTTCTTGCCGAGCAAATCGCCCAACAACCCCTGATGTCGCTGGTTGTTCTCGACAGCTGGTCCCAATACGCCCCCGACCATGCCCTGTCTGCGGCACGGCGCCTCGTCGCCGGGGAGATCAACCTGCCCATGCTGAAGGCGCTGGAGCGGGCCGACCGCGCCACAGGCGAGACGGTCCTCGCCGCGACCGACGGAACCTGGCAGAGCTTGGCTGCCAATCGCGCCATCGCCCAGGTGCAGGCCTTGCACAAAGGAGCCCACTGCATCTGGGCGGCGCGAGGCTGGCGCCCAGATGGCATCCAGTTCACCACGCTGACCTTGCCAAATCTTTTGGGCACGCTCCCGGCCTTGCCCGGTGTCCAGCTCGCCTTCGATGTTGGCACCGTGGGGCCGCTTTTGGTCGCCATCCTGACCGATCGGGTCACGCGGCCTCGATCGCCTGCCGCTCTCCTTCAGCCCCTCTTGACCCTGCTGGGCTACACGCGTCTTGGCTGCAGCGCCTTGCTCCTGCTCCGCGAGCCGGACGATGCGACCACCGTCGAGGACCTGCTCTCGGCGCTGGGCCACCCTGATGGCCTCGTCGCCCGCCGCTTTGCCTTTGACTGAACCGGCCGGTCCGCCGATCGACGCCACGATCATCACGACTGCCAACCGTGAGCGGCGGGGCAGCTCGTTTCAGGCTCCTGCGGCGCCCCCTCCTCTCGCCTTTGGCCGATAGCCACCGACGCGTGCCCTCCCTCATCGATGCGACGGTGCCGCGGCGACTCGCTGCTGCCGGCGCCACCGGTCTGGCTCTCCGCAGGAGTAGCGACCTTATCGGACCTACGCTGTCGTTTGCTGCGCCCTGTCCCTCGGCGCTCGTCGTAGCGCGCGAGGAGCAGACGGGCCTGCTGCTTCTCGTCAAACAGGCCGCTCACGTCGTCCTCAGAAGCCTTCTTCTCATAGACGTCGATCAGCGTCTCGAGTCGGACTCCCATCGCCTCGAGTTTGGACCAGCGCACTCCGAACTTGTCGTCGAACGCCTTGGCGTCGATCCGTCCGATCACCTGCTCTTGCAATTCCTTTAGAGCGGCTTCCATCGCCGCCTCACTCACCGAGCCGCTCAACAGCATCTCCGACATCGCCACTACTCCACGCCACCGCCGAGCGGACTTGCTCGGGCTGAAGAGACCATGCCTGATTCGCAAATCAGCATCAATTGCTCATTTTTCGCAATTGATCGACCCTGTGTTTTGGCCTACTTTTCAACGACGCATGACGCTCCCTTCGGAGCTTCATCAAATCCTAAACCCCTACTCCGCCTCATGAATCCAGCGGAAATCGATCATCATGGCCAAGCCTGCCGAACTGCGTGTCGACATTGATCCCGGCTTGCTGGAGCGGGTGCGCAAGGAGGCGCGGCGGGTCGACATCCGCCTGCCATCGCTCGTCGAACTCGCGCTGGTTGACTTCCTCGAGCGCGCCGACAACGTCGCCGCGCTCCGTCGCGAGATCACCAAAGCGCTCGCGCGCCAGGCGATTGTCGATGCCAAGATCGAGCATCTGGCCGAGTTCGTCGCCGATGTCCTGGGATCGCGCCACGGAACGACGACGCAAGCGGGCGGACGCTCCGCGCGTCCGATCGCCTGATCATGTTCAATTGCACCCGCATTCATGACATCGGCTATTATGACGAGCAGGCGGCAGAGGCGGTGCAGATGCAGCCCAGGCCGGGCGACGGGCCGGCTAAGCCTCTCGGCTACTACGACAACGAGGTCGATATGCCCGGCCTCTTCTACAAGATCCGACACGCTCGGACGTCCCGAGAGAGCCCGTTCGAGGCCATCCGGACCGGCGATAGAGCCAAATCCGCGATCATCTTGCGGCTGGCGGCGGGCCAGGATCCACGCACCGGCGAGCAGTTGACGCGCTTCTCAGGGCGCGCAACCGGCGACGACGTAAGGAAGAAGCGACGCAAGGTCGTCGGTTACGACCTCCAGATCAGCGCGCCGAAGTCGGTTTCGGTGCTCTATGCGCTGGGCTCGGCGCGGCTGCGCGGTGCGATCCAGTCCGCCCATGGCCGCGCCTTTCTGCGCATCCTGCACTATATTGAGGCGGAAGGGCTGATCATCACGCGCACCGGCGCGCGCAGTGCACGACACGAGCCTGCATCCGAGACCGTCGCTTCCCTTTATACCCATATCCTGTCGCGCGATCTCGACCCGCAGCTGCACACGCACGGCGTGATCCTGAACCTCTGCGTGCGGGCGGATGGCAAAATTGGAGCGATCGATAACCATCGCCTGAAGCAGCATGGCGGCGCGATCGCCGCGCTCTATCGTTGCGAGCTTGCCGCCATCCTGCGCGCAGAACTCGGCTTGGAGACCGTTCGCGATGCTCGCAACTTCAAGCTCCCCATCGTGCCCGACGCGATCACCCGCCTGTTTTCGAAACGCCGGGTCGCGATCGAAGAAGCCGCCGAAGTGGCCAGCATCGATACCGCGACGAACCGCAAGCGCGCCCAGGAGATCAGCAACGCCACGCGCAGAACTAAGAAGAAGGGCCTCTCGCTGGCGGATCTTACCAGCGATTGGCAGCGCCAGGCACGCGAGTCCGGGTTCGACTATGTCTCAGCCTTAGCCGGTGTCGAGGCCAGGTTGTCACAGAAGCAGCCTCTCGCTCCGGCCGCCCCCTCCCCGCCCGTCGATGTCGAGCGGCTGATCGACCGCATCTTCGCCAACAAGGCTCTGCACACATGGCCACAGATCCTGCGCCATGTCGCCGAGGAGCTGCAGATCAGCTCCACTGCCGACGCCGCCTTGTCGGCTGCACAGAGTGTCCGCGCCGCGCTGGTCGCGGTCGACAGCACCATGGAAGGCGACGCGATCTACACCTCGGAGGCGTTGATCCGCGCCGAGCACGACGTGCTCCGGATGGCGCAGGAAGGGCGCGGGCGCTGGCTCGGCGTGTCGCGGATAGCGGTCGAAACCGCGCTAGCTAAAGACTCCTTCCTCTCGTCCGAACAGCGCGACGCCATCGCGCATGCCCTCAACGACGACACCATCGTCGTGATCGAAGGACCGCCTGGCGCCGGCAAGAGCCACATGACTGCGGCGCTAAACCTTGTTGCCAAGGGGGCGGGTCTCGCACTGCGGGTGACATCGGTCGGATGGCAGGCGACCCATGTCGTGCGGCGCGATGCCGGCGTCGCGCCCGCGAAGGCATCTGCTCTGACGCCGCTGCTGCTCGCAATCGAGAAGGAGAAGGTGGTCCTTACGGCGCAGGACGTGGTGATCGTCGACGAGGCCGGCATGGCCGGGCTCGTCCAGATCGCTGCTCTGGCTCGCCATTGTGACAAAGCAGGCGCCAAGCTCATCCTGCTCGGAGACACCCGGCAGCTCCAGCCGGTTGCAGCGGGCGCGCCAATGCGCGCGCTGACGCAGTTGATCGGGCACGGCGTGCTTCACACCATCCGCCGGCAAGAGGTAGACTGGATGCGGCAGGCATCCATGGATCTTGCAGCCGGGCGGGCGTCCGTGGCCATCGACAGCTATGATTTGGCTGGCGCGATCGCGATGCATTCCGGGCGAGACAAAGCGCTTTCGGCGGCGGCAGACGACTATCTCCAGTCCTTGCTGAATCCGAAGGAGAGCCTCAACGAGGCGATGCGGCGTCAACTTCTGATCACCAGCCTCAATGAGGACGTCGCAGAACTCAACCTGCGAGTACGCCATAGGTTGAAACAGTCAGGCCGGCTCGGCACGGAAGAGATCGGCGTTCCTGCCTTACGACGCGACGCGCGGGATGGTCAGCCCGTGGAGCTGTTCCTGTCATGCGGGGATCGCATCATCTTCGGCGAGCGCGTCGAGCTCGGCACCATCACGCTCTACAATGCCGACATCGCGCGCGTGATGTGGATCGAACAGAGCGCTGACGGCCCAGTTGTGACGCTCGCGCTTGACCGGCTGGCTATCGACGGCGCCCCCATCTCGTTCCAGCGTCCGTGGAAGGATCTGGTTTCCGGCCGCGGCAAGAGCGCTGCGCCGATCGCGCAGCATGCCTATGCGACGACGGTTCACAGCGCACAGGGGGCGACAGTCGATCGCACCATCGTCGCGATGACGACTCCGATGAACGCCGAACCGCTCTTCGTTGCCATGACGCGCCATCGCAAAGCCCTCAGGCTGCATGCCGATGTCGAGCTTGGGCACAGCCCTGATCGCGCAGGCAACATTGCGCTGTCGCAATCCGGGCTGCTGCGTGGCACCGATGAGACACGCGAAGACCATGGGGATGCTGTCGGAGACAGCGACCAGTCTCTGCGCCAGGCCGCGGTGATCGCCATCAAGCGCGCCGCGATGAGCGCCACCGCGATCGACAATCCGTCACGCTACATTCACGACATCAAGGCCTGGATCTCAGGCGAGGATGCAGTCGAAGGGTTTCGGCAGCAATTGGCCGTGAATAAGAGTGTGGCGGCGTTCAAAAGCCGCTTCCAGTCGCGGATGGCCTTACCCAATCCGATCGAACTGCGCGATCAGGATGCGCTGGCGTTTTCACCCTTGGAACGGAAGGAACTCGATCAGGCATCGTTGGCGCCCGCCGATATCGCGCACCGACTTGGCCTCGTCGGCAGTCCGAACGGCCTCCACCGGCCCGACGATCGCTCCGAGTATCTGCAGCTTGCGAACGGAAATCCACGCTGGACCGCATCTCAACTGCGCAGGCTCATCACGACCAAGGCGCTTCATGAACATCCGATCGTCCAGATCGCCGTGGTCATGCTGCGCAGGACCGTGCAGGCCGCACGTGCCATCGTGCGGGCAGCCTATCGGCTTTCCGGGCTTAACCCGCTGGCCAAGGCGGTCTCCGTGCGCCACGGAAAGAGGTTTGCTTCGTCCCCGGCGTCTCGCATGCCGATGGCGGCGACCCCACCTGCCCTGTTCGAACCCATCCAGAACCGTCGTGCTGAAGACGCGCTCGATGCCGACGAGGACCAGCATCGGAATGGACTTTGGCTACGGCTGGCGGCTCAGCGGCAGCGGCAGCAAGCACCTGCACAGGTTGTCTCGAACAAAGCCCAAAGGTCAATGGAGGATGGCAAGAAGCACACTCTAGGCCAAGATCGCAGCCACGATGCCATCGCGTCTTCAAATCTCGACCGCCGCGCGGAGGGCGCAGAAGCTGTCTCAAACAAGCGCAGCAAGACGCCTCACCGGCCGAACTCGGACTTGGAGGATAGCGCTTTTGAGGGGATTTTGGCGCGATTTCGGCTCGCGCAGCAGCGAGAAGAGGACGAGCAAGCCGGAGACCAGAAGCGACGGCACCAGCTCCTTCAGATTGCGGAAGCGGCGTCGAACCATCGGAAACGCCAACAGGAAAGTGCCGAACCCAAGCAGGTGCCGGGCGACCGCCGTGCGATGGACACCGCGCCCGCTGCAGAAAGCTCGCCACCGGCCCGTAAAACGGCCGCCCCTGCCTCTCCGGCACGATCACGCGTCAGCTCGGAAAAGGACATCGCCGCGCGGGTTTCGGCCAAGATGAAGGAACATGGGCTTGATCCGTCAGCTCTCCCCGCTCGTCCGACCGGCAATCCGGCGACGCCAAGGCCGGAAACGGCCGTGTCCCTTTCGACTCCGTCAGCGGCCATTCAAGCGAAGTCATCTCGGCAGGATCCGCTGCCTGACCGCCAGGATCCCTCACGAACTCCGTCAACAGCATCTGATGGCCAACCCGTTGGAGCTCATCACCCTCGTAAAAGGGGTTTCTTTAGTCGCCCATCGTCGAGCACCACCAATCCCGGCAGGAAGGGACAAGATCCAAGCGGTCGCGCTTGACGGCTTATGAACAAGGTCGCTCGCGAAACCCGATGACCGGCAGCTGCCCAAGGGATTGCGAGCATAGAAGAGGGGCAACGCCCGGCTTCGGATTACCTGCGAACGGTTGCCAGATGGCGTGCCTGCGTTGGTCCAAGTGCAAGGCGCTAGCTCCGGGCATTTGGCAGAAGCCGGAAAGGAGACGTATCGAAACGAGGATTCTCAGCTTCAGCGTCCGATCCGCGGCGGCATTCGCAGGCTTCGCTCGTCGCCTTGGGGGCCTCGCGTTGCCGAGAACGCGACCGATAGGGCGGTTAATGGGTGAAAGCCTCCTGCGCGCTCGCTGACGGCCGCGAAGATCATGAGCGTCGGTCCTGCGGCTTTCGCCGTGTCAGCACCATCCAAGCGCGAAGATTGAACAGCGCGACCGCGGTTACCGTGACGACGAGCGCGCAGAGCACGAGCTTAGAGACGCTCCCCATCGTCCCGTCGATCAACATAGCGTGGACGACCCCACCGACCACGACCACCAAGACGAGTACGCTATGGCCAAGACGCCAGAACCGCGGCTTGATACGCAGAGGCCGGCGCAGCGCAGCGTGCAGCGCCGCAGCGAAGGCAGCCCACATGGCGACGACGCCCCAGGCCGAAAACGGGGTTGGCGAGTCGAAAAGAAGTGCGTCGATGACGTCGGGCGGACTGGTCAACCATAGCCCGGAGACGTGGATTATAATCGCCGCGACGAGCGCGGCGCCGACCCAATGATGCGCTTGACGGCTGCGCGGAATAGGGAGCCCCGGCAAGTATCCGGCTGCCAGCAGGGGCTGCAGCAGAACGAGCGCCAACGCCAGAACGCCGGCGAAGGCGGCCACAATATAAACGGGCCCGCGCCAAGCGAGCAGCGGGCTTGTCGCAGCGACGGTGAGCGACACGACGATCGAGCCCGCGACCACGGCCCAGATCAGGGCCGCCCTCATCCACGCCATGCAGGTTACGCCGACTGGAGCACAAAATCCGCCGTCAGGCTTCTGTCTCGGGAACTCTGCATCAACGGGCGCAGGAACACGGTTTTGAAGGCAGCGTCGTCATAGGCGAGATGGCCGTGTGCCTGACCGAAGGCCGGGATGATCTGCGGCATCTCGAGGCGGAAGACGCCGTTGGCATCGGTTAGCGTCGCACCGTGGCTACGCGCGTCGGTCTCGTAGCCCTCCGTGGTATGGGCCCAGATTTGGATACGGATTCCGGGCAGCGGCGCGCCGTCTCCGGCACGGCGTACCGTCCCGGACATCCAAAAGCCGCCATTGCCGATGCGCGGCACGATCGGTGCGCCGGGACGGTAATTGTTGTCGCCGCCGCGCATCGATCCCGTTGGCGCCAAACCTTGGGCCTGCGCCGGCAGAATAATCGTCGGCACTCCTGCCGTGAGCGCCGCCGCACCGAAGCCAGTTCCTGCCGCGAGCAGGCCGCGCCGTGTCGTCGAAATGGGCCGCATCGAGCACTCCATGGGTCAGAGTGAAGCCTGTCTATGACAGCAACGAGCTTCCTATTTACCTGCAGCTTAGCGAACCTGTCGGGCGAAATCTCGTCGGCCAGCGGGGCACACGGCTTCGTGACAAGCGTTGCCTCGGCAAGCCCTTCTCTCCGACTCTGGGCACGCCATGGCGCGCTAGAGCACATCCCTTTCCTGCTTGACTCGGGCGCATCAGCCATCGACCGGGCTCTTCCCCTCGGCGCCATTGGACTAACCCGCTCGCGCGGGAGGGCGTTGCGGCGCGTTCCTCGCTGAGATTTCGTCTGTAAGGCGCCGCATCCGAGGATTTTGGGGTCGTTTCCCCTGATCCTCGGAGGTTTCCATGCTCGATCTTGTCACCGTCACTCCGCTGCGCCAGCGGATGATCGAGGACATGACCATCCGCCGGTTTGGCGAGCACACGCAGCGTGACTATGTCCGGCAGGTGCGTGAGTTCACGGCCTTCCTCGGTCTGCCGCCGGACCGGGCCGAGCCGGAAGATTTGCGGCGCTACCAGCTTCACCTGGCTTCGCTCGGCGCCAGCTACGCCCGGATGAACCTGGCCTGCACGGCGCTGCGGTTCTTCTTCCATGTCACGCTGGGCCGGACCGGCTTCGGTGACCGCATGGCGCGGATCCCGACGCCCGATCGCCTGCCGGTGGTGCTGGACATGCAGGAGGTGGCGCTGCTGCTGGCGCACGCGCGGAACCTGAAGGATCGCGCCGCGCTCAGCATCGCCTATGGCTGCGGCCTGCGCGTCTCGGAGATCGCCAACCTCAAGGTCGCCGATATCGACAGTGCGCGCATGCTGATCCGGGTCGAGCAGGGCAAGGGCCGCAAGGACCGCTATGTCATGCTCGCGCCCGACCTGCTCGACCTGCTGCGGCAATGGTGGCGGGTGAAGCGTCCGCGCGGCTGGCTCTTTCCCGGCCAGCAGCCGGGCCAACCGATCACGACCCGCCAGCTCAACCGAGCCTGCCATGCTGCAGCCGTCGCGGCAAAGCTCGAGAAGCGCGTGTCGATGCACACGCTGCGGCACAGCTTCGCCACGCATCTGCTGGAGCGGAACACCGATATCCGGGTGATCCAGGTCCTGCTCGGCCACCGGAAGCTCGACACCACCGCCGTCTACACCCGCGTCGCGCTGAAGACGCTGCGCGAGGTGACGAGCCCGCTCGCGCTGCTGGCGCCGCCACCGCCGCCATAGCAGCCCCGCGCGATCATGGCGCGGCCTTCGCTGGAGGTCGCGGACATCCTGAACCGGCATGGCGAGGCCTATCTCGCACGCCATCGGCTCAGCCGCGGTCAGCTCAAGGTGATGGGTGCGATCCGGGCCTGCCGCACGGCTGCGCTCGGCGGCCATGTCCTGCGCTGCGGCGACTGCGATCACGCCACCATCGCCTACAACTCCTGCCGCAACCGGCACTGCCCACGTTGCCAGGGCGCCGCGGCGAAGGACTGGCTCGCGCATCGGCAGGCTGATCTCCTGCCCGTGCCCTACTACCATCTCGTCTTCACCCTGCCGGCGCCGGTCGCGGCCATCGCCTTCCAGAACAAGGCCGAGCTCTACGGCCTGCTGTTCAGGGCCGCGGCCGAGGCGCTCGCCACGATCGCCAGAGATCCGAAGCATCTCGGCGCTCGGATCGGCTTCACCTCGGTGCTGCACACGTGGGGATCGGCGATGACGCACCATCCCCATCTCCACATCATCGCGCCCGGCGGCGGCCTATCGCCGGACGGCGCGCGCTGGATCTCGTGCCGGCCCGGCTTCTTCCTGCCCGTGCGCGTGCTCTCGCGCCTGTTCCGCCGGCTCTTCCTCCAAGGGCTCGCAGCCCTGCACGGGGCCCGGCGGCTTACCTTCCATGGCGATCTCGCTGATCTGACTGAGGCCGACGCCTTCGCTACATTGCTGGCGCCGCTGCGCCGAGCCGACTGGGTCGTCTATGCCAAGCGACCCTTCGGGGGCCCCGAGGCCGTGCTGGCCTATCTCGCCCGCTACACCCACCGTGTCGCCATCGCCAACAGCCGCCTCGTCGCCATGGACCGGCGCGGGGTCACGTTCCGCTGGAAGGATTATCGCGTCCGTTCCGCCGGCAAGGCCTGGCGCAAGACCATGACACTGACGCCCCACGAGTTCATCCGCCGCTTCCTCCTCCACGTCCTGCCCGACGGCTTCCACCGCATCCGCCACTACGGACTGCTCGCCTCGAGCCGCCGTGCCGACACCATCGCCCGCATCAGGCAGATCATTGCGGCAGCGAGCCCAGCGGCTGCGCCTCAAGAGCACGACGCAGGCGGCCGCGCCAAGACCGACGAGCCCCGCGATGACCATCGTCCACCATGCCCATGCTGCGGTGGCCGCATGATCCTCGTCGAGCGCTTCGCTCCCGGCACGGCGCCACGCACCATCCTCGCCGTCAGGATCGACACATCATGACCATGGCGCCGGGGCGAATATCCGACCAACCACCACCGGTCTCCCCCAGCGAGCGGTCGCTCCCGCTTGGCCCGATAGCAAAAATGACGATCGCGGCGGGCGCAAATCCGTTCCAGGCGCAGCAAACCTCAGGCTGCCGAGCATCCCGGACGGAGCATAGCGCCCCCGATCCACGCCTCGCACGAGCCCGCCAACCACGCCGCTCGGCGAAATCCCCATAGCGCACAGCCCCGGGCCGCGGGTTCTTCCCCTGGAGGCTTTCGGACGCCGGCCCTCAGCCCGGCCCAAACCCGCTCGCGCGGGCCGGCATCCGAAACCCTTCACA
>NZ_JBMDWH010000159.1:0-24337 GCF_048595345.1 Allobosea sp.
TTCTGACGCCGGATTCCGTGCATCAGGGGCTTTATCTGGTCTGCGATCCCCTGCCCTCGCCCGATCTGGACAGCCTGCCCGACGATGCGGTGGTGCTGGCGCTCGACCAGATCACCGATCCGCACAATGTCGGAGCGATCCTGCGCTCGGCGGCCGCTTTCGCTGTCGCCGCCGTGATCGTCACCATCCGGCACTCGCCGGCGGCGACCGGAGTCCTCGCCAAATCGGCCTCGGGCGCGCTCGAGCATGTGCCGCTGATCGCCGTACGCAATCTCGGCGACGCCCTGGAGACGCTCGGCAAGCGGGGCTTCCTGCGTCTCGGCTTCGATTCGGAAGGCGATGTGGCGTTGGACGACGTCGCGCTGAAGCGGCCGCTGGTCATGGTCATGGGCGCGGAGGGCAAGGGCCTGCGGCAGCGTTCGCGCGAGCTGTGCGACCATGTCGCCCGGCTGGAAGTGCCGGGCGCGATCACCAGCCTCAACGTCTCGAACGCGACCGCGATCGCGCTCTACGTCGCCAGCCGCAAGGGCTGATGATCCTGTGGCTCAGCGGCCGGGGACCGTCAGCATCAGCGCACCGGTCTCGGCATGGGCGAAGCGGCTGAGCTGCGGAGCGCCCTCGTCCCCGCCGGCGATGCGGATGACGCGAACGGCCGGGTTCGAACGAGGCCCTTCCAGCCGATACATCGTTGGCTCGGGCGTCGGCGCGTTCCGGATACCGGCGCGGGCCTGCAGGTTCTCGAACGACCGGCGGTCGACCGCCGGGCGCCGGACCGGCGGCGGCGCCACGATCGTGACGCTCTGGCCGCTTCCGTCGGGCCACAGCCAGGTCGCGGGATAGCCGCCCCAGACCCAGCGCGTCGCCCCGCGTCGATGCGGATGCCCATGAGCGAGGCGCGCTCCATGCGGCGCAGGCCTGACGGACGCCGCCGGCGGCTGCCAACCGACCGGACCCCGTCCGGCTGCCTGCGCATCATGGCATCCCAGCGCGGCCAGCAGCGCGCCGCAGGACAGGCCGATCCATCTCGACGTCATGACGTGTCTTTCCCTGATCGAGCGCCGCCTTCGGAATATAGCCCCGCCGGACCGCAAAACCAGCCCTAATTCCCTGATCTTGCTGGATTCCCGGCGGCTCGGCTGCCTTTCGCCGATAGTCTTATAGACCAACGATGCAAGACCAAGTGCCCGATTGCACACGCTCCCGCCCCTGCGCAAACCTGACTGACGAGGTCGCCTGCGCTGCAGGCCGGCCACGCGCCATCGCACCGACAGAATGCGAAGCGCGCCGGGTTTCGGAAATGTCATGAGGGGAGACGGACAGTCATGAGCATGGCAACGCACACATCGGGAGCGCATGCCGCGCCGCGCCCGATGACGAGGGAAGAGCGGAAGGTCATCATCGCCTCGTCGGCCGGCACGGTCTTCGAGTGGTATGATTTCTATCTGGCCGGCTCGCTCGCCGCCAACATCGCCCAGACCTTCGTGCCGGGCGACAACGACACGGCAAAGTTCATCTTCGTGCTGTTCGGCTTCGCCGCCGGCTTTGCGGTGCGCCCCTTCGGCGCGCTGTTCTTCGGCCGCCTCGGCGACATGATCGGCCGCAAATACACCTTCCTCGTCACCATGGTGGTGATGGGCCTCGCCACATTCGTCGTCGGCCTGCTGCCCGGCTTCCAGACCATCGGCTATGCGGCGCCGGTGATCTTCATCTGCTGCCGCCTGCTGCAGGGCCTCGCGCTCGGCGGCGAGTATGGCGGTGCCGCGACTTATGTCGCCGAGCATGCGCCGATGGGCCGGCGCGGCTTCTACACCTCCTGGATCCAGACGACCGCGACGGTCGGCCTGTTCCTGTCGCTGATCGTCATCCTGACTCTGCGCCTGAGCATGTCGCCGGAAGCCTTCGCCGCCTGGGGCTGGCGCGTGCCCTTCCTGCTCTCGATCATCTTGCTCGGCTTCTCGATCTGGATCCGTCTGCAATTGGCGGAATCTCCCGCCTTCGTGCGGATGAAGGAGGAAGGCACCCACTCCAAGGCCCCGCTCACCGAAGCCTTCGGCAACTGGAAGAACGCCAAGATCGGCATCATCGCCCTGCTCGGCGGCACCGCCGGCCAGGCCGTGGTCTGGTACACCGGCCAGTTCTACGCGCTGTTCTTCCTCACCCAGACGCTGAAGATGGACGGCACCACCGCCAACCTGATCATCGCGATCTCGCTGCTGCTGGGCACGCCGTTCTTCATCTTCTTCGGCTGGCTGTCCGACAGGATCGGCCGCAAGCCGATCCTGCTGGCCGGCTGCCTCATCGCGGCGCTGACCTACTTCCCGCTGTTCACCATGCTCGCCACCACGGTGAACCCGAAGCTGATCGCGGCGACCCAGAACGTGAAGCTGACCCTGACCGCCGATCCGGCCGAATGCGGCACGCTGTTCGACCCTGTCGGCGTGCGCACCTTCACCAAGCCCTGCGACGTCGTGCGCCGTACGCTGGCCACCAACTCGATCCATTACGATCTGGTGCCCGGCCCGGCCGGCTCGCCGCTGAAGGCGACGATCAACGGCGCGGACGCCCCGGCCGGCTCGGCCGAACTCGTGGCTGCTGCCCAGGCTGCCGGCTATCCCAAGGCCGGTGACGCCTCGATCCTGAAGACGCCCAGCTTCGGCCAGACGCTGAGCGACGGGCGGGCGCTCAAGGCCATCGGCATCCTGTTCATCCTCGTGCTCTTCGTCACGATGGTCTACGGGCCGATCGCCGCCCTGCTGGTCGAGCTCTTCCCGACCCGCATCCGCTACTCGGGCATGTCCCTGCCCTATCACATCGGCAATGGCTGGTTCGGCGGCTTCCTGCCCCCCACCGCCTTCGCCATCGTGGCCGCCAGCGGCAACATCTTCTCCGGCCTCTGGTACCCGATCATCGTGGCGCTCGGCACCTTCGTGATCGGCCTGCTCTTCCTGCCGGAAACGAAGAACCGCGACATCCTCGACTGATCGCGCCGCCACGGCCCGCCATCGAACCCCG
This sequence comes from Allobosea sp., assembly GCF_048595345.1. Lineage (GTDB taxonomy): Bacteria > Pseudomonadota > Alphaproteobacteria > Rhizobiales > Beijerinckiaceae > Allobosea. The sequence continues at coordinate 3,013 of NZ_JBMDWH010000159.1, forward strand.
CCCGCGAGGGCGGGGTTTTTCGTTTCCGCGCCGCATGGGCTTCCCGCAGGAGCGAGGCGATCGGCCGAAACGGGAGAAGAGGAGATGGTGCCGGCTGAGGGGATCGAACCCCCGACCTTCGGTTTACAAAACCGCTGCACTACCGCTGTGCTAAGCCGGCTCTCAGGGACCGGACAGTGCCGGTCGGCTAGCGGTTACCAGCCGGCGCCGAGGAGGGCAAGCCGCCAGGCGCAGCCGAGCCATCGGCCGGCAGATCGCCCCTGACGGGAACGTTGCATCCGCCTCCGGGTTTCGGCAGCATCCACCGCGGAGAGGCTGCCATGACCCGTCTGATCCTGTTGCTCGCACTTCTGTTGCCGGCCGGCGAGGCCATGGCCCAGGTCAGGGCCTCGACCGTGAACCGGCCCTGTGCCGCCAGCCGGCAGGATGTGGCGCGCAGCGGCGCCGTCGTGCTCGGCACGGGCGGCTATACCTATGATCGCTTCGTCGCCAGCCGCGCCTTCTGCGAGCGCGACGAGTTCGTCGAGCCCGCCTGGGTGCCTGCACGCGACACCCCGTCCTGCCTCGTCGGCTATCGCTGCCGCGCTTCCAGCCCGCTCTGGGATTGAGCCGGGCGTAGCCTTCGCGCGAGCCACAAGAGGTCCCGCGATCAGGCTGGCCCTGCGGGCACGATCCGCGATAGAGCGAAAGGCGCGGCGCCCCATCGGCCGCGCCGCCCCACAGACATCACCGAGCCCATGACCGAGCACAACCATCTTCTGGCGCTGGCCCAGCGCTGCGAGACATCGCCGAAGCCCGACCGCACGCTGGATGTCGAAATCTACGAGGCGCTCGGCTTCACGGTGCGCCGCAAGCCGACGCAACTCGCCTCACGGCGCACGCCGCCGGGCGGCATCTATCAGCAGGGCGGTTTCTGGAAGACGATCGGCGCGGTCAGCGCCGATATCGACGTGGCGGTCTCCCTGCTGCGCGAAAAGGCCCCGGGCTGGAACTGGAGCCTGCAATGCCTCGCCGGCGAGGAGAGCCTCGCCTTCCAGGCGCTGGTCGCCGATTGCTCGGGCCAGGGCGTCGCCGGATCGCTGGCGCTCTGCGCGGCGATGCTGCGCGCTTTCGCCAGATCCCCGGCGGTCGAGGCGAGCTCACGCAAACTTGACCCGAGCGACGCAGGCGGCGGTTGATCGGGGCCGGCGTCCGGCTAGGCTCCCGCCACAATCAGGGAGAACGCCATGACGAAGACGTCAGAATTCAGCCGGCGCAGCGCGATCGCCGGAGCCGGCGCGCTGGCCGCGGGCCTCGGCCTGAACCTCGGGGCCGCGACGCCGTTGAGGGCACAGACCTCTCCCGCCCCAACCCAAGGAGCGACCGTGAACCAGGCACCCGGCTTCTACCGCTACAAGATCGGCGACATCACCCTGACCGCCATCAATGACGGCTTCGGCAAGCGCCCGCTCGAAGGCTTCGTGAAGAACGCCGAGCTGGCGGATGTGAAGAAGGCCATGGCCCGCGCCTTCCTGCCCGAGGACGCGCTGAACATCACCTTCACCACGCTCGCCATCCAGCATGGCGGCAAGCTGACGCTGATCGACACCGGCAACGGCGATTCCGGCGCCCCGACCTCCGGCACCTGGATGACGAACTTCAAGGCGGCCGGCTTCGACCCCAAGGACGTATCGAGCGTCGTCTTCAGCCATTTCCACGGCGACCACATCAACGGCTTTCGGCTGAAGGACGGCACCACCGTCTTCCCGAATGCCGAGGTGATGGTGCCGGCGGCGGAGTGGGCCTTCTGGATGGACGACGCCAGGATGAACGCCGCGCCCGAAGCGATGAAGGGCGCCTTCGCCGGCGTGCGCCGGGTTTTCGCGCCCATCGCCAAGGATGTGAAGCAGTTCGAGCCCGGCAAGGAGCTGCTGCCCGGCATCACGCCGATCGCCGCTCCCGGCCATACGCCTGGCCACACGGTGTTCGCGGTCGCCTCCGGCAATGGCCGGATGATGATCATGTCCGACACGACCAACCATCCGGCGCTGTTCGTGCGCAATCCGGACTGGTCAGCGGTGTTCGACATGGACGGCCCCCAGGCCGCCGCGACGCGCCGCAAGCTGCTCGACATGGTCTCGGCCGACAAGATGCAGGTGGCCTTCTACCACGCCCCCTTCCCGGCCACCGGCCACATCGCCAAGGACGGCAACGGCTTCGAGCTCGTGCCGGTGCAATGGACCCCGGCGATCTGAGCCTCGCGGCCCTTCGCTGAGGAAGGCCGGGCCTGTCCCGGCCTTTTTCATGCTCGCCCGCTCGCCGCTGACGCCTTCGCCATGGTAAGCGAGGGGCGAGCCCAAAGGCTCGAGCCTTTGCGAGACCGATGATGACCGAGCGGTTCGGCGCGATTGCCTTCGTCGCCAGCGAGACACCGGAAGCGCAGGCGGCGCTCGACAAGCTGGTCGAGCGCTATGGCAATGCCGATCCGGCCGAGGCCGACGTCATCGTCGCGCTCGGCGGCGACGGGCTGATGCTGCAGACCCTGCATCGCTTCCTCGGCAGCCGCACGCCGATCTACGGCATGAATCGCGGTTCGGTCGGCTTCCTGATGAACGAGTTCAAGGAGCGCGGCCTGCGCAAGCGCCTGGCGGCGGCCCAGCAAAGCCTCGTCCACCCGCTCGCCATGCGCGCCATCGACCGCAGCGGCAGCGAGGTCGAAGCCAAGGCGATCAACGAGGTTTCGCTACTGCGCCGGTCCTACCAGGCCGCCAAGCTCAGGATTTCCGTGGACGGCCAGGTCCGCCTCGCCGAGCTGATCGCAGATGGCGTGCTGCTGGCGACGCCGGCCGGCTCGACCGCCTACAACCTCTCCGCCAATGGACCGATCCTGCCGCTCGACGCTCCGCTGCTGGCGCTGACCCCGATCTCCGCCTTCCGCCCCCGGCGCTGGCGCGGAGCGCTGCTGCCCGACCATGCAAAGGTCACGATCGAGGTGCTGGAAGCGGATAAGCGTCCAGTCAGTGCCGTCGCTGACCACATCCAGATCGACGAGGTCGCCAGCGTCACCATCGCGATCGACCGCAGCGTCGATCTCGTGATGCTGCACGACCCTGGCCACAGCCTCGACGAGCGCATCCTGCGCGAGCAGTTCGGGTACTGATGCGCGCCCTCAGGCGGCGACCCGCGTCTCGTCCTCGGCCAGTTCGAGCAGGAAGTTTGGATCGGCCTCGACCAGAAGGGCGAGCGCCGCGTCGTCCGCCAGCGAATCGGCCATGCGGCGGGCCTCGTCCCGCGCCGCCTCGGCATCCAGCCGGCGCAGCAGGGCCATCAGCGCATCCGCTTCCGGCCCCTCCATGCCATCGCAGGCCTGCATCACCGTGGCGAGCAGACCGCGATCGAGGCCCTGCCTCGTGGGGACGGCGTCGAAGCCGCGGCTGTTGAGCGCGAGGATCGCCGCCGTGAAGGCAGGCTCCAGCGCCTGGGGCAGGCCCGCCTTGCGGCACAAGGCGCGCAGCCCCGCTCCGCGCCGGTCGCGCAGGAGCGCGCCGACGCGCCCCGCCGGCAGTTCCGAGAGCGAAACGAAAGCGGCTTCCGCCAGAGCAGGCTCACCGCTCAGCAGCGAACGCAGGATCAGCCCCGCTGTCAGCCGCCCCGTCGCCCGCAGCACCTCGACGATCGCCGGCGCATCGCTGGCCTGCCCGCCAGCGGCCAGAGCCACCGCGACGCGCTCGGTCGATTCGCGCGCGAGCCTCGCGCTGCGCTCTGGCGTCAGCCAGCCGCAGCCTGAAACGAACTGCGCCAGCGCGTCGGAAACCCGTGCGGCAATCGCCTGGCGCAGACCGGGCGGCAGATCGGCCCGCTCCAGCAGCGCCTCGCGTAGCGCGCCATTGTCGCCATGGCGCTCCATCATCCGGGCGAAGGAGAAATCCGGGATTTCGGCCGTCCGGTTGCCGGCCAGCGTCAGCAAGGCCTCCTCGCAGCCGACTTCTGCGAGCGCGGCAGCGACGCTTCCCGGCAGGCAGCGGCGCAGGGCGACGGCACGCTGGGCCAGCACGTCGCCGATGGCCGCGGCATCGACCAGATCGGCCTCGCCGAGCACGGGAGAATGCGCCAGCACCAGCGCGGCGACGTCGCTCTGGTCGGCGATCAGCCCGAGCGCGAGCGCACGCGGCGTGCGCGGCGAGGCCGCCATTTCCTCGGCGATGGCCCGCCGCACGCAGGGCGCAGGATCGTCGATGAGGGCCAGGAGCGCCGTCTCGGCCTCCCGGCGATCCTCGTCCGACATGCCGGAGCGCAGATAGGCGCCAGCCAGCGCGGCAGCGCCCGAGGCACGCGCCTCGGCCGGCGCGGTGCGGGCCCAGAGGAGGAAGCGCCGAACGATCATGCTCCACCTCGACGGGTCATGAAGGAGGAGAGATCGAGCGGCCCGCTTCTGGCCTTCGTGCCGCTCCGCGCAGCCGCTTCCGGCAGCGAGAGATCAGCCGGCCGCGCGGGCGGCAAGGGTGCGCTCACGGCAGCGGCGGAGGAGTTTGTGGCGGATGATGTCATGGCATCGCCCGAAGCATCGGATTTCACGCGCGGGAAAAAACGCTCGCCGGCATCGAGCGAGGCGAGCTTCACGCCCGCGGCGCTCGGCGTCGTCCAGAGATTGGCCACCGCCTTCGACACCGGCTCGCGCGAACCGCCGGTCGAGAACAGCCCGATCAGCCCCTTGGCGCGCCCGGGCCTGAGCGCGGCGGCGATCTCGGTCACCGGGATATCCGCATCGGCGCCGGCAGCGGGAGCCGCTTGCGTGGCGCCGGCCGCGACCTGCGTGGTCGCGTGGCTGGCGGCGAGGACGCCATAGACCTCCTGCACGCTGCGAGCCCGCCCGGCCTTGTCGTAGAAGATGCCGCGATTGGCGGCGGCCGCCTCCGGAAAATCCCGCGCCGCGACGCGGCTGGGATCGCTGCTGGCGGCCTTGATCAGATCAGAGGCCCCGCGCGAGCCCAGCACATGCGCCATATAGAGCTCGCCCGCCTGCGGCTGGCGGCCGAGCGCGCTCGCGAGCTGGTCGCGATTCTTCTGCGTCAGCGCCCCGGCCATCACGGCGGAAACCTGCGGATCGTTCCGCAGCTGGAGGATCTTGTCGCGCATGGCGGGGTTGGAAACGGTCAGCCGCCCACCATTGTCGCTGATGGCGTCGGCGTAATTCTGCAAGCCCTGCTTGGGCCCCTCCTGCTTCACCATCGAAAACCAGGTCTGCTCGATGAACTGGAACAGCCCTGTCGCGCTGGAGGTCTTGGCCTTGGCGTCCGGCGTCAGCGCCGATTCACGCTGTGCGGTCTTGAGCAGATAGTCGAAGCCGGCCCCGGTCTTCTGCGCACCGTCGCGGATGGCGCTGACGACGGGGTTGGCCGTCTGCGTCGTCTCGCTTCTTTGCGGCGTGGTGAACAGGAACATGCGGGCTCTCGAACGCGACTCGCCGCGACGCTGCGGAAGTCCAAGCGAAATTGAGCGATTATGGTAAGCGAAGCGTTAAGGTGCCCCCCGCCGCCCCTGCGCTGTCCCGCCGCTTCCCTCAGCCCCCGCTCCGCTTTAGGAATCGGGAGTCGGGGTCGTTCCCCGTCAGGGAGAATACGATGGCCGAGACGATGCGCCACCAGCGGGGCGGGCTTTACTTCGAGGATTTCCAGGTCGGCGCCGTGATCGAGCACCGTCTGACGCGCACCGTCACGCAGATGGACAACATGCTCTTCTCGAACATGACGCTGAACCCGCAGCCGCTGCATATCGACGCTCATTTCTGCGCCACCGAGACCGAATGGGGCCGTCCCCTGATGAACTCCCTGTTCACGCTGGGGCTGATGATCGGCATTTCCGTCAACGACACCACGGTCGGCACCACGATCGGCAATCTCGGCATGACCGACGTCACCTTCCCCGCCCCTCTCTTCGAGGGCGATACGGTGAACTGCACGACGGAAATCGCCGCCAAGCGGGAATCGCGCTCGCGGCCCGATGCCGGCATCGTCGATTTCCTGCACAAGGCCTACAAGCAGGACGGCACGCTGGTCGCCCAGTGCCGCCGCCAGGCCTTCATGCGCAAGCGCCCTACGCCTGCCACGCTCGCGGTCTGAACGCGATGCGCTCGCTCCTGTTCGTGCCGGGCGACAGCCCGAAGAAGCAGCAAAAGGGTCTCGAAAGCGGCGCCGACGCGCTGATCCTCGATCTGGAGGATTCCGTCGCGCTGGGCGCCAAGCCGCAGGCCCGCGCGATCACGCGCGATTTCCTGGCCGCGGCACGCGCGCTGCCGCGGCACCCGTTGCTGATCGTGCGCATCAACGCGCTGACGACCGATCTCAGCGACGCCGATCTCGACGCGGTGATGCCCGGGGCACCGGACGCGATCATGCTGCCGAAATCGGAGGGCGGCGCCGATGTCGGCCATCTGGCCGCCAAGATCGCGGTGCGCGAGGCGGAGGCCGATCTGCCGGACGGCACCACCCGCATCCTCCCGATCGCCACGGAGACCGGCAAGGCGGTGTTCGGCCTCGGCACCTATGCCCGTTCCTCGCACCGGCTGATGGCGCTGACCTGGGGCGCCGAGGATCTGGCGGCCGATCTGGGAGCCGATACCAACCGCCTCGCCGATGGCGGCTACACCGACCCTTACCGGCTCGCACGCTCGCTCACCCTCTTCGGCGCCAGCGCGGCACAGGTCGACGCGATCGACACCGTCTTCACCAATTTCCGCGACGAGGCCGGCTTCCGGGCCGAATGCGAAGCGGCGCGCCGCGACGGCTTCACCGGCAAGATGGCGATCCATCCGGCGCAGGTGGGTCCGATCAACGAGGTCTTCACCCCCTCGGCGGCGGCCCTGGCCAGGGCCGAGAAGATCGTCGCGCTCTTCGCGGCCGATCCCGCCGCCGGCGTCCTCGGCCTCGATGGCCAGATGCTGGACCGCCCCCATCTGCGCCAGGCCGAGCGCCTGCTGGAGCGGGCTCGCAAACAGGGCGAATGAACGCCCGCAGGAGATTCCGATGATTCGCGTTTTCGAGATATCCGGCATGCATTGCGAGGGCTGCGCGACGCGGGTTCGCAAAGCCGCGCAGGATTTGGCTCCAGGCGCCACCGTCACGCTGGAGCCGCCGCGCCTGACCCTGCCGGAAACCGCGGCGGTCGATGCCGAAGCGATCAACCGCCGGCTCGCCGAACTCGGCGATTACCGGGTCGCGCCGCCGGCCGGCTGAACCTCGCCACCGCCGCCCTGGGGGCGCTGCAGCGAGAACAGACTGGTCACCTCGGCATAATCGGCATAGCCGCAGCGCGCGACCGGGTTGGCCCCGGCCGTGTCGAAGCGGCCATCCTTGATGAAGGCGTCGTCGATGAAGGTGCCGACGACCTGCCCGAGCACATACCAGCGCGGGATCGCGTTGCCGTCGAGATCATGCATCTGGTTCAGCGAGAGCAGCTTGCATTCGAGAGCGGCCGGCGTGCCGGCGACCCGCGGCGGCTTCACGAAGCGCGAGGGCGCCATCTCGAGCCCCGCATGCGCATATTCGCTCTGGCCGCGCGGCAGCGGCGCGGAGGTCGCATTCATCGCCTGAAGCAGCGCGCCTGAGACGAGCGAGCAGGTGAACTCGCCCGTTTCCTCGACGAAGCTGACCGCGTCCTTCTTTCCCTCCGAGGAGAAGATCACGATGTTCGGCTTCGCCGAGATCGCGTTGAAGAAGCTGTAGGGCGAGAGATTGACTTCGCCCTTGGCGCTGAGCGCCGTGATCCAGCCGATCGGGCGCGGCGCGACGATGGCCTTGAAAGGATCATGCGCCAGAGCGAGATCGTCCCGGGTGGCGGAATAATAGGTCATGTCAGGCTCCGTAGCGGGTGACGATCTCGGCCATCACCGGCCGGTCGCGATCGGTGATCGGCGCCGTCGGCGTGCCCAGATGGATGAAGCCGGCGATGCGCTCGTCCTCGGCGAGGCCGAAGGCGGCGAGCACCTCGCGGTCGAAGGCGAACCAGTTGGTCAGCCAGGAGCCGGCATAGCCCATCGCATAGGCGCCGATCAGCATCGTCATGCACACGGCGCCGGCCGAGAGCTCCTGCTCCCAGAGCGGAATTTTCACATGCTCGCGCGCCCGCGAAATGACCGCGACGACCACCGGCGCATGCAGCAGCCGCTTGCGCTCGAACTCCACCTGATCGTCGCTGGCCTGCGGGTTGCGCTCGCGGAAGACGCGCGCCACCACCTCCGCCGCCTGCTCGCGCGCCGCGCCCTCGAACACCACTAAGCGCCACGGCACCAACTTGCCATGATCCGGCACGCGCGCCGCGATCGCCAGCAACTCGTCGAGTTGGGCGCCCTCGGGACCGGGCGCGGCCAGGAATTGCGGCGGCACCGAGCGGCGCTGCTTGAGCAAAGCGAGGGTATCGGTCATTGAGTCATCCGGATCGCGAGGGTCGACGAGAACTAGGCACTTGCCTTGATAAGAACAAGCGAGCCTGCTCAGAGCTGGCCGCAAGGCCCCGAGGACGAAATGCATGTTTGAACTGGATCGGTTTGAAGCTGGCGCCCGTCTCGCGGCCGTGCTCGCTTTGGGCGCCATCCTTCTGGGGGTTCCGACGGCCCAGGCGCAGACACCCCCGCCGGCTCCTCCCGCCACCGCCCCCGCCGTCGAAACCGCGCCGGCCCCGGCGCCGCAGCCACCGGCAGAGGCCCTCACCCGGCTGACGATGACGGCGCAATTCGCCAGCGAACGCAAGCCGATCCGCTCCGGCCTCGTCTGGCGCGTGCTCAGCGAAACCGCCGATGGCTCGCCGCCGAAGATCGTCGCGCGCTCCACCGATCCCGAGGCGGTGCTGAACCTGCCGCCCGGCAACTACACCGTCCATGCGGCGTATGGGTTCGCCAGCGGCACCAGGCGCGTCAGCCTCGGCACCCAACCCTTGCGCGACCAGGTGCAGATCAGCGCGGGTGCTCTGACGCTCGGCGGCTCGATCGGCGATGCGCCGATTCCCGCAGGCCAGCTTTCGTTCCAGATCTTCGTGCCGCTGCAAGGCAATTCGGAGGGCCGGCTGGTCACTGGCGAGGCCAAGGCCGGCGATCTCGTGCGCTTGCCGGAGGGCACCTATCACATCGTCTCGACCTATGGCGATTCGAACGCCATCCAGCGTGCCGATGTCCGCATCGAGACCGGTAAGGTCACCGATGCCACCCTGCATCACCGCGCTGCCAAAGTGACGCTGAAGCTGGTCGCCGCGCCGGGCGGAGAGGCCTTCGCGGGAACGGCCTTCAGCGTGCTCACGCCGGGCGGCGACGTCATTCGCGAGGCGATCGGGGCCTTCCCGCAGGTGATCCTGGCGGAGGGCGATTATGTGCTGATCGCCCGGCAGGAGGGCCAGGTCTTCTCACGCGACTTCAAGGTCGAGTCGGGCGCCGACCGCGATATCGAGGTTTTGGCGAAATAGTGCCTATTCGGTCGCGGCAGGCGCCGGCCTGACGACGTCGATGCGGACATCGCCCAGAGCCGAGACGATGCCATCGGCGATGCGCAAGGCCAGGCAGCGATAGCCGCCATCGAGCAGATGGACACCGTCCATGCCGACCAGTTCCTCGTCGCTGAACTGCTTCGAGCGGGCCCAGCCGCGCATCATCGCATAGCGCGGGAACAGCGCCACGTTCTGGTCCTGCGCGATGCGGGCCAGCAGGCCGCGATAATCGTCGTAATGCGGATAGCGGCCCTCGCGCGGGAGCCAGGGCAGATCCATCAGGATCAGGTCCATGCCGGCAGTGCGGGCCTTGGTGATGCCCTTGCGCAGGATCTTGGCGAGCTTCTCCTCGCCGATATCGCGGATCGCATCGGTGATGACGGTCTGCCAGATCACGAGGGTCGGGCGCTCCTCGAGCACATCCCCGTCCATGCGCATCACCATGTCATAGGCCGATTGCCCGCCGACGCCCTTGTTGACGACCCGGATCTCGGCGCCGGGCAGGCGCCGACGCAATTCGGCCTGCAGCACCGCCGGGTAGCTCTTGTCTTCCGCGCTGGCGCCGGAGCCTGCGGTGGTCGAGGAGCCGAGCGCGACAACCGTCAGGCGCCCGGTCTCCTGCAGAGCGCGCCGGGCGGCGGGCAGGGACGGCGCGAAAGGCTGCTGCGCGATGCCGGCCCGGCAGCGTGCATCCGATCCGGCGAAGCTCGCCGCAGGCGCGGCGCCGGCCGACAGGCTCAGCCCGGCAGCAGCGAGGAGGATGGCGCCGCCGAAGACGGCGCGGAGACGTTGCGCGCGCCGGCCGTGCGACTGGTGATCGTGCGATACCACGACAGGAAAACCCCTAGGCCCAGCGAGATTGTAACGCCGCTGACGCAAACCGCCAACTGGACGGTCGGATCGAAGGACGTCTCGGCCAGCACGACCTGCCCAGCGATCGACAGGACGATGCCGACGCAGAAGACATGCAGCGAATTCTGCCCCGTCTTCGCCAGCGCCCGCCCGATGAAGGAGCGGGCGAGCGTGTCGCCCGCCGGCAGCCACCGCACGGCAAGCCAGGTCAGGGCGGCCAGATGCAGCAGGCGGCTCCAGGCCAGATTGGTCTTGTCCGAGCCCAGCTGCACCGAGTCGAACCAGTCGTTCAGGACCGGCAGGCCGGTGAAGTTGCCGGGTCCGACCTTCACCGCCCAAGCGAAGAGAAGGAAACCGAGCGCCGCCGCATCCAGCCAGCGCAGGCGCGGTGCCGCAATGTGCAGCTGGTTGCAACGACCGATCACGACGCCGAGCACGAATATCACCTGCCAGGCGAAGGGATTGAAGAACCAGGTCGCATCCGAATTCGGCAGATTGAGCCCGAACGCGAGCGCGCCCTGCCAGATCGCCAACGAGACCGCCAGCGCCAGCAACGGGCTCAGCCGCACCGCGTAATAGATCGCCGGAAACAGCGCCAACAGCACGATATAGAGCGGCAGGATATCGAGATAGGAGGGCTGGTAAGTCAGGGTCAGCGCGCCCAGCAGGGCTTCGATCGTATCCCGGAAGAAGGGCTGGACGTTGATCAGCTCGATATAGAGCGGGTTCTGCGTCCGGGTCACCGCGGCGGCGATGACACCGCAGACGATGATGAACACCGCGATATGAGCGATGTAGAGCGTCCAGAGCCGCGCCCCGAGCTTCAGCGCCGCGATCGGCAGGCCCCGCGTCTCGATCAGGCCGCCATAGGCCAGCGTCGCCGAAACGCCCGCAAGCAGGACGAAGATGTCGGCTGCGTCGGAGAACCCGAAATTATGGGGCGTATAGGCCGCGGCGATATTCCCCGGCATGTGGTTGATGAAGATGATCAGCAGGCAAAGGCCGCGAATGACGTCGATCCGCGCATCGCGCGCCGGCTTGCCGGGCACGGCTCCCCCCGCCTGACCGGCGAGCAGAAAGCGCTGGAATGACGCGGCGGGCTGCACGACCCTTCAGCTCCTCGAAAGCGATTTGCGGCAAACAAACGCGAACGTCGAAACGCAGGTTCCGGGTCGCAAGGCAAAAGCTGAACGAACCCTGCCTGCGCTGTTCATCTCCCGTTCATATCGGAGGCGCTGGTTAACGTCACCTTTCCGGCGCGTCACAAGCGCGTGTGACGCTCGCGCGCGATTGCGGCTTTCCGAAGAAAGAGCGGCGCGGCGCTTGCGTGCGCACACAAAAGTGATCGACGCGAACGCTCAGGCGCTGCGCAGGCGGATGTTCCGGCGAAGCGGCGCAGCCCAGGCGACAGCGTATACCGCTGGCCGGGACTGCGGGGCGGTGTGCAATCGCCGCGACGGAGCGGGCCGGCCGCTGCCGGGGCCTCAGCCCCTGGCAGCCCTCGCCTTCGCCCTGCGCTCCAGATCCGGCGCCTGCGCTTCGCCGATAAGCGTGGCGAGAGCGTCCGACAGCGGCATCACCGTCTGCGCCTGGCTGCCGAGGCGGCGCACCGTCACGGTCTTCTCCTCGGCCTCGCGCTTGCCGACGGCGAGGATCACCGGGATCTTCGCCAGCGAATGCTCGCGCACCTTGTAGGAGATCTTCTCGTTGCGCAGATCCGCTCGGGCGCGGATTCCCTCGGACAGAAGCGCCATCGTGACCTCCTCCGCATAGGCGTCGGCATCGGAGACGATCGGGCAGACGATGACCTGCTCAGGCGCCAGCCAGAGCGGGAAATGCCCGGCATGGTGCTCGATCAGGATGCCGGTGAAGCGCTCCAGCGAGCCGCAGATGGCGCGGTGGACCATCACCGGCTGCTTCTTCTCGCCATCGGCGCCGATATAGAAGGCGCCGAACCGCTCCGGCAGGTTGAAGTCGACCTGCGTCGTACCGCATTGCCAGTCGCGGCCGATGGCGTCGCGCAGGACGTATTCGAATTTCGGCCCGTAGAAGGCGCCCTCGCCCGGATTGATCTCCGTCTTGATCCGGTTGCCGGACTGGGCCGCGATCTGCTCGAGAACCTTGCCCATCACCTCTTCGGCATGGTCCCAGAGCGCATCGGAGCCCACACGCTTCTCCGGACGGGTCGAGAGCTTGATCACGAGGTCCTGGTCGAAGCCGAAATCGGCATAAACCGAGAGGATCAGGTCGTTGATCTTCAGGCACTCGGCCGCGAGTTGCTCCTCCGTGCAGAAGATGTGCGCGTCGTCCTGTGTGAAGCCGCGCACGCGCATCAGCCCGTGCAGCGCGCCGGACGGCTCATAGCGATGCACATTGCCGAATTCCGCAAGCCGGATCGGGAGATCGCGGTAGCTCTTCAGGCCGTGCTTGAAGATCTGCACATGGCCGGGGCAGTTCATCGGCTTCAGCGCGAAAACCTTGTGGTCGCGCTCCTTGTCGTTCGGGTTCTCGAAGGCCGAGGCCGACTTCACCGCGAACATGTTGTCCTGGTACCAGCCCCAGTGTCCGGACGTCTCCCACAAGGACTTGTCGAGCACCTGCGGGGCGTTGACCTCCTCATAGTCGGCGGCAAGGCGCCGGCGCATATAGGCGATGATCTCCTGGAACAGCCGCCAGCCCTTGGAGTGCCAGAACACGACGCCCGGCCCCTCCTCCTGGAAGTGGAACAGGTCCATCTCCCGGCCGAGCTTGCGATGGTCGCGCTTTTCCGCCTCCTCGATCTGCTTGAGATAGGCGTCGAGCTCTTCCTGCTTGGCGAAGGCGGTGCCGTAGATGCGCGTCAGCATCGCGTTGTTGCTGTCGCCGCGCCAATAGGCACCGGCCGTCTTCATCAGCTTGAAGGCGTTGCCGACCTTGCCGACCGAGGTCATGTGCGGCCCACGGCAGAGATCGATCCAGTCGCCCTGCGCATACATCTTGAGCGTCTGGTCGGCCGGAATGGCATCGACCAGCTCGACCTTGTAGGCCTCGCCCTTCGCCGCGAAGAAGTCCTTGGCCTTGTCGCGGCTCCAGACCTCCTTGGTGAAGGGTTTGTCGCGCGCGATGATCTCCCGCATCTTCTTCTCGATCACGGGCAGATCGTCCGGCGTGAACGGCTCGTTGCGGGCGAAATCGTAGAAGAAGCCGTTATCGATGACCGGGCCGATCGTCACCTGCGTGCCCGGGAACAGCTCCTGCACCGCCTCGGCGAGCACATGGGCCGTGTCGTGTCGGATCAGCTCCAGCGCGCGCGGATCCTCGCGGTTCAGGAACTCGATCCTGGCGTCGCGCTCGATCGGGTCGGAGAGATCGACGACCGTGCCGTCGAGCGCCATCGCGACCGTGCGCTTCAGCAGGGAGGGGGAAATGCCCTTGGCGATGTCGGCCCCGGTGATGCCGGAGGGAAACTCGCGCTGGGCGCCGTCGGGAAAGGTCAGGGAGATCGTCATCGATCGCGCTCCTGCTCACTCGGGGATACGAACCCCGTAAGACAGACCGGATACCGCATGAAATCCTGTCGGGCCGGGTATCCGGTGAAGCGGCCTGAAGGAGGTCACGGCCTATACGAGGGTTTCGGCCGGCGCAATCCGCGCGAAGCTTTCGGCTTTGTCATCTGGCCGAAAACCCGCGGCAAGCTGGCCACGTTCAGGAGTCATGCTGCCCTTTTATGGACAGGAGCCGTCATGCCCCGCATTCTTCTCGCCGCCCTCATGCTGACCGCCGCCGTTCCGGCCTTTGCTCAGGACAGAGGCGCGGTCCGCGCCGCCTGCCAGGCCGACTTCGCCAAGAACTGTCCCGGCATCACGCCCGGCGGAGGCCGCCTCATGGCCTGCCTGAAGGAAAAGCCCGATCAGTTCTCGCAGGGCTGCAAGGATGCGCTCAGGACGGCTCAGGCCCAGCGCCAATCGAAGTGAGCCCCCCAGGCGCGGGGGCGATGGCCTCCTCCGGCTCGTTCGTCCCGCGCCAGCGGCCATAGCGCCACGGACGATACCATCGCGCGCCAGGCGGCAGAGCCTCGCAGACCAGATCGATGCCGCTCGTTCCCCAGGGGTTGCAGCGGCAGATCCGCGCCAGCCCGATCCAGCCGCCGCGCCACAGGCCATGGCGCTGGATCGCCGCGTCGGTATAGGCCGAGCAGCTCGGCCAATGCCGGCAATGGCGCCCGACCAGCATCGACAGGCTGAGCTGATAGCCGCGGATCAGGACATGCGCGATCACGCGCGGCGCGCGAGCGATCTTTCGCGCCTGCGAAAATCTTTGCTTAACAGAGACCTGATCGAATAGATCGTCCAGATCGTCTCGCCCGGTCGTCACCGCATCCGCATCCTTCGAAGAACCCCATCATGCTGCGCGCCTCGACCCTTCGCCATAGCCTCGCCGGTGCGGCGTTGCTGCTGACACTGAGCCTCGCCGGTGCAGCGCAGGCGCAGCAGCGCCCTTATCTGCTCTGGCTCGACGGCGCCCATCTCGACATCGCCAAGATCATCGGTCTGCCTCCGGCCCCCAATTCGCCGGAGGCCAAGGCGGAATTCGAGGAGGTGCTGAAGCTCAGCTCCGAACGCACGCCCGAGCGCGAGAAGCAGGCCATCGCCGACCAACGTCAGGCGCTGGTGAACTTCCTGAGCGGGATCGACACCAAATATGTCGACAACACCCATCGCGAAGCACGCCTCCTGTTCCGCGAGGCGCAGGTCGAGCTGTCCATCCTTCTCAAGAGCGTCCATCGCCTCACCAGCCGCCAGCGCCCGTTCAGCGTCTGGAACAAGGTTCGCGTCAAGCCCTGCCCCGGCGCCCGGCCGGACGGCACCTCATTCCCCTCGGCCCATGCCGCCACCGCCGCGCTCTATGCCGATCTGTTGAAGGCCGCCGCGCCTGAAATGGGCGACCAACTCGAGGAGAGGGTGAAGAGCTACGACGAAAGCCGCCTGATCTGCGGTTTCCACTATCGCAGCGACCTCGTCGCCGGCGACAAGGTCGGCCGCGCGGTCGCCAAGGCGCTGCTGGCGGACAAGGCGTTCCAGGTCCGCTTCAAGGAGACGGTGCCGGAAATCCGCACCGCGCTCGGCGTGAAGTGATCAGGCGGCGGCCTCTCGCCGCTTGGCCTCGATCTGCTCGATCGCCTCGACCACCGCATCGAAGGTGAGCATCGTCGAGGCATGGCGCGCCTTGTAGTCCCGCACCGGCACCAGCACCTCGAGATCGGCCCATTTGCCGGTCGGCGGCACACCGTTTTCCTTCAGGATGGCGCGAGCCTGCTCCCGAACCTCGCGCAGCTCCTGCGCGGTCGATCCCACCACATGGCGCGCCATGATCGAGGACGAGGCCTGCCCCAGCGCGCAGGCCTTCACCTCATGGCCGAAACCGCTGACGACATCGCCATCCATGGTGAGGTCGACGGTCACCGTGGAGCCGCAGAGCTTGGAATGCGCCCGGGCGGTCGCGTCGGGCTCAGGCAACCGCTCCAGCAGCGGGATGTTCGCCGCCAGCGCGAGAATCCGTTTGTTGTAGATGTCGTCCAGCATGTCGGTTCCTGTCGCGGGCTGGCAAGCCCGGCGTCGCTGCCCAATATAGGCTTGATCGCCGCGCGGCGGGAGGGCATGGACGCTTCCTTCCGCCGCATGGCGGCGTTGCCGCCGGTGAAGCCCGTGACGCCTGGGCCTCCCCGACCCCGAATGTGAGGCGAATGATGACCTCAGTGGTCAAGACCCTGCCGGTCGACCGGGCTTTTCCCGCCGACACGCTCCTCGGCAAGCGGCCGACGCGGGAGGAGGCCGAGGAGGCCGTGCGCACCCTGATCCGCTGGTCGGGCGACGACCCGGCGCGCGAGGGCCTGGGCGAGACTCCCGAGCGCGTGGTGAAGGCTTACGGCGAACTCTTCCGCGGCTACGGCGAGGACCCGCGCGACATTCTCGACCGGGTGTTCGAGGATGTCGAAGGCTATCGCGAGATGGTGCTGGTGCGCGACATCCCGTTCTATTCGCACTGCGAGCACCACATGGTTCCCTTCTTCGGCAAGGCGCATATCGGCTACTATCCGGCCGGCGGCGTCGTCGGCCTCTCCAAGCTCGCCCGGGTGGTCGAGGTCTTCGCACGCCGCCTCCAGACCCAGGAAACGATGACGGCGCAGATCGCCGACGCCATCGAGGAATGCCTGAAACCGCGCGGCGTGGCGGTGCTGATCGAGGCCGAGCATCTGTGCATGTCGATGCGCGGCGTGCAGAAACAGGGCGCGGCGACCATGACCAGCCAATATCGCGGCCTCTTCGCCACCGATCCGGCCGAGCAGGTCCGCTTCTTCACCATGGCGAAGGCGCCCGGCCTGTGAGCGCCTTCCCCGCCCCAGCCGACAAGCACGCGCTGGAAGAGAGCACCGTCCTCTCGCCGCGCTTCGACGCCAACGGCCTCGTCACCTGCGTCACGACCGAGGCGCAGACCGGCGAGGTGCTGATGGTCGCGCATATGAACGCCGAGGCGCTGCGGCGCTCCATCGAAACCGGCGAGGCCTGGTACTGGTCGCGCTCCCGCAGCGAGCTCTGGCACAAGGGCGCGACCTCGGGCCAGGTCCAGACCATCGTGGAGATGCGCGTCGATTGCGATCAGGACGCGCTCTGGCTGCGGGTGAACGTGGCGGGTGACGGCGGCTGCTGCCATACCGGGCGCCGATCCTGCTTCTACCGCGCCCAGCCCCTTCGCGAGCAGGCTTCGGAACCGCTGCGCTTCGCCTGACGTTCCGCGCATATCCACCGTGCCCGCGCCGGCCTTCACCGGAACGTCAAGGGCCGGCGATAATCGATGGCGGCCCGCGTTCACCATTCGCTCATCCGGCTCTGCCATCGTCGAGAGACGGCGGAGGGCTGGAACCGATGTTCTGGGACGGTGTCGCACGGCGGGCTTTTGGTCTGGGCGGAGGTGGACCCGCGATGAACGACGCCAGCGTGGCCGGCACCGCCGAGACCCGACCCGCTCAGAGCCGATCCGGCCGGCCGCGCATCGGCCTGGCCCTGGGCGGCGGCGCGGCACGCGGCTGGGCCCATATCGGCGCGCTCGAAGTGCTGATGGAAGCTGGTTTCGCGCCGCAAGTCATCGCAGGAACGTCGATCGGCGCCGTCGTCGGCGGCTGCTACGCCGCCGGCAAGCTCGACGAATTGAAGGCCTTCGCCACCGGGCTGACCAAGCGCCGGGTCGTCGGGCTGATGGATTTCCACATCGGCGGTTCCGGGCTCATCTCCGGAGGCAAGCTCAAGCGCCTGCTGGAACGGGACCTCGCGAATCTGCGGCTGGAGGATTTGCAGCAGCGCTTCGTCGCGATCTCGACCGAACTCGGCACCGGCCATGAAATCTGGTTGACGCATGGGCCTCTGATCGAGGCGCTGCGCGCCTCCTATGCCCTGCCGGGCATCTTCGACCCCGTGAAGCTCGGCGGCCGCTGGCTCATGGACGGCGCGCTGGTCAACCCGGTCCCGGTCACAGCCGCCCGCGCGCTCGGGGCCGACATCGTCATCTGCATCAACCTCAACAACGACCTCGCCGGGCGCGGCACCGTCATCCAGAGCCATGGCTCGGAGCCGGACCGCGAACTGGCCGAGGAGATCGTGCCGGAGCTGGAGGTGCGACCCAGCCCGAGTTGGTTCAACGGCATCACCGGCGCCGCCCGCCGCGTGCGGCGGATGGTCGGCCGTCCGAACGAATCGCGCCCCGGACTCGCCGGCGTGATGATCGATGCCTTCAACATCACGCAGGACCGGATCTCGCGCTCGCGTCTGGCCGGCGACCCGCCGGACGTGATGCTCGGCCCGCGGCTGGGCAAGGTCGGCCTCTTCGACTTCCACCGCGCCGAGGAGATCATCCAGCTCGGACGCCAAGCGGCCGAGCGCGCGCTGGAGGAGATCGAGACGGTCGTCAACGCCAATTATCTGCCGACAGGCTGAGAGCGACGGGCCGCGACCGAGCCGACTCGAGCCGGCCTCACGCCATCGCGATGTAGTCGCGCATCGCCTGGCTTTCGGCCTCGATCGCCGCCACGCGGAACTTCACCACGTCGCCGATCGACACGATGCCGGAGACACGGCCGTCCTCGACCACGGGCACGTGGCGGAACCGGCCCGTCGTCATGATTTCCATCAGTTCGTCGACACTGGTCTGGGGACGGCAGGTGACGACCTTCGCCGTCATGACGCTGGACACCGCATTGTTCAGGGCGGCGCTGCCATGGGCGCCGAGCGCGCGGATGATGTCCCGCTCGGACAGGATGCCGACGAGCGCGCCGTCGGCGCCCATCACCACCACGGCGCCGATCCGCCTGTCGCTGAGGGTCTTGATCGCTTCGGCCAGCGTGCGGTGCGGCTGCACGGCCACGACATCGCGGCCCTTGTCTTTGAGAAGCTGCTCGACATGCATCGACGAATCCTCCTGTCGGCTGCGCCGTTGACCGGCGCTTCATCTGCGGATGCTTCCGGCCGGCGACGAACTCACGATGCCGCACAGGCCCGCAAACGCTTCACGATGCGGCCGAGTGTGGGCCAAGAGGAGGACGCAGGCAAGCAATCAGACTTGCGGCGCGCTCTTGGCGCCGCTTCAGCCCGCGCGCCGGCTCGCCGCAGCGCTCAGGCCGCCTCAGGCCGGCGGGCGCCCGCGGTCGAAGAGCGGGAACAGCAGGAGCCCGGCCAGGAAGCCGCCGATATGCGCCTGCCAGGCAATGCTGGCGCCCTCCCCGAAGATCGGAACGAGCCCCGCGCCGAACAGGATATTGGTGACGAACCAGAAGACGACGAACAGCAGCGCGCGCGAATTGCGCCAGAGCCGGCCGAGCGGCTCGGCGGGGATCGAACGAACCACGGCGTCGTCGCCCAAGGCGCCGAAGCGCAGCCCTGGTGCGAAGACGAAGCGGATCGCCGCCGCCGTCAGCCCCGAAATACCGGCGGAGGCACCCACCAGGGGCTGAATGTCGAGATCGCGCGTCCACCAGTGCAGCAGTGCCCCCGCGATCGTCGAGAGCGCCATCAGGTTGACGAAGCGGCCCGGACCGAGACGGCGCGCGACGGGGCTGCCGAAGGCGGCGAGCCAGACCGCGTTGGAGACCACATGCATCCACGAACCGTGCAGGAAGCCATAGGTCAGCACCGTCCACAGCCGAACCCCGCCATCCGCCAGGAGCAGCCGCACCAGCTGCAGGCGGTCGGCGATGTCCTGCCCCGCAGCCGACTGCGCCAGCGCCCCGATGACCTCGTCGAGACGGCCAGGCTCCAGCCACAGCGTCAGGCGCGCCGGAACGAAGGCGAACCAGGAGATCACCAGGTCGTCATAACCGTCCGGGAGCAGGCCGCGGCCGGCATGGATGAGGACGAGCGCCGCCAGCAGCCAGACCACCACGGAGGGCAGATTGAGCGCCGGTTCGCGGGCCGGCGGGCGGGGGTCGTGCATCACCATCGGGCGGCACAGTTGCCGATGGCGCAGTGCGGCGCAAGGGCCCTCTAGCGCCCCTCGGGCGCGGCCATGCGCGGCATTTTAGCTTTCATCCACAGCGTCAACCCTTCGTTAACCTTGCCCTCCCCCGCGCCTCCCCCCACCACTGCAGGGGTGGCAAGACGGCATGGCGGATGCGTCCTCGATTCACCGAAGGACTGATTCGTCCCCCGATCGCACGCTTGTGACCCATCGCGGCACGCAGGCACCGGCGACGACGCGGACGCCGGCTGAATTGGGCGATGATGAAGAACACGAGCACACGTCTGGTCTTCGACTATTGGGACAAGCTGCGCGGCGAACGCTCGGCCCCCGAGCGCGGCGAGATCGAGCCGGGCGCCCTGCGTCATGCTCTGGCCGACACCTTCGTGCTGGAAAACGAGCCGATCGGCCCGGTTTTCCGCCTCGCAGGCACGCGGCTCTGCGCCCTGACGGGGCACGAGCTGCGCGGCCGTCTCTTCACCGCTCTTTGGCCGGACGTGGAATCGCAGGCCGATATGCGCCGGCTGGTCCAGACGGTGATGGACGAGAGCGTCGGCGCCGTCGCCGGCCTTTCCGGCGAGACCAGCACCGGGCTGCCGATCCATCTGGAGCTGCTGCTGCTGCCCTTGCGCTATCGCGGCCGCACCCATGCACGCCTACTCGGCGCCCTCTCGCCCACCATGACGCCCGAATGGCTCGGGCTCGACACCGTCCACAGCATGCGGATGATCTCGCTGCGGATGCTCTGGCCGGCCGCCGCCTCGCGCCCGCGCACGCCCGAACCGCAGCGCGCCGGCCCGCCGCGCCTGCTCGTTCTGCCGGGCGGCCGGGCCTGACGACCTGAACGAAACCGCCGCCGCAAAAACCTCCCGTTAACCGCGACTTCCTAGGATCACGGCGGTTTCCAGGCTGGTCAGGAATGTTGAGCGCACTCCAAATTCCCAGGACAGCGGCCGTCCCGGCCGAGCGCAGACGGCACCACCGGATGAAGGTGGTGCTGCTCGGCCGCTATATGCTGCCGAACCGGATGGAGTACCCCTGCCAGACCATCGACATCTCGCCCGGCGGCGTGCATCTGGCGGCTCCCGCCAAGGCTGCGCCCGGCGAGCGCGTCATCGTCTATCTCGAGCATCTGGGGCGCATCGAAGGGCTTTGCGTGCGCACGACGCTCGAAGGCTTCGCGATGACCATCACCGCGACGAGCCGCAAACGCGAAAAGTTCACCGCGCAGCTCACCTGGCTCGCCAACCACGAAGAGCTCGGCCTGCCGGAAGACCGGCGCCATGAGCGGATCGCACCGCGCAATCCCCGCTCCATCCTGTTCATGGAAGACGGCTCGGAACATGTGGTGCGCGTGATCGACATCTCGCTGTCGGGCGCAGCGATCACGACGGATGTCGATCTGCCCATCGGCGCGGCCGTGCGCATCGGCTCGACGCCGGCCCGAATCGTCCGCCCCTTCGATGGCGGCTTCGGCCTGGAATTCCGCTTCCCGCTCTCTGCGGATCTGCTCGACGAGAATCTCGAGCTGTAAAGCCCC
>NZ_JBMDWH010000160.1:0-2072 GCF_048595345.1 Allobosea sp.
AGGCAATAGGACGACATAGCAGGCCCGATCAGATGCGCCTCGCCCTGCTCAAGCAGGTTAAAGGCCTGCGGCTGCTGGGTGTAGACCGTCAGCAGGTTCGGCTTGAGGCCGACCAGCTTCTTGAAGGCGGCATCGGTGTCCTTCTGCGCGGCGTCGAGCGAGGCGCCCGCGAGCAGGCCGGCCGCGAAGAGGATCGGCAGCCCTTCCGTGTTCTGCAGGGAGGGAATGATGACCCGGCCCTTGTACTTGGCGTCGAAGAGCTCGGCCCAGGATGCCGGCGGCGTCTTCACCAGCGACTTGTTGTAGGCGATGCCGAGCCAGGGCTGAAGGTAGTTCGCCCACATCCCGTCCATATGGGTGGAGCCGGCGACGAGATTGGCGAGGTTCGGGGTCTTCGCCGGGGTCAGCGGGTCGAGAAGCCCTTCCTTGACGGCGAGGATCATGACCGGATCGTCCATCTGGACGACGGACATATAGGGCTTGTCCCTGTTCTTCTGCATTTTCTCGAGGTTCACGAGCGAGCGCGTGCCCTCGAAGATGACCTTGCAGTTGTACTTCTTCTCAAAGGCGGGGACGACGATCTGCTCGACCCAGGGCTTGTGCCCGGCCGCACCGCCGACGACCAGCTCCCGCGTCTGGGCCCGCAGGACGGAAGGCGCGGCGATCAGCGCTGCGCTGCCGGCGGCACCGGCGAGGAAGGAGCGGCGGCTCGGGCGGGCAGCGAAAGCGTCCATGGCGGATCCTCGGGCTGGAGTGACGCCCCCTTCCAGCAACGCCTGTGCCAACGGAATTCGCTCAGGGCAAAAAGGCCATTGAATGACGATGAAAACACATCAATCACAATGGGATAGATGGACATTTTGACTCGAAATCCGATGCGAAAACGCATCCGGATCAGCCGATATTTGTGCACAATGCATAGTACATTGTGCCTGATGTAGGGCTGGCTCTGCCGAAAGAATGTGCGGGCGGCGGGTTGGCGTTTCCGGAGGCGGTCGCGATAATCGGGCCATGCAGGAAGAAGAGATTCATGCGGTCCTGACGCGGGTGCTGCTCACCGGCCGGCTGCCTGGCGGGCTGAAGCTCGGCGAGCATCGCCTCGCCGAGATGTTCGGCGTCAGCCGGGAGCGCATCCGCAAGGTGCTGCACAGGCTGGGCGCCGAGAGGCTGCTCGACATGGTCCGGAACCGCGGCGCCTTCACCATCGCGCCGGACCTGCGCGAGGGCCATCTCGTCTACGAGGCGCGCCGCATCCTGGAGAGCGGCATGGCGGCCCATCTCGCCGACAACCTGACGCCGGCCCAGATCGAGCGGCTGCGCGCGCATGTCGAGGCCGAGGCGGAGGCGCTGCGCTGCGGCGACCAGGCGACCTGGCAGCGGCTCTCGGCGGAGTTTCATTACCTGCTGGCGGAGTTGACCGAGAACCCGCTCGTCCAGCGCCAGGCGCAGGAGCTGATCAGCCGCACGCTGATGCTGGTGAAGCGCTACGAGACCAGCGCCGGCTCCGCCTGCGGCTGCGACGAACACCGGGCCATCTTCCGCGCGCTGGCGGCCCGCGAGCGCGGCAAGGCGGTCAAGGCGATGACGACGCATCTCTCCCTGGTCGAGACCCGGCTGCGGCCCACCCTGTGCGAGCCGGCCGGGCCCTCGGTGGAGGATGTCGTGATGGAAGAGCTTGCGCGCCACCGGGCGGCCATGGTGCCGCTCGCCGAGGCGGGGTGACGGAGGGGAAAAGCATGGCCTACGACCTCATCATCGCCAACGGCACCGTGGCCACCGCGTCCGACACCTTCGCCTGCGATGTCGGCATCCGCGACGGCCGCATTGTCGCGCTCGGACACGGGCTGGGCGACGCCCGGCGGGTGATCGACGCCACGGGCCGGCTCGTCCTGCCAGGCGGCATCGACAGCCATGTCCACATCTCCCAGCCCAGCGGGGAGGGCATCGTCATGGCGGACGATTTCGAGAGCGGCACGCGCTCGGCCGCCTTCGGCGGCAACACGACCGTGCTGCCCTTCTGCGTGCAGGAGAAGGGCACCAGCCTGCGCGAGACGGTGAAGGCCTACCACGCC
>NZ_JBMDWH010000161.1:0-3770 GCF_048595345.1 Allobosea sp.
CTGCAGGCGGCGCAGCTTCTTGTAGTCGTCGGCGATGGCATTGAAGGTTTCGAGCACGCGCGGCTTCAGCTCGGCTTCCATGGCCGAGAGCGACACGTTGTTCTCCATGTCGTCGTCGTCCATCTCCGGCGGCGTCTCGCCTTCCGGAGTTTCGGCGGCCTCGGCCTCCTCGGCGCCCTCCTCGCCCTCCACGACGGGGTTCTTCCCGTCAGGGCCGGCATAGGTCGCCTCGAGGTCGATGATGTCGCGCAGGAGGACCTTGCCTTCGACCAGCTCGTCGCGCCAGATGATGATCGCCTGGAAGGTCAGCGGGCTCTCGCAGAGCCCGGCGATCATCGCCTCACGGCCGGCCTCGATGCGCTTGGCGATGGCGATCTCGCCCTCGCGGGAGAGCAGTTCCACCGAGCCCATCTCGCGCAGATACATGCGCACCGGATCGTCGGTGCGCTCGGTCGGCTCGAGGTTGCGCTTGGTCTCGGTCGGCAGGGTCTGGCGCGAAGCATCGACGAGATCGCCGCCCTCCCCCTCATCCTCGTCGGCCGCCGCGGCGGCGCCCTCCTTGCGGTTGGCGCGATCCTCGCCGGCGGCTTCCGGATCCTCGTTGTCGACGACGTTGATGCCCTGCTCACTGAGCTGGCCGAGCACGTCCTCGATCTGCTCGGAGGTGAACTCCTCCGAGGGCAGAACCTCGTTCAGTTCGTCATAGGTGACATAGCCGCGCTTCTTCGCGAGCTTGATCATCCGCCTGACGGCCTGATCCGTCAGATCGAGCAGGGGACCGTCGGTCGTCGGCGGGGCATCCGGCGCAACCTGATCGGTCTTGTCCCGTTCGCTCGCTTTCGTCGCCATCAATCAGCGCTCCGCTCCTGCGCCGGTCGCCGCGAGGCACCATACCGACGCATAAAAGGGCGGCGCGACCGAAGGCCCGGCGCGCTCACCCACCCAAATCACTCATCCGCAGATGGCACCCAACGTCGTTGACGAATCGTGAACCACCCGCAAGCTTCGCGCACATCGACATAGGCGACCGCCAAGGCCCGGCGCTTCAATCCTCGGACATGGCCTCGATGCCCTCGATCGTTTCGAGGCGGGCCTTGACGTCCTTGATCCAGGCGAAATTGGCTTCGGTCGCTTCGTCAGCCAATGCGCGTTCGGCTGCTCGCAACTCGCTATTTAGCGTCCGCGCGCGCTGATGCAAGACGACAGCTTGATGAATCGAGTCGAAAACCGATTCAGGATCAGCGTCTTGGGCGAGTTTGAGCCGCTCGGCCGGGCCCGTCACCGCCAGCAATTGGCCATAGGCCTCGCGCACCCGCGGCTGCGCCAGACGCTCGGCGAGGCGCTCGCGATCGAGACTGTCGTCGACCGCATCGAGCAGCGCCTGCCGCAGGCGCTCTGCCGCCGGTCCGTCCAGCGAGAGCTCGGCGATGTCGTCGAGACAGCGCAGGATGAGGTCGGGATGGTTCGCGAGCGCTAGGAGGATGAAGGCCTCGCGCTGGTCCTCGCCACGGACTTTCGCGATCATGCGTGACTGGGTGAGTGCGCTGGAAGCCCGGAGCGGCCCCGCGAGCCAGGGCGGCACCTGCCGGAAGCCGCTGCCGCGCGCGCCGCCTGGGAAGCCGCCTTTGCCGCGCTGGAAGCCGCCCTGCCCACCCCTTTCGGACCGCGTCGGGGCGGCGCTGGCGAAGAGCTGCGCCAGCCGCTCGTCCATCTCGCGGCGGTAGTGCTTGCGCGTCGTCTCGTCGCGGATCTGCGCCAGCGGCTCCTTCAGCCGCCGCTCGAAGGCGGCGCGGCGCTCGGGGGTGTCGAGTGGGCCGGCCTCGACCTCCCGCTGCCACAGCATGTCGACGAGCGGGCGCGCCGCGCCCATCACCTCGGCAATGGCCGCCTTGCCGCCCGAGCGGGCGAGATCGTCAGGGTCCTGCCCGTCCGGCAGCAGCGCGAAGGAGAGCGACTTGCCGGGCTCGAGCAGCGGCAGCGCCAGGTCGATCGCGCGGCTGGCGGCCTTGCGGCCGGCCTTGTCGCCATCGAGGCAGATCACCGGCTCGTCCGCCATGCGCCAGAGCAGGCCGAGCTGGTCCTCCGTCAGCGCCGTGCCGAGCGGCGCCACCGTCTGCGGAAAACCCGAAAGCGCCATCGCGATCACGTCGACATAGCCCTCAACGACGATCACCTGGCCGGTGTCGTGGGCCGCCTTGCGGGCATTGTGGTGGTTGAAGAGCAGCGAGCCCTTGTGGAAGAGCGGCGTCTCCGGCGAGTTCAGGTATTTCGCCGAGACCTCCGCGCTCATCGCCCGCCCGCCGAAGGCGATGACGCGGCCCCGCCCGTCATGGATGGGGAACATGATGCGGTCGCGGAAGCGGTCGTAGGGCACGGCGATCTCCTCGCCATGCACCAGCAGCCCCGCCTCCATCATCAGCTCGGCAGGCACGCCCTTGGCCGCGAGATGGTCGCGCAGCGCGAAACGGTCCGCCGGCCCGTAGCCGAGGCGAAAGCGCGTGCGCGCCTCCCCGTCCAGCCCGCGCGTCGAGAGATAGCGCCGGGCGGCGGCACCGCGCTCGCCCGTCAGCTGCGCCTCGAAGAACTGCGCCGCGAGCTCCACCACCTCGTGCAGCCCCTTGCGCCGCTCCTCCTGGACCTGCGCCTCCTGGGTCATCTTCGGCAGCGTCACGCCGGCCTCGCCCGCCAGCTTCTCGACTGCCTCCGGGAAGGAAAGCCCCTCGGTTTCCATCACGAACTTGAAGATGTCGCCGTTCTTGCCCGAGGAGAAATCGAAGAAGGAGGCCTTCTGGTCGTTGACGAAGAAGGAGGGCGTCTTCTCGGCGTTGAAGGGGGAAAGCCCCTTCCACTCCCGCCCTGCCTTCTGCAGGCGCACGCGCTTGCCCACGACCGCCGAGACCGGCAGCCGCGCTTTGATCTCCTCGAGGATGGAGGGCGGGAACTTCATGGGGTTCTATCTGAGCCCTCGGCCGCCGCTTGCCAAGCGGCCTGAAGCCCCGCGCGCCGCTTGGCCGACATATCCACAGCAGCCCCCTCGTCATAGAGAAAAGGGCGAAAAAGGAAGAAAGCCATGGCGCTCAACATCAAGGATCGCGAAACCGAGGAGGCCGTGCGCCTGCTCGCGCGCCGCCGCGGCCTGAGCTTGACCGAAGCCGTGCGCCAGGCCGTCAGGAGCGAACTCGGCAAGGACGAATTGTCGGAGGAGGAAAAGGCGCGGCGCGTGGCGGAGGCGCATGCGGGAGCTCTACGCAAGCACGGCATCAAGCCGGCCAGGCGGTCCATGACCAAAAAGGAAATGGACGACATCATCGGCTATGACGAGAACGGGATGTGGTGAAGATCGTCGCCTGAACCACGGCCCGCCATTGGCTAGCAGCCGAGCGGATCGTCGCCGAGCGCCTTGGCGGCGCCCGCCATCGGCAGGCTCACCGCCTGCCCCGCGACCTTGATCGACGCCGTCTTCGCCTTCGCGAGGCGCGCGACCACGGCCTTCATTTGCGCGAGGCCAAAGCGGGCATCCGGCTCCCAGGCGAGCGAGACGCTCTCCCCCTCGGCGCTGGCCGTCACGGGAATGGTGGCACGATGGCCGTCGGCGGCCAGGTCGAGCGAGGTCGCCTTGTCGAGCCCGGCCGCCTTCGGCAGCGAGACTTCGAGATAGGGCCCGGCCTTGATCAGCGTGTTGGCCCGTGCTGCAGCCTTGTCGCCGCAATAGAAGGTCATGCGGACCTTGCCGGGCGTCGAGACGCCCACGGCAAGCGTGCCCATCGTGT
>NZ_JBMDWH010000162.1:0-18526 GCF_048595345.1 Allobosea sp.
GATCTTGATGACCTGCTGGCCGGGCGTGACCGACTTCAGAACCTCGGCACCGACGGCCCGCTCGCGCACCTTGTCGGTGAAGGAGCGCACGACCTCGAGCGCGACATCGGCCTCCAGCAGCGCGCGGCGAACCTCGCGCAGCGCCGCGTTGACGTCCTCCTCGGTCAGCGAACCCCTGCGGGTCAGCCCCGAGAGGATGCCGGAGAGCCTGTCGCTCAGCGTGCCGAACATGCGGACCTGCCTGCTTGCCTCCGGAGCATCGGACCTAAAAGTGGGAACCACTTCTAGGTCGGATCCGATGCTCCAACGATCGGATGGATCACCGTAATCGCGTCTTTACGGACGCGCAGTGATCTTGGAGCCTTCAACGCCACAACCTCATCGCCAAACGGTTTTCGCGCCCGAGGGCGCAATCGCGCTGTCGGACGTTGACCTCCGGGATCATGAAAGCGGCGAGCGCGTCCCGGTCGGCGGATGTGGTTTCGGCGATGTCGGCGAAACGGATGGCGCCTTAAAGCGCGAGATTGCGGGATAAGTCAAGTTTTTAGCTCTGGGCGGTGCCACGCCCCCGCGCGAGGGCTGAGGGCGGCCACCCGTTCATGTCCGGCTCAGGCTTCCTCTTCCAATGAAGCCTTGAGAATGCCTGGATCGGCCGCCATGCGCCGCTCCGACAAATCGAGAGACTGCCCGATGCAGCGCCGTTCCGCCCTCCTCATCCTCGCCGCAGCCCTGCTCGCAGGCTGCGCCGGCGAGCCTCGCCGCGAGGGCGTGCTCGATCCGCGCATGGTCGAGCGACTGAACGCGGTCACGCTCGATCCGGCCCAGGCCGGGCGCATCCTCAATGCCTACCGCACGAGCCTCGGCTTCAACCCGCTCAAGCCCGACCCGCGCCTGATGGCGATGGCGCAGCGTCAGGCCGATGCGATGGTGGCGAAGAACATGCTATCTCACGACGCCGATGGCAGCTTCGCCTCCCGCGTCACGGCGGCGGGGCTGGATTCCGCGCGCACGGCCGAAAACCTCGGCGGCGGGTATTACTCGACCGAGGAAGCCTTCGAAGGCTGGCGCAAATCGCCGGGTCACGACCAGAACCTGCGCATGAAGGAGGCGACCCGCTACGGCATCGCCCTCTCCAAGGACCCGCGCACGAGCTACCGCGCATGGTGGGTGCTGATCGTCGCGAGCGAGCCGGAGGTTCGCCGCGAGATGGGCGCGCCCGGCACGACGACGATGTGGTTCGGCAACAATCCGCAGCCTGTGCGCTGACCAAGGTCCGTTTTGGCGGCGTCATTCCGGGCGGAGCGAAGTGCAGGCCCGGGCGCGGCTTGTCCGGGATGACGGCGTCGCATGTCGAAGCCCCTTTACAACCGCCCCGATCCGGTGATGGCTCTGGTCTTTGAGCGGAGCCTTCCATCATGACCTTCGAAGCCTGGGCCACTTTCGCCGCCGCCACCGCGGTGCTCCTCGTCATTCCGGGGCCGACCATCCTGCTGGTCGTCTCCTATGCGCTCGGCCAGGGCTGGCGCACCGCCCTGCCGATCGCGATCGGCGTCGCGCTCGGCGATTTCACCGCCATGACGCTGTCCATGCTCGGCGTCGGCGCGCTGCTGGCGGCCTCGGCCACGGTCTTCACCGCGCTGAAATGGGTCGGCGCCGCCTATCTGATCTGGCTCGGCATCAAGCTCTTCCGCGCCGGCGGCACGCTCGACGCCACGCCGCGCGAGGATGCGGCCCCCGCCTGGAAGATGCTCGGCCATGCCTGGCTCGTGACGGCGCTGAACCCCAAGAGCATCACCTTCTTCGTCGCCTTCCTGCCGCAGTTCCTCGATGCGAAGGCCGATTTCGGGACGCAGATGCTGATCTTCGAGGCGACCTTCGTCGGCCTCGCCTTCGCCAATGCGCTGGGCTACGCGCTCGTCGCCTCCCGCGCCCGCTCGGTCATCCGCAACCCCCGCGCCATCGGCATCTTCAACAAGGCCGGCGGCACGGCCCTGATCGGCGCCGGTATCGCGACGGTCGCGATCCGCTCGGGCCACCACTGAGGCCTCACGATGGACGACCGGGACGCTCGCACTCTCGATTTCTACGCGGTCGAGGCACAGGCCTATGCCGGCCGGCCGCGTGACGCCGAGCATCTGCGAATCGACCGTTTCGTCGCTCATGCGCCCGCCGGCGGCCGCATCCTCGAACTGGGCTGCGGCGGCGGTCAGGACAGCGCGGAAATGCTGGCGCGCGGCTTCGATGTCGTGCCCACGGACGGCTCGCCCGAACTGGCGGCGGAGGCGGAAAAGCGCCTTGGCCAGCCGGTGCGCGTGCTGCTGTTCGAGGACCTGGCGGAGATCGAGGCCTATGACGGCATCTGGGCCCATGCCTGCCTGCTTCATGCGCCCCGCGCCGCTTTGCCCGGCATCATCGATCGCATCCATGCCGCCTTGAAGCCGGGCGGCGTCTTCTACGCCAGCTTCAAGGCCGGCGAGACGGAAGGCCGCGACGGCTTCGGCCGTTATTTCAACTACCTCTCGGGCTCAGATCTGGTCTCAGCTTTCGGATCGCCATCGCGATGGCAGAGCTTGACGATCGACGAGGATATGGGAGGCGGCTACGACCAGAAGCCGACACGCTGGCTGCACGCACTCGCGCTCAAGGAGGCTTGACCCCGCTCGGGCTTGACCGCAAGCCGCAGGCCACTACCTCTTGCGGGCCATGAACCGCCGCAAGCTTCTCGCCGCCCTCGGTCCCGCCGCCCTCATCGCCTCGGCGGGGACGGCCTGGGCGGCGGTGTCGCGCTCGCGCAATCCTTATTATCAAGGCCCGGTCAGCGATCATTTCGACGGGCTCGTTTTCTCGGATGGCCGCACCGTGTCGAAGGGCCTGCTGGACGTGCTGCGCTGGCAGACCGGCAAGCGCGAGCGCGAGGCCTTTCCGGAGAGCTATGCGACGCCGCCGCAGGACAAGCCGCCCGCGCGGGTCGAGGGAGCGCGCATCGTCCATCTCGGCCACGCCTCGTTTCTCTACCAGATCGCGGGCCAGAACCTGCTGATCGATCCCGTCCTGTCGGAGCGGGCGAGCCCCTTCACGTTCATCGGGCCAAAGCGCGTGAACCCGCCGGGCGTCGCCTTCGACGACCTGCCGGCCATCGACGCGGTGCTGGTGACGCACAACCACTACGACCATCTCGACATCGAGACGCTCGCGGCCATCCACCGCCGCGACCGGCCGCGCATGATCATGCCGCTCGGCAACGACACCATCGTCAAGGCCCGGATTCCGGACGCGAGGGCGGAGGCTCTCGACTGGTCGGACAGGGTGTCGCTCACCGAGCGCCTGAGCGTGACGCTGGTGCCGACCTATCACTGGTCGGCGCGCGGCGCCTTCGACCGGCGCATGGCGCTCTGGGCCTCCTTCATCCTGGAGGCCGACGGCACGAAGATCTTCCATATCGGCGACACCGGCTTCCATGACGGCTCGCTCTATGAGCGGCTGGGCCGCGAGCATGGCCCCTTCCGCCTCGCCGTGCTGCCGATCGGCGCCTATGAGCCGCGCTGGTTCATGGCCGACAATCACATGAACCCGGAAGAGGCGGTGAAGGTAATGCTGGCCCTGCGCGCCGAGCAGGCCATCGGCCACCACTGGGGCACCTTCCAGCTCACCGACGAAGGCATCGAGCGCCCGCCCCAGGCGCTGAAGGCCGCGGCGGCTGCGGCCGGTCTGCCCGAGGAACGCTTCAGGCCGATGCGACCGGGGCTGAGTTGGGAGGCGTAGCTCCCTGTCATTCTGGGGCGATCCGAAGGATCGAACCCGGAATGACAGAAAGAGCTACTTCGGCTGGACGTAGACGTTGATCTCGAGGTTCGGATCGCCGGCGTCGTTGAGGTCGCTGACATATTCCTCGAGGAAGGCGTCCTTCACCACGACGCTCTTGGCCTCGAGATAGGCGGTGATCGTCTCATAGGTCGAGTCGATGTCGTCATAGGGCGCCTGATGCAGGAAGCGCAGCGCCGCCCCTGCCGGCGAGGTCCCCATCCTGAAATCAGGTCCCAACGCCGGAGGCTGGCCGCCGGGCGCGATCGCCACCGGCAGCATCGCCTCGAAGCGGAAGCCGTCATCGGTGGTCTCGACGAAGAGCGAGAGCGGCCGGCCCGCGACGGCGAGACCGGTGCGTTGGGCTTCCGCCCGCAGCGCCTTCACGGCATCGGAAAGCTGCTGGAAGCCCTGGTCCCATGTCGCCTGGCCGGCCTTTAGCAGCACCGGCTTGGGCGCGAGCGTCACCGAAGCGACGTCGGAGGTGTCGGTGCCCTTGCCGGCGAGCGTGGAATTGGGATCGGGCAATTGGGTCTGCTGCGTCGGCGCGGGCGGCGCCGGCGTCTGACCGGGAACCGGCAGGGTCGGCGGCGGCTGCACGGGCTGCGGCTCGGCCGGGCCAGGCAGGGTCGGCGGCGGCTGGACCGGCTGCGGGGTCACGTTCGGCGCCGCCGGCGGCGGCTGCACCGGCTGCGGGCCGGGCTGGCCGTCCGGCACGGCTGCGGGGGGCGCCTCGTTGGGGGCGGACTGAGCCTGCGCCGGCGTGGCGCCGGGGGGCAGAGCCAGCGGCGCCGACTGCGCCGCCGAGGGCGCAGTAACCGTGCTCTGCGCGGCCGCCGCGCCGGCCAGCGCCGTCACGCCGACACCGGCCAAGAGAAACATCCGGAAGGACCACCGGGAATACCGCATCGTCACGGCCTCGAGTTCAGCGCGAATCGCACCTTGCGGCGCACAATAGAAACTCCACCTATCGCGACAAGCGGGCACGAGGGTGGCTTTTTCAGGTCGCCTCGGTCATAGACCCGCTATTGTTGGGATATGTGACGTTTAGGAACGATTGCCCGATGAACGCCCTCGCCCATCGCCGGTTCCTCAAGATGAACGGGCTCGGCAACCAGATCACGGTGCTCGACCTGCGGGGCACCAGGCACATCGTGAGCACCGACGAGGCCCGCGCCATCGCGGCCGAGCCGCGCGCCCGCTTCGACCAGTTGATGGTCCTGCACGACCCCAAGCTGCCGGGCACCGACGCTTTCGTGCGCATCTATAACACCGATGGCAGCGAGGCCGGCGCCTGCGGCAACGGCACGCGCTGCGTCGCCTGGGCGATGACGGCCGATGCCGGTATGGGCGACGCCGCCAGGACGCGCCTGACCGTGCAGACCAAGGGCGGGCTGCTGCCGGCCATCCGCGAGAGCGAGGACGTCTTCACCGTGGATATGGGCGCCCCGCGCCTGGGCTGGGACGAGATCCCGCTGGCGGAGCCCTTCGCCGACACCAGCCGCTTCGAATTGCAGATCGGGCCGATCGACAACCCGACATTGCACACGCCCTGCGCCGTCAACATGGGCAATCCCCATGCGGTTTTCTTCGTCGAGGACCCCTACGCCTACAATCTCGAACAGATCGGCCCGCTTCTGGAGAACCACCCGATCTTCCCGGACCGCGCCAATATCGAGCTCGCCGCCGTGAAGGCGCCGGACCGTATCGTCATGCGCGTCTGGGAGCGCGGCGCCGGCATCACACAGGCCTGCGGCTCGGGCGCCTGCGCGGTGCTGGTCGCGGCCGTCAGGCGCGAGCTTTCGGCCCGCAAGGCGGTGGTCAGCCTGCCGGGCGGCGACCTCACCATCGAATGGCGCGAGCGGGATGGGCACGTCCTGATGACGGGGCCGGCGACCTTCGAATGGGAGGGCACGCTCGATCCCGCCCTGTTCGAGACGGCGGCCTGATGGCGCTCGAGGTCGTCACCTTCGGCTGCCGCCTCAATATCGTCGAAAGCGAAGCGCTGCGGCTGAAGGCCGAGGCCGCCGGTCTCGGGCACGCCGCCATCGTCAATTCCTGCGCCGTGACGGCCGAAGCGGCGCGCCAGGCACGGCAAGCGGTGCGCCGACTCAAGCGCGATGAGCCCGGCCGGCCGGTGATCGTGACCGGCTGCGCCGCGCAGATCGAGCCCGCCCGCTTCGCCGCGATGCCGGAGGCCGACCGCGTGCTCGGCAATGACGAGAAGCTGGATGACGGCGTCTGGTCGCGGCTCGCGCGCTCCAACAGCCTCGGCGAGGCGAGCGCGCCGGACGACAAGCTCGCGGTCGGCGACATCATGGCCCGCACCGCGATCCGCCCCGCCCCGACCGGGCGCCTCAGCGGCCACACCCGCGGCTTCGTGCAGGTGCAGAATGGCTGCGATCACCGCTGCACCTTCTGCGTCATTCCCTTCGGGCGCGGCAATTCCCGCTCGCTGCCGGTCGGAGACGTCGTCGGGCAATGTCGCAAGCTGATCGAGGATGGGGCGCTTGAAATCGTGCTGACCGGCGTCGACCTCACCAGCTATGGCCGCGACCTGCCGGGTGAGCCCTCGCTCGGCCTGCTCGCCGGCGCGATCCTGCGGGCGTTGCCGGAGTTGCCGCGCCTGCGGCTTTCCTCCATCGACGCCGTCGAGGTCGACGACGCGCTGCGCGATCTGGTCGCGAACGAGCCCCGGCTGATGCCGCATCTGCATCTGTCGCTCCAGCATGGCGACGACCTGATCCTGAAGCGGATGAAGCGCCGCCACAGCCGCGAGGAGGCGATCCGCTTCTGCGCCGAATTGAAGCTCCTGCGGCCGGGTCTCGTCTTCGGCGCCGATCTCATCGCCGGCTTCCCGACCGAGGACGAGGCGATGGAAGCGCGCTCGCTCTCGCTGATCGAGGAATGCGGGCTGAGCTATGTCCATGTCTTCCCCTATTCGCCCCGCCCGGGCACGCCGGCCGCGCGCATGCCGCAACTGCCCGGCGCCCTGGTGGCCGAACGCGCGGCGCGCTTGAGGCAGGCGGCCCTGGCCGCCCAGGAACGACACCTCGCGCAGCGTCTGGGGCGCCGCCTGAGCGTGCTGACCGAGCGCGGCAACACCGGGCGCGCCGAGGATTTCACCCTGGTGCGCTTCGCGCAGGCGGTCGAGCCGGGGCAGATCCTGCCGGTGCTCGCGCAGGCGCAGGACGGCCGGGCGCTGCTTGCGGCCTGACGCGCGCTCCGGTCGCAACGGCGGCGACGCTTGCACGAGGTTCCGGCGAGGGGCCACCGAGTGCGGAGCGAGAAGCCGCTCCGGCCGGCCGCTGGGAGGAGGAGTGGCCGGAGCGGCTTAAGCCATGCCCGCAATGGCTGACTCAAAGGGGCCAAACGCGCAACGGCGCGCAAGGTTCCAAGGCCGCGCCGATCATCCGCTTACGCGGCAGCGGACTCCACAGCCCTCAAGGCTCCACCGTCCCCTCGACCCGCTGGACGACATTGTTGCAATAGCCGCGCGGGTTCCAGGGCGGGTTCAGCGGTTGGCTGCGCCCCAGCGCATCCGTGGCCCGCGCCATGATCGTCATCGGCCCGGCTTCGGCGGCCGGGATCGCGGCGCTGAAGCGGCGCCAGGCGAACGGCCCCTCACCCGGCTCCAGCACCGCCTCGCGCCAGTTCGCGCCACCATCGGCGGAGACGCAGAGCGCGGCCACCGGCACCGCGCCGCTCCAGGCGAAACCCGAGACGGCGATGTCCTGCCCCGCCGGCGCAGCGAACCCGGCCAGCGGCCCTGTGATCAGCGACTTGACCGGCATGTCGGTGATGACGGCGAACTGCGCCGGATCGAGCGGGTCACCGGGAGCGAGCGGCAGCCGCGGCAGGCGGTAATCGGTGCCGCCCATCTTCTCGCCATCATGCTCATGCGGCCGCAGGCTGATGCGGCTCAGCCATTTCTGCCAGGCCGAGCCCGGAAAGCCGGGAGCCACGATTCGCAGCGGCCCGCCGTGAAGAAGCGGCAGAGGCCCGTCATTCATGCCGAAGGCGATCAGCGTCTCGGGCGCGAACGCCTTGGCGAGGGGCAACCCGCGCGAGATCGCCGGTTTCTCAGGCTTGCCGGCCGGATGGTCGGGCGAATGATGCCCGGTATAGACCGCGCCGGCCTTCGGCGCCGCATGCTCCAGCACATCGGCCAGCCTCACCCCGGTCCAGCGGGCGCAGCCCACCGCCCCGAGCCCCCAGGGCAGCCCGTCCGTGGCCGGATCGAGCTGGCCGCGCCCATTGCCGGCGCATTCCAGCACGGCCGTCACGGTCACGGTCTCGAAATGCTGGCGCAGGCCGGCCAGCGTCCAAACCGCCGGCCGCTCGACCTCGCCATCGATGGTCAGCGTCCAGTCCCCGATATCGCCGATGTCGGGCAGCAAGCCGTTGTTGCGAACGAAGAAGGCCTCACTCGGAGTGATGTCCCGGTCGAGCGCGGCCAGGTGCGGCTCGGCATTGAGCGCCGCGTCGTCATGGACATGCAGGCTCGGCTTGGTGCCGGCGAGAATGGCCAGTTCGTCGGATCGGCTGGACAAGAAAGAACCTTCTCTCTGCAGAGCGCGAAGCGGGAGAAATTTCTCCGAGCAGAGCATCGCAGCACCGCCCTGTCACCCCGTTTTCCGCAGCTCCCCCTTCATTGCCAGCGCAGCGCGGCAATTCACAGGCCGCAGGCTCGATGCCCCCTGGATGGCTTCGTCGCTTTTTGCTCCTCGCGATGCCGGCTGTGGGGCCGATCCAAGCTTATGTCCCTGCGACGACCTCTTCGCGCAAAGCACGGCGCAGCACCTTGCCGACATTGGTCTTCGGCAGCGTCTCGCGGAAGAAGATCTGCTTGGGCACCTTGTAGCCGGTCAGGCTCTCCTTGCAGAACGCGCGCAGCTCCTCGCTGGTCAGCGTCGCGTCCTTGCGCACGACGAAGGCAGCGACGACCTCGCCGGAATGCTCGTCGGGCAGGCCGATCACCGCCGCTTCCCGCACGCCCGGATGCGAGACCAGCACGTCCTCCACCTCGTTGGGATAGACGTTGAAGCCGGAGACCAGCACCATGTCCTTCATCCGGTCGACGAGCTTGATCTGCCCGTCCGGCAGCAGGATGCCGACATCGCCGCTGCGGAAATAGCCGTCCTCGGTCATCGAGCGGAGGGTCTCGTCGGGGCGGTTCCAGTAGCCGGCCATCACCTGCGGGCCGCGAATGCAGACCTCCCCGGCCTCGCCCGCCGGCAGCGCGTGCCCCTCCGCATCGCGGATGGAAATCTCGGTGGAGGGGATCGGATAGCCGATCGTGCCGGTGAATTCCTGGATGTCCGGCCGGTTGATCGTCGCGATCGGCGAGGTTTCGGAGAGGCCGTAGCCCTCAATGATCGGCTTGCCGGTGACGGCCTTCCAATGCCGCGCGACCGCCGCCTGGGTCGCCATGCCGCCGGCCACCGAAAAGCGCAGCTCGCCGAAATTCACCTCGCCGATGGCCGGATGGTTGGCGAGCGCGGCATACAGCGTGTTGACGCCCGAGAACAACGTGAAGCGGCTCGCCTTCAGCATCTTCACGAAGCCGTCGATGTCGCGCGGATTGGCGATCAGCAGGCTCTTGGCGCCGATGCGCAGCAGGAACATGCAGCAGCAGGTCAGCGCGAAGATGTGGTAGAGCGGCAGGGCCGTGACCATGACATGCTGGTAGTCGGCCTGCCCGCGCGGTGCCTCCAGCACCCATTCCAGCCAGAACCCGGCCTGCTGCACATTGGCCGCGACATTGCGATGCGTCAGCGTCGCGCCCTTGGCGACGCCGGTGGTGCCGCCGGTATACTGCAGGAAGGCCACGTCCTCCGGCACCACCGTGACCGGCGTCATGGTCCCCCCGGCTTTCAGGATTGCGGCCAGCGTCACGGAGCCCGGCAGGGAAAACGGCTTCACCGCCTTCTTCACCCGGCGCGAGACGAAATTGACGATCGCGCCCTTGAAGCCCATCAGGTCGCCGGGCGTGGCGACGACGACACGGTCGAGCTTCAGCTGGGGCTTCGCCTCCTCCAACACATGGGCGAAATTCTCGATCACCACGAGGATCCGGGCGCCGGAATCGTTGATCTGGTGGGTGAGTTCGCGGGCCGTATAAAGCGGGTTGACGTTCACGACCGTGAACCCGCCCAGCAACGTGCCGAAGATCGTGACCGGATAGGCCAGGATGTTCGGCATCATCAGCGCGACCCGGTCGCCCTTCTTCAAGCCCTGCGCCTGCAGCCAGCCGGCGAAGACACGCGCCGCCTCGAAGGTCTGCGCGAAGCTGATCGCCTTGCCGAAGCTCTCGAAGGCCGGCCGCGCGGCATATTTCGCGCAGGAGGCGGTGATGAGATCGACCAGCGTGCCGATCTTCTGAGGATCGAGCGTCGCCGGCACGGCCGGCGGATAATGCGCCAGCCATGGATGCGCCGCGCCCTGCCCGGCCTGAGAGGCTCCGCTCGCCATGTTCCCTCCAGTGACCGGTCTTTCGCCGCAAAAGCGCGCCGGCCGTTCTTTTGCCGCGTCAGAGTGCGGAAGCCTGCGCGAGAGTGCAAGCATCCATGCGATCTGACGGTTTAGATATAAACTGTTTCAGAGCGGGCGTGGCAAGTCCCCCAGACGGCGCGACAAGGATGTACATCGCAGAAGACCCCAGCCTCGCCAGCGAGGCGGTGGCGCGCCAGCATATGGACGGCCTGGCGCCCTCGCGATCAGGACCGCGCCAACTCCGCGTCGTCCTTGTCGTGGACGCCGAAGCGCTCGACGATGGTGGCCGTGGCCTGGTTCATGCCCACGACCTCGACGGGGATGCCGTTGGCCCGATAGCGGCCAACGATCTTGTCGAGCGCGGCCACCGCCGTCACGTCCCAGAAATGCGCCTGCGAGACGTCGATGCGCACGCCCGCTTCGCCTGCCGCATCGAGGTCAAAGGCTTCGATGAAGGCATCGGCAGAGGCGAAGAAGACCTGGCCGGTGACGCGGTAGGTCAGCGGGCCGGCTCCGGCATCGTTCTCGGGCACGACATGCAGGAGCCGCGAGACCTTCACCGTGAAGAAGACGCCGCTGAGCAGTACGCCGACGAGCACGCCGAGCGCGAGGTTGTGGCTCACCACGGTGACCGCCACCGTCGCCAGCATCACCGTGCTCGACAGGCGCGGATGGGCGAGGACGGCCCTCAGCGAGGACCAGTTGAAGGTGTCGACCGAGACCATCACCATGATCGCGACCAGCACGACGACCGGCACCTGCGAGACCCAGGGCTTCAGCGCGACCATCAGCACCAGCAGGAAGACGCAGGAGAACAGCGTCGACAGCCGTCCACGCCCGCCATACTTCACATTGCTGACGGTCTGGCCGATCATGCCGCAGCCGGCGATGCCGCCGAATAGGCTCGCCGCCATGTTGGCGAGGCCGAGGCCGGTGCATTCGCGATCGCGCGAACTCGGCGTGTTCGTCAGTTCATCGACGACCGTGGCGGTCATCAGCGATTCCAGCAGGCCGACCATGGCGATGGCGACCGCCGGGCCGATGATGATTCGAAGCGTCTCGAAGCTCAACGGCACGCTCGGCCAGGCGAAGACCGGCAGCGTCTCGGGCAGGCGGCCGAGATCGGCGACAGTCTTCACCGGCAGCTGGAGCAGGCTCGCGGCGACCGTCAGAAGCACGATGGCGATCAGCGGCGAGGGGATGACGGTCGTCAGCCGCGGCACGCCGTAGATCAGCGCCAGCGCGACGGCGAAGAGCGCATAGCTCTGCCAGTCCACACCGATCAGATGCGGCATCTGTGCGGCGAAAATCAGGATCGCCAGCGCGTTGACGAAGCCGGTACGGACCGATTGCGAGACGAAGCGCATCAGCACGCCGAGCCGCAGCAATCCGAAAACGATCTGCAGCGCGCCGGCGAGGAGGCCCGCAGCGAGCAGATAGGACAGGCCGTGCGACGCCACGAGCGGCGCCGCCACCAGCGCGACGGAGCCCGCCGCAGCCGAGACCATGGCCGGACGCCCACCGGCGAAGGCGATGACGATGCCGATGACGAAGGACCCGTAGAGCCCGACCTGCGGATCGACCCCGGCGGCGAAGGAAAAGGCGATGACTTCGGGAATGAGGGCGAAGGTTGCGACGGCCCCGGCCAGAAGTTCGCGCGGCGGATGGGTCAGCCATTCGCGCCGGAGGGAGGAGAGGTGCATGATGGTCTCGCAAGGCATCGCCATCGGTCCACCGCGCGGTGCGACCTGAGAATGAGCGAGTTCTGCCTGTTGCGTGGTCCGGCGGATCGGCGGCCGGAAGAGCCACCCGGAATTGCACCGGGTCCGAGTTCTAGGGAGACGTTATAGCGATCGGGCCGCGCGGCACAACCCGCAAGCCCGGAGAGATACGGCTTGGAGAGTTTCGCGGCAGTGCTCCGAGCGGCTCGCTCGGAGCTGAGAGCGTAGCCCTTTCCCTCACAGATTGCGCCGCTCGCCCCGCAGCGTCGACAGCCCGATTCCCGCCGCCTCGAAGCCGCCATCGACGGCGAGCACCTGCCCGGTGATGTAGCTTGCCTTGTCCGAGCAGAGGAAGACGATGGAATTCGCCAGTTCCTCCTCCAGCCCGTAGCGGCCGAGGGGGATGGCGTCGCGATAATCGGCCCGGATCTCGGGCGAATGCACCGCCTTGGCCATGGCGGTCTCCACTGGGCCGGGCGCGACGGCGTTGACGCGGATGCCGAGGCCCGCCAGTTCCACCGCCTGCTGCTTGGTGAGATGCGCCAGCGCCGCCTTGGAGGTGCCGTAGGCAACGCGCAGCGTCGAGGCCCGGACGCCCGAGATCGAGGTGATGTTGACGATGGCGCCGCCGCCCTGGTCGGCCATCAGCGGCGCGGCAAGCTGTGTCGCCAGGAAGGGTCCGCCGAGATTCACCGCCATCACCCGCTGCCACTCGTCATAGGTCGTCTCCAGCAGCGGCTTGAACACCGCCGTGCCGGCATTGTTGACCAAAGCATCCAGCCGCCCGAAGCGCGCCACAACGGCCGCGAACGCGGCCTCCACCTGTTGCGGCACGGCGATGTCGCAGGTCAGCGCGATGGCGGCCTCGCCGGCCTCCAGACCGGCGGCCGCAGCCTCCACGGCCGGCCCGTCGATATCGAGCAGTGCCACGCGCCAACCCTCGGCCAGGAAGCGCCGGGCGGTTGCGAGCCCGATGCCGCGCGCGGCCCCGGTGACGAGGACGACCTTGGAAGCGGCAGGCAGGGTCGAGGCGGCAGGCATGGTGCGTTTCCCGGTCTGTTATGGCAGGCTCTGCCCGAGGCTTAGGATGCGAGCAGCATGACGGGCAAGCCGGCGCGGCGAAAGCCGCAAGCCCGCTCTTTGCGGCTCGACAAACGCCGCCCTCTCCTGTAAGGCCGCGCTCTCAACTGAAAACAGCGCGCCGTAACGCCCGCGTGTCCACACGCGAACACGGCAATGGAGACGACAATGAACATCATCGAGCAGCTCGATGCCGAACAGGTTGCCAAGCTCAGCGAAGGCAAGTCCATTCCTCCCTTCCAGCCGGGCGACACCGTTCAGGTCAATGTGAAGGTCAAGGAAGGCGAGCGCACCCGCGTCCAGGCCTATGAGGGCGTCGTGATCGCCCGCAACGGCGGCGGCCTGAACCAGAGCTTCACCGTCCGCAAGATTTCCTATGGCGAGGGTGTCGAGCGCGTCTTCCCGCTCTTCTCGCCGAACCTCGACTCCATCAAGGTCGTCCGCAAGGGCAAGGTGCGCCGCGCCAAGCTGTATTATCTGCGCGATCGTCGCGGCAAGTCGGCCCGCATCGCCGAGCGCGTCGAGGCCCGCCCGGCCAAGGGTGCCAAGGGCGCCGCGAAGTAAGCTCAGACTGCATCGCAAGACATGTGAACGCGGTCCCTCGGGGCCGCGTTTTTCTTTGGCCGCGCGCAACCCGCGACGGACTGCGATGTTGTCCGCGACAGAGATGGATTGCGGGCTTGCGGCGAGCGGGCGGAGATCCTAAGTAAGCCAATCATTAGCATGCTATTGATGATGAAGCTATGGAACGCAGGGATCTCGAAGCGGCCTTCACGGGCGAACTCGTCGCCGTCAACCGCCGGCTGAGGGCGCTGTTCGACGAGCGGGCGCGGAATATGGGCCTCACGCTGGCGCGTGCGCGGCTGCTGGTCGAGCTGGCCCGGCATGACGGTCCGATCCAGTCCGATCTCGCTGAGATCCTGGAAATCGAGCAGCCGACTTTGGTGCGGCTGCTGGACGGGCTGGAACGCAGCGGCATGATCGAGCGACGTGCCGTCGAGGGCGATCGCCGGGCCCGCCGCGTCTTCCTCACCGAACTGGCAAGGGCTCAGGCGCAGGACGTTCTGGCACTGCTGGGCGAAATCCGCGCGCTGGTGCTGAAGGACAGTCCCGATCAGGCTCTGGAGGCGGCATTAGGCGTGCTGCGCCAGGCCTCCCGCAACATCGCCGCCGGCCGGGGCGGCGCCACATGAGCACCTTTGACCAGACGCCCGCACCGGCACCGGCTCAGACGGCGGCGGCGCAGGGTTTCCTCACCATGCCCTGGCCGCGCGCCTTGGCCTACATGCTGGCCTCGGTCGCGTTGGCGATGACGCAGCAGATCGGCGCGAACCTCGTCAACACCAATGTCTACCAGATCCAGGGCGAGCTTGGGGCCACCGTCGCCGAGACCAACTGGCTGATCGCCGCCTATATGGCGCCGAACGTCTCGCTCTCGATCGCCCTGATCAAGATCCGCATGCAGTACGGGCTGCGCAATTTCGCCGAGATCAGCATCGCCGGCTTCGTGGTCGTCACCTTGCTGAACCTCTTCCTCGTCCACGACCTGTCTTCCGCCGTGGCTGTGCGGTTCATGAGCGGGATCGCTGCGGCGCCGATGTCGTCGCTGGCCTTCTTCTACATGATCGAACCGCTGCAGCCGCCGCAGAAGCTCACCGTGGGCCTCTCGCTGGCGCTGACCAACACGACGCTCGGCATCCCGGTGACGCGGCTGGTTTCGCCCTGGCTGCTGGAGACCGGCGGCTTTCACGGCCTCACCCTGTTCGAGGCGGGGCTGGCGATGATCGCCTTCGGCTTCGTCTACGGCCTGCCGCTGACGGTGCCGCCACGCATCAAATGGATCGGCCCCCTCGACATCGTCAGCTACCTGCTGATCGCGACCGGCTTCGGCTGCATCGCGGTGGGCTTGAGTCTCGGCCGCATCTATTGGTGGTTCGAGGCGCCCTGGCTCGGCGTGCTGTTCGCGGTGGCTCTGGTCGCGCTCGTGCTGGCGGCGATCATCGAATGGCATCGCAAGAGCCCGCTGATCGACATCCGCTGGCTGACGAGCCCGACGACGCTCTATTTTGCCGGTGCGATCCTGCTGCTGCGCATCGTCCTCGCCGAGCAGACCGTGGGGGCCTCCAACTTCTTCCAGGCGCTCGGCCTGCAGAACGAGCAGACGCAGCCGCTCTACGCCGTAATCCTCGCCGCGATCGTCGCAGGCGGCCTCACCTGCGCCGCGCTGCTGCGCCCCGGCCGGGAGAACGCCTTCTACGGCGCCTCGCTCGCCTGCGTGGCGCTGGGCGCCTATCTCGACAGCTCCGCGACCAGCCTCACCCGGCCCCACGACATCTGGCTCAGCCAGTCGCTCGTCGCCTATGGCTCGGGGCTGTTCCTGCCGGCGGCGATGGCACAGGGCATGCGCAGCGCCATCGCGCGCGGGCCCCTCTACATCCTGAGCTTCATCACCGTGTTCCTGTTCACCCAGAGCATCGGCGGCCTGCTGGGCTCGGCGATCTTCGGGACCTTCATCACCCTGCGCACGAGCTTTCACTACAACCTTCTGGCCGAGCATTTCTCGCTGGCTGATCCCCTCGTCGCGCAACGTGTCGCCCAGCTTGGCGGCGCCTATGGGAAGGTTCTGACGGATGCCGCGCTGACCCGCGCCGAGGGCGTGGCGCTGCTCGCCCAGCAGGCCACGCGGGAGGCGACGGTGCTGGCCTATAACGATGCCTTCCTGCTCATCTCCACCATCGCCGGCCTCGCGCTCGCCGGCGTCCTCGTCCATGTGATCGCTCTGCGGCTAAAGACGCCGCGCAGCGAGCCCAAGGCCCTCGCGGCCTGAACCGGCGCTGCCCCCATGACCCGCATCTTCCGCTCGCTCTCGACCTATGTCGCCCTCGCCATCGGCCTCTGCGGCTTGGCGATCATCCTCTATGCCTGGCGCCTGCCGCCCTTCGCCGGCACCGTCGAAATGACCGAGAACGCCTATGTGCGCGGCCAGGTAACGGTGATCGCCCCGCAACTGCCGGGCTATGTCGCCAATGTCCCGGTGAAGGATTTCGCGGCCGTGAAGAAGGGCGATCTCCTCCTCCAGATCGATGACCGCATCTATGCGCAGAAGCTGGAACAGGCGCGCGCCGGCCTCGCGGCCCAACGTGCAGCCCTGGCCAATTCCGACCAGTCGCGCGCGGCGGCCGAGGCGCGGCTGCGCGCGGCGGTGGCCAATGTCGCCAGTGCCGAGGCGGGCCTGCGCACGGCCGAGGCCAATTGGAGCCGCGTCGAGCCGCTGCGCGAGCGCGGCGTGGTCAGCCAGACCTCGACCGACCAGAGCCAGCAGGCGCTCGACCAGGCCAGAGCCGCCCTCGCCGCCACCAATGCGGCAGCCGAAGTCGCGCGGCAGGACATCCAGACCGCGATCGTCAACCGTCAGTCCCTGCTCGCCGCCGTTCAGGGAGCCGAGGCGGCGCTCCATCTGGCCGAGATCGACCTCGGCAACACACGGATCACCGCCCCGCAGGACGGCACGCTCGGCGAAGTCGCGGCTCGCCTCGGCCAATATGTGGCGGCCGGCACGCAGTTGATGGCACTCGTGCCGGATCAGGTCTGGGTGATCGCCAATTTCAAGGAGACGCAGCTCGCCGATATGGAGCCCGGCCAAAAGGTCGGCTTCACCGTCGATGCGCTGAAGCGCGCCCGGCTCACCGGCACGATCGAGCGCTTTTCGCCCGCCGCGGGCTCGGAATTCAGCGTCATCCGGCCCGACAACGCCACCGGCAATTTCGTCAAGATCGCCCAGCGCGTGCCCGTGCGCATCGCGATCGATCCCGGCCAGCCGCTCGCGGCACGTCTGGCGCCCGGCATGTCGGTGGTCGTGAGCATCGACACCGCCCGGCGCTGATGGCCCCGCCGCCGCAGCCGCGTGAACGCCCTGCGCGGACGCGATGCGACGGTTGCGGACGCGCCGATTGTCGCGCCTGTTTGGAACTGCTACACGCTTGCGCCATGACGCCATGCGTGCATCCGTTCCAGCGCTTCTGCGCCGTGCAGGGAGA
Organism: Allobosea sp.; assembly: GCF_048595345.1. GTDB lineage: Bacteria > Pseudomonadota > Alphaproteobacteria > Rhizobiales > Beijerinckiaceae > Allobosea. The sequence continues at coordinate 17,135 of NZ_JBMDWH010000162.1, forward strand.
GGGCCATCTGCCCCCGCTGCCGACGACGCAGGATTTTGCCGCGCTGCATGACCATGCCCGCCTGCCCTGGCGCTTCTTCGGCCGCTTCACCGCTTCGATTGCCGCAGGCCTTACCGGCGCCTGAGACCGGCCGCATGACGCTGCCGGCCGCAGGCGACCCGTGACGTTCCAGCCGGCCGCGCCGGCTTTTCCGCTTTGACATCCGTTCAGCCAGACCGAGACCAAGCCATGACTGCGACCTCCGCCCCGCGCACCCTCTACGACAAGACCTTCGACGACCACGGCGGCGACCGGCAGGATGACGGCACCTGCCTGCTCTATATCGACCGCCACCTCGTCCATGAGGTCACGAGCCCGCAGGCTTTCGAAGGGCTGCGCATGACCGGCCGCAAGGTCCGATCGCCGGAGAAGACGCTGGCCGTGGTCGACCACAACATCCAGACCACCGACCGCTCCAAGGGCATCCAGGAAGAGGAAAGCCGTATTCAGGTCGAGGCGCTGGCGAAGAACGCGAAGGACTTCGGCGTCGAATATTTCCATGAGCTCGACAAGCGTCAGGGCATCGTCCACATCGTCGGCCCCGAGCAGGGCTTCACCCTGCCCGGCACCACGATCGTCTGCGGCGATTCGCACACCTCGACCCACGGCGCCTTTGGCGCGCTCGCCCACGGCATCGGCACCTCCGAGGTCGAGCATGTGCTCGCCACCCAGACGCTGATCCAGAAGAAGGCGATGAACATGCTCGTCCAGGTGGACGGCACGCCCGCCCCCGGCGTTGGCGCGAAGGACATCACCCTGGCCATCATCGGCGAGATCGGCACTGCCGGCGGCACCGGCTCTGTCATCGAATATGCGGGCGAGGCCATTCGCGGGCTTTCGATGGAAGGCCGCATGACGGTCTGCAACATGTCGATCGAGGGCGGCGCCCGCGCCGGCATGGTCGCCCCGGACGAGAAGGCCTTCGCCTATCTCAAGGGACGCCCCAAGGCGCCGCAGGGCGCGGCCTGGGACGCGGCTGTCCGCTACTGGGAGACGCTGCGCACCGACGAGGGCGCGCACTTCGACCGCATCGTGAAGCTCGACGCCGGCAACCTGCCGCCGATCGTCTCCTGGGGCACGAGCCCGGAGGACGTCGTCTCGGTCACCGGCGCGGTGCCGGATCCGGAGCTGATCGCCGACGAAGTCAAGCGCGCCTCCAAGAAGCGCGCCCTGGAATATATGGGCCTCACCGCCGGCACGAAGATCACCGAGATCCCGCTCGACGTGATCTGGATCGGCTCCTGCACCAATGGCCGCATCGAGGACCTGCGCACCGTGGCGAAGATCGTCGAGGGCAGGAAGCTGCATGAGAGCCTGGACTACGGCATGATCGTCCCCGGCTCCGGCCTGGTG
>NZ_JBMDWH010000163.1:0-11554 GCF_048595345.1 Allobosea sp.
CAGGCCGGCGAAGGTGGTCGCGGTATCGTTGCGGGCGCCGGCCGAGAGCATCAGGAATCCGATCCCGCGATTGCCGCCGACCGTCTCCGACAGCACGGAGCCGATGAAGGCCAGCGTCACCGCGACCTTCAGGCTGGCGAAGAGATAGGGCATCGCACGGGGCACGCCGACCTTGGTCAGGATCTCCCACTGGCTGGCGCCGAGCGAGCGCATCACGTCCCGCATCTCCGGTTCGATGGTGGCGAGACCCGTCGCGACATTCACGACGATCGGGAAGAACGAGATAACGAAGGCGGTGATCACCGCCGGCAGCGCGCCGACCCCGAGCCAGATCATCAGGATCGGGACGATTGCGACCTTCGGGATGGCGTTGAAGGCGATCAGCAGCGGATAGAGCCCCGCATAGACGAAGGGCGAGGCGCCGATCGCCAGCCCCAGCAGCAGGCCGAAGCCGATCGCCATGGCGAAGCCGATGATCGTGGTCCAGAGCGTCTCCAGGCAGAAGCGCAGCAGGATGTCCCAGCGCTGGACCATCACCTCGGCGATGCGGCTCGGACGCGGCAGCAGGATTTCCGGCACCGCGAAGAGGATGCAGGCGAGTTCCCAGACCAGCAGCAAAGCGAGCGCCGCGAGCCAGGGCATGGCGACGAGCAGGAAGCGCTTTTGCGAGTCGCTCATCGGGCCGCCTCCATCACGCATGCTCCAGATGGATGCGCTCGCGCAATTCGTGGACGATCTCGACGAAGGCGGGCTCGAAGGTCGTCTCCAGCGTGCGCGGCCGCGGCAGGTCGATCTTGCGGGCCATCACCACCTTTCCGGGGCGGCGGCTCATCACATAGACGGTGTCGGCGAGGTAGACCGCCTCGCGCAGATCATGCGTCACGAGCACGGCGGTGAACCGCCGCTCCAGCCAGAGCTTCTGCATCACGCCCCACAGCTCCTCGCGCGTGAAGGCGTCGAGCGCGCCGAAGGGCTCGTCCAGCATCAGGATCTCGGGCTCGTGGACGAGCGCGCGGCAAAGGCTCGAGCGCTGCTGCATGCCACCGGAGAGCTGCCAGGGATATTTGCCGCCGAAGCCGCCGAGGCCGACCGAGGCCAGCAGCGCCTCGACGCGGGCGACATACTCGGCCCGGTTGGCGCGGAAGCGGCGCTTATGCGGCTCCACCACCTCCAGCGGCAGCAGGATGTTGTCGAGCGTCGTGCGCCAGGGCATCAGCGTGGGCGCCTGGAAGGCCATGCCGACGCCACGGATCGGGCCCTTGACCGACTGGCCATGGACGCGCACCTCGCCCGTCGTCGGCGGCAGCAGGCCGGTGACGAGCTTCATCAGGGTGGACTTTCCGCAGCCGGACGGGCCGACCACCGCGACGAACTCGCCCTTGGCGATCGACAATGTCGCATCCTCCAGCGCGACCATGCGCGAGGCGCCGGAGCCATAGGAGAGGCCGACCTTGCGGAGCTCGACGAGGGGCGGTTCGGTCTGAGTGGACATCGAGACCATCAGAGACGGTGTAGCGCGGGGGACCCCTCTCCCGGATGGGAGAGGGGCAGGGGTGAGGGTGCGCGGGTATTCGTGAGAACGAGGCGGCGCCGCTGCGCCTCATATGGGCAGGGCAGGCCCTCATCCCTGCCCTTCTCCCACACGGGAGAAGGGTTCCCCCAGCGTTCCATCAGGGCGCCACCATCCGCTCGGCCTTGGGCGGCAGGAACTTGGCCGAGAACACCTTGTCCGGCTCGGGCGCGGCCGGCAGGCCGAAGGCGTCGGCGACATCCTTCACCGAGCGGGCGAAGCGGGCCGGATCGACGTCGCCCATGCCGTTATCCTTCACGAAGGGAGTCAGCACGTTCATCTTCAGCGACATGTCGAGGCGCTCGGCCTCCAGCTTCTCGTCGATCAGCGGGTCGCGCTTCTTGGCGGCGGTGATGCCGAGCGAGGGGTTGGCGGCGACCTCCTTCCAGGCCTTGGCGGTGGCGCGCAGGAAGGCGGTGACGACTTCGGGCTTGGCGGCCAGAGCCGGCGAGACGATGATGCCGTTGCCGTAAACATCCATCTTGTAGTCGGAGTAGTTGAAGGAGACGACATCCTCCGGCTTCACGCCGCGCGCCTTCAAATCGAGGATCGACGAGAAATAGTGGCCGGAGATGAAATCCACCGTGCCCTGCACCAGCGACTGCTCGCGCAATTGCGGCGTCAGATTGACGTGCTGGACCGAGGCGGCATCCAGCCCCACCTTCTTGGCGAAGGCGGGGAACAGGCGAAACGAAGCGTCGAACACCGGGGCGCCGAGCTTCTTGCCCGCGAGATCGGCGGGCTTGGCGATGCCGCTCTTCTTCAGCGCGTGGACGCCGAAGGGCGGAAAATCATAGGCCATGAAGACGCAGAGGATTTCCTTGCCCTCGTTCTTGGCGTTGTACTCGATCAGCGAGTTCACATCGGCAAAGCCGATGTCGTAGGCGCCCGTGGCGACGCGCTGGACCGCACCGGCCGAGCCCTGGCCGGGGTCCATCGTCACGTCTAGCCCCTCGGCCTTGTAGTAGCCCTTGTCGAGCGCCACCAGGAACGGCGAGGTCGGCCCCTGGAAGACCCAGTCGAGCGTGAATTTCAACGGGGTCTGGGCGGCGGCCGGCAAGGAGGCGCTGAGCGCGGCACCGAGAGCCAGCGCGGCCATTGCACGGCGGGTCAGGCTGCTAGCTCGTCCTTCGGAAACGCCCGCAACACTGCGCAAAACACCGATCATCGCCGCCGTCCCCGTTTTGATTGTCGCGAAGGCTAAAAGCGGCTCCGGAAGCGGTCAATGCGCGGCCGTGGCTGTCCTGCCGGATTTTTAGGCAGGTGCAGCGATGTCTTGAGCCCTGTTAGCGCGCTCGCGCTCCTACTGGAGGGGCACCACCGCGCCCGGGTTCATGATGCCCTGCGGATCGAGCGTCTTCTTGATCGCGCGCATCAGGTCGAGCTCGACCGGGTCCTTCACGCCGGGCAGCAGGTCGCGCTTGAGGCGGCCGATGCCGTGCTCGGCCGAGATCGAGCCGTGCATCTGCGCGACGATGGCGTGGACCGCCTCGTTCATCTCGCTCCACCCCGCCAGGAATCCTGCCTTGTCGGCACCGATCGGCTGGCTGACGTTGAAATGGATGTTGCCGTCGCCGAGATGGCCGAAGGGCACCGGCCGGCAGCCCGGCACCATCGCCTCCACCGCCGCGATGGCACGCGCCAGGAATTCCGGCGTGGCATGCACCGGCACCGAAACGTCGTGCTTGATCGAGCCGCCTTCATAGGTCTGCACCTCGGAAAGCATCTCGCGCAGCTTCCAGAAATCGGCGCGCTGGGTCAGCGAGCCGGCCAGCGCGGCATCGGTCACCGTCCCGTTTTCCAGAGCCTCGCCGAGGAAGGCATCGACATGCTCGTCGAGCCCGGCCGCCTGCTGGGCCGAGACCTCCATCAGCACATACCAGGGAGAGGATTCGGAGAGCGGATCGCGCGCGCCGGAGGCGTGGCGCAGGACGAAATCCAGGCCGATGCGCGGCATCAGCTCGAAGGTGGTGAGCGTGCCGCCGGCGCCGGCCTTGGCCGCGTTCAGCAGGTCGAGCGCAGCCTGCGGGCTCGGCACTGCGAGGAAGGCGGTGGCACGCGCCGCGGGCAGCGGAAAGAGCTTCAGCACCGCGGCGGTGATGATGCCCAGCGTGCCTTCGGCGCCGATGAAGAGGTTCTTCAGATCATAGCCGGTGTTGTCCTTGCGCAGCTGGCGCAGCCCGTTCCAGATCCGGCCATCGGGCAGAACCACCTCCAGCCCCATGCAGAGCTCGCGGGCATTGCCATAGGCCAGCACCGCGGTGCCGCCGGCATTGGTCGAGAGATTGCCGCCGATGGTGCAGGAGCCTTCGGAAGCGAGCGAGAGCGGGAAGAGCCGGCCCGCCGCCTCGGCCGCATCCTGCGCGCGCTTCAGGCTGAGGCCCGCCTCGACGATCATCGTGTCGCCATCGGTATCGACCGCCCGGACCTTGTCCAGCCGCTGGAGCGAAAGGATGATCTCCTGCCCGTCCGCGATCGGAATCTGGCCGCCGACGAGGCCGGTATTGCCGCCCTGCGGCACCAACCGCGTGCCGGTCTGCGCGGCGAGCTTCACCAGCTCCGCGACCTCGGCGGTCGAGCCGGGGCGGACGATGGCCTGGGCCTTGCCGCGGAACAGATCGCGCCATTCCTTGAGATAAGGCACCATCGCGTCGGCATCGGTGACGACGTTCTTTTCGCCGACGATGGCGGCCATGCGATCGAGAATCGTGCTCATTTTGTAGCCCTGCCCCTCAAAGACGGCTTCGATCCCTTCAGCCCTCATCCTGAGGAGCGCCGCAAGGCGCCATTGGCCTGCTCCTCAGGATGAGGGCTGAGATCGGTCCACCAATCTTCAGCCCTTCCTGCCTCGCCGGAAGACGCCGACGAGCTCGATATGGGCGGAATAGCGGAACTGGTCGACCGGCGTCACGCCCTCCAGCGCATAACCGCCCGCGATCAGCGTCGCGGCGTCGCGGGCGAAACTGGCGGCGTCGCAGGAGACATAGATCACGTCCTTGACCTTCGAGGCGGCCAGACGCTTCGCCTGCGCCTCCGCTCCCGCGCGCGGGGGATCGAGCACCACGACGTCGAAGGCATTGAGCTCGTGTTCGAGCAGCGGGCGGCGGAAGAGGTCGCGGGTTTCGGTCGCGATCGGCTTCAGCCCTTGCGTCGCGCCGGCGCCTTTGGCGAGCGCCAGCATCGCGGCCGGCTCGCTCTCCACCGCAGTGACCTGCATGCGCTCGGCGATGCGCAGGCTGAAGGGGCCGCAGCCGGCGAAAAGATCGGCCGCTCGCTTGCCCTTGGGCAGCGCCGCCACCACCAGCCCGGCGAGCGTCTCCTCCCCGAGCGCCGTCGCCTGCAGGAAACCGCCGGGCGGCGGGGCGATGAGCGCCTTGCCCATCTGCTGGACGGGCGCGCGCCGCTCAACGACGATGTCGCCATGGTTCGAGAGACGGGCGAGGTCCAGCCGCTCGGCCAGCACGGTCAGTGCCAGCCTGGCCTTGTCGCCGAGCGGGCCATGGCCGCGCAGATCGACGTGGAGCCCGGCTTCTGACGCCGTGATCTGAATGTCGAGCGGCTTGTTCGCGCTGCCGAGGCGATTCGCGAGCATCTGCGCGACGGCCGGCGCGCGGGCCAGCCCCGGCACCAGAACCGGGCAGGCCTCGACCTCGACCAGATCATGGCTGCGCGCCGCCATGAAGCCGACGACCATCGCCTCGCCTTCGCGGCGGGCATGGAAGGTGACGCGACGGCGGCCTGCGCCGTGAGCGTCCACCATATCGGCCACCGGCGCCGCGACCCCGGCGCGTTCCAGCGCGGTCACGACCTGCCGGCGCTTCCATTCGCGGTAGATCTCCGACCCCATATGCTGGGCGGCGCATCCGCCGCAGCGGGTAAAGAGCGGGCAGATCGCCGCGATGCGCGAATCGGAAGGGGCGAGGATCTCGACGAGCTGGCCGCGCTCGCCGTCGACGACGGCGCGCACGGTCTCCCCCGGCAGCGCAAAGGGTACGAACACGCTGCCGCCCGGCCTGGCCGCGACGCCGTCGCCACGCTGGCCGAGGCGATCGATGACGAGGGTTTCATTCATGGCGAGCTTCGGAGAAGGATTTTCTCCGGCCTGCGGCTTGGCGACTGGCATCGTTCCGAACTCGGACAGCTGTCCGCTTGTGTGATGATCTCGGCGAGGCTTTCGCCTATCAGGTTGCGAAGACATTGGGAAATCGGACATGACCATTCGTGACGGCGTCATCGACGCGATCGGCAACACGCCGCTCATCAAGCTGAAGCAGGCCTCCCAGGTGACCGGCTGCACCATTCTCGGCAAGGCCGAATTCATGAACCCCGGCCAGTCGGTGAAGGATCGCGCGGCGCTCGCGATCATCCGCGATGCGGAGGCGAAGGGGCTGCTGAAACCCGGCGGTGTCATCGTCGAGGGCACGGCGGGCAACACCGGCATCGGGCTCGCGCTCGTCGGTCACGCGCTCGGCTATCGCAGTGTGATCGTGATCCCGGACTCGCAGAGCCAGGAGAAGAAGGACATGCTGCGGCTGGCCGGGGCCACGCTGGTCGAGGTGCCGCCGGCGCCTTACGCCAATCCCAACAACTCTGTGAAGGTTTCGGGTCGGCTCGCCGAGGCGCTGGCGACAAGCGAGCCCAATGGCGCGATCTGGGCCAACCAATTCGACAACACCGCCAACCGCCAGGGCCATATCGACACCACCGGCCCCGAGATCTGGGAGCAGACCGAGGGCAAGGTCGATGGCTTCATCTGCGCCGTCGGCTCAGGGGGAACGCTGGCCGGCGTTGCGACGGCGCTGAAGGCGCGCAATGCCGCGATCAAGATAGGGCTCGCCGATCCGATGGGCGCGGCGCTGTACTCCTTCTACACCGATGGCGTTTTGAAATCGGAAGGCTCCTCGATCACCGAGGGCATCGGCCAGGGGCGCATCACCGCCAATCTCGAAGGCCTCGCTGTCGATGCCGCCTTCCAGATCCCCGATGCGGAAGCGGTGCAGATCGTGTTCGACCTGCTGGAGCATGAGGGCCTGTGCCTCGGCGGCTCTTCGGGCATCAATGTCGCCGGCGCGATCCGGCTGGCGAAGCGATTGGGGCCGGGCCACACCATTGTGACGATCTTGTGCGATTACGGCACGCGCTATCAGTCGAAGCTGTTCAACCCGGAATTCCTGCGCTCGAAGGAGCTGCCGGTTCCTGGCTGGCTGGAGCGCGACGATGCTGGGCTGCGCCAGATCGCCGCCCAAGTCATGGCCTAAGCATCTCGTTCTCCGCGGAAACACATGCCGTCATCCCGGGCCTGCCCCGGGATCCATCGGAGGGCTCCGGAGCTTTATGATGGTTCCCGGAGCTGCGCTGCTTCGCAGCTTCTCCGGGATGACGGCGTGGTTCCGCGAACACTGATTCGATCGGCCCCTCCGCCCTCAAGCCGCCTTGGCGGCCCCGTCGATCACCTCGATATCGCCGGCGCGGTCGTATTGCGCCTGGTCGAGCAGGCCGCGGCGCTTGGCGACGATGGTCGGTATCAGCGCCTGGCCGGCGACGTTCACCGCGGTGCGGCCCATGTCGAGGATCGGGTCGATCGCCAGCAGGAGTCCGACGCCGGCGAGCGGCAGGCCGAGCGTGGACAGCGTCAGCGTCAGCATCACCGTCGCGCCGGTGAGGCCGGCCGTCGCGGCCGAGCCGATGACCGAAACGAAAACGATCAGCACATATTCCTGAATGCCGAGCGGCACGCCGTAGAACTGCGCGACGAAGATCGCCGAGATCGCCGGATAGATCGCGGCGCAGCCATCCATCTTGGTGGTGGCGCCGAGCGGCACGGCGAAGGCCGCGTATTCGCGCGGCACGCCAAGGCTTTTCTCGGTCACGGCCTCGGTCACCGGCAGGGTGCCGATCGAGGAGCGCGAAACGAAGCCGAGCTGGATCGCCGGCCAGGCGCCCGCGAAGAAGCGCATCGGCGAGAGGCCGTGCAGCAGGAGCAGCGCCGGGTAGACGACGAGCAGCACGATGGCGAGGCCGATATAGATCGCGATCGCATACCAGGAGAGCTGCTGCAGGGTCTGCCAGCCATATTGCGCCACGGCATTGCCGAGCAAACCGACCGTGCCGATCGGCGTCAGGCGGATCACCCACCACAGCACCTTGCGCACGATGGCGAGGAAGGATTCGTTCAGCGCGAGGAAGGGCTTCGCCTTGTCCCCGACCTTGAGCGCGGCAACGCCGACCACGATCGAGATCACCAGCAATTGCAGAACGTTGAAGCCGAGGCGCGTGGTCGCGGCTCCGCCATCGACCCGCGTCGTCGCCTGCAGGCCGAGCATGTTCGCCGGGACCAACCCCTTCAGGAAATCGAGCCAGGAGCCGACATAGGCCGGCGCCCTGGCGCTGGCCTGCGTCACGCCGGCATGGAGACCCGGCTGGATCAGCAGGCCGAGCGCGATGCCGATCAGCACCGCGACGAAGGCGGTGATCGCGAACCAGAGCAGCGTCTGCCAGACCAGCGCCGCGGCATTGGAAAGCTGGCGCAGATTGCTGATCGAGGCGACGATGGCGGTGAAGATCAGCGCCGGCACCAGCGCTTGCAGGAGCTGGACGAAGATGGAGCCGATGGTCGCGAGCGTCGTCGCCAGCGCGTTGGGCTGGCCCGCCGCGTCTGGGCCGATCGAGCGGGCGACCCAGCCGAGAGCGAGGCCGACCACCATCGCTGCGAGAACCTGAAAGCCGAAGCTGGAATAGAAGGGCTTCCGGGCGGGAGCCGCGCCGGCTGAGGCCGTAGTCGGGGTCATGGGACCATCTCTTCAATGCGACCGGCACATCAAGGCGGCCGGGGCGAAACTGCTGTTCATATAGGCATCGGCACTGCCCCCGGCGCAAAGGCCGGGCGTTTCGTTTTCAACGGCAGCGGCAGGTAAAACGTTCCGTGCCAGCCGCCCTTCAGAGACATTTTGTCTCAAGGCGTCAGCGCAGCGGCCAGACCAGCAGGATCATCGGCACGGCCACCAGCAGCACGATGAGCGAGAGCGGCGCCCCAAGACGCGGATAATCGCTGAACCGATAGCCGCCCGGCCCCATCACCAATGTGTTGCACTGGTGGCCGATGGGGGTGAGGAAGTCGCTCGCCGCGCCCAACGCGACCGCCATCAGGAAGGCGTCGGGATTATAGCCGAGATTGGTGGCAAAGCCCGCCCCGATGGGCGCCATGACAAGGACGGTCGCCGCATTGTTCAGAAAGGGCGTGACCGCCATCGCCGCGGCCATCATCAAGGCGACGGAGGCCCAGCCCGGCAGGCCCGAGCCGATCTGCGCGAGCCAGGTGGCGAAGACATCCGTCGCGCCGGTGGAGCGCAGGGTATCACTCACCGGGATCAGCGCCGCCAGCATCAGCAGGATCGGCGCATCGATGCTGGCATAGGCCTCGCGCAGCGGCACGCAGCGGAAGGTGATCAGGGCGACAGCGGCCGCAAAGAACACCAGCGGCACCGGCGCGAGGCCGGCCGCTAGCGTCACGATCGCTGCCAGAACGATCGCCACCGTGATCAGGGCACGCCGGGTCGAGCCCAGCGAGACTGCGCGCTCGGCCAGCGGCAGCAGCGCGAGTTCGCCGAGCTTCTCCGGCAAGAGCTTCTCGTCGCCCTGGATGACGACGATATCGCCCGCCCGGATGCGGATGTCACGCAGGCGCTGCGAGAAGCGCTCGCCGGAGCGGCTGATCGCGATGAGATTGACGCCGAAGCGCGCGTGTAGGCCGAGATCGCCCGCCGATTGGCCGATCAGCACGGAATTGGGGCCGACGATGGCCTCACTGACGAGATCGGGGTCGAGGGCGTCCTGCTTCTGAGTCGGGCGGTGGGACCCGTCGAGATCGAGCCCGCCCTCGGCGACCACGCGCTCCAGCACATCGGCATCGCCGCGCAGGAGCAGAGTGTCGCCCGACTTCAGGCGCGCATCGGGCAAGGGCGCCTGCATCCGCCGCTTGTCGCGCAGGATGGCGACGATCTCGACATCGCCTCCGCCGAGCGCCTTGAGCTCGGCGACGGTTCTGCCCGCGATGGCGGAGGCGGATCCGACATCGGCTTCGGTGACATAGTCCTTGATGTCGATCGCTTGGTCGAGCGAAACGGCGCCCTTGCGGTCCTTCGGCAGCAGCCGATAGCCGATTGCCAGGAAGGCGCAGCCTGCCACCGCGACGACGATGCCGACGGGGGTGAAATCGAACATCGAGAAGGGCTGGCCGCCGAGTTCCGCCCTGACCCGGGCCACAATCACATTCGGCGAGGTGCCGACCAGCGTGACGATGCCTCCGAGCAGCGAGGCGAAGGCCATCGGCATCAGGAAGACGGAGGGCGATTTCCCGCCCTTGCGCGCGAGCTGGTAGGCGATGGGCAGCATCATTGCCAGCGCGCCGATGTTCTTGATGATCGCCGACATCACCGCGACGATCACGACCAGAAGCGCCACCTGCATCTGGGTCGAGGCCCGCTCGGGCGCCAGCTTGCCCACGAGCCGCTCGATGACGCGCGATCGGGCGACAGCGGCGCTCAGCACCAGTGCGCTGCCGACGATGATGACGATATCGTCGGAGAAGCCGGAAAAAGCCTCCTTCGCCGGGACGATGCCGATCGCGACTCCCGCCAGGAGGGCGATCATGGCGACGATGTCATAGCGCAGGCGTCCCCAGAGGAACGCGGCCATCATCGCCACGACCAGCGCGACGGAGAGCATCTGAGGCGTCGTCATGTCAGCCGCGCAACTTTCCAGGCGGCGATGACGCCGTGCCGATCAGAGCCACTTCTTCCAGCGGAAGAACATGTAGGGCAGCACCGCGAAGACGACCATCGACGCCAGTGCCAGGGGATAGCCCCACTGCCACTCCAACTCCGGCATCGTCTTGAAGTTCATACCGTAGATCGACGCGATCAGCGTCGGCGGCATCAGGGCCACGGAGACGACCGAGAACAGCTTGATGATCTTGTTCTGCTCGATCGAAACGAGGCCCAGGGTGGCGTCGAGCATGAACTGGAGCTTGTTGGAGAGGAAGGTCGCGTGCTCCTCGATGGCCTGGACGTCGCGCACCGCCGAGCGCCACTCCCCGGCGAAGGCGGCCTGCGCCTTCTTCGGCCGGGTGTAGTTGGCGGAGAGGAACAGCAGCACGCGCTCGACCGAGACCATGCTCTCGCGGACATTCGAGATGATGTGCTCGTGCTGGCCGATATGCTGGATGACGGCCTGGTAGGCGCCGCCCTGCTCGACATCCTTCGCACGCCCCGCGAAAATCCGGCGGGACGCCATGTCGATCTTGTCGCCGACGTCGCGAAGCACCTCGGCCGCGCGATCGACGATGGCCTCGATGAGCCCGTCCAGCACAGCCTCCGGCTGGCTCCCGCAACCACCGGGCTTGGTCGAGCGGTTCAGAAAGATGCTGAAGGCCTTGGGCTCATCGTAACGAACCGTGACCAGCAGCTTCTCGGTCAAAATGAAGGTGACGTCGGCGAGCTTGGGGACGATGCTGTCCGAATGGCAGATCACGCGGGCGGTCATGTAATGCGCGCCGTTCTCGCTGTAGATGATCTCGGAGGGTTCGAGATCGTGCATCTCCTCGCGCGTCGGGATCGAGATGCCCAGATGGGCCTCGAGCGCCCTGTCTTCGTCCGGCGTCGGATTCAGCAGGTCGATCCAGACGGAGTCCTTCGGGAAAGGCTCGCCGGTGCCCGAGTTCGCCGGGCGCAGCTTGTCGCCCGTCTCCGGACAGATGCGGTGGATCGTCAGCATGAGGGCGAATCTCGCTGGGCGGGCGGGCCAGCGCAGGAGACCGTTTCGGCAAGAGAAGTCAAACGGGGCGCGGCCCATTGCGCGTGCCAACCGAGGTTGAGCACGGCGCGGAGAACCCCTCTCCTGCATCGAAGTCGGCTGGTTCCGCCTTCGACCCACGGAGTGCAGATCTCGGGCAACCCCGAGATCATTGAGATGGGCAGGGGTGAGGTG
>NZ_JBMDWH010000164.1:0-20967 GCF_048595345.1 Allobosea sp.
TTATCGGGCGGCCAGCAGCAGCGCGTCGCCATCGCCCGCGCCTCGGCGCTGGAGCCCGGGCTGATGCTGTTCGACGAGCCGACCTCCGCGCTCGACCCCGAACTCGTCGGCTCGGTGTTGCAGGCGATGCGGGACATGCGCGAGGCCGGCATGACCATGCTCGTCGTCAGCCACGAGATGCGCTTCGCCCGCGAAGCGGCGGACCGGGTCGTGTTCATGGATGGCGGCGTCATCGTCGAGCAGGGCCCGCCGGAGCAGATCTTCGGCGCGCCGCGCCATGAGCGCACCCGCGCCTTCGTCTCGGACGTCGCGCGGTAGCCGCGATGGATCGCTTTCTCGACAGTTTCCTCAACGCCAGGCTGATCGCCGCCACCTGGCCCGCGATTCTGAGCGGGCTTCTGGTGACGATCCAGATCGCCGCGCTCGTGGTGGTGACGGGGCTGGCTCTGGGCCTTGCGCTCGCGCTCCTGCGCTGGCGGGCGGGGCGCTGGCTCGGCTGGCCGCTGATGCTGTTTGTCGATCTCTTCCGGGCCGTGCCGCCACTGGTCCTCGTGCTGCTGATCTTCTTCGGCCTGCCGAATGTCGGCATCGAAATGCCGAGCTTCGCCGTGCTCTGGCTCGTGCTGTCATTGGTGCTGGCGGCCTTCGCCGAGGAGATCGTCTGGGCCGGTCTGATCGCGGTCAAGCGCGGCCAGCGCGAGGCGGCCCGCTCCACCGGCCTCACCGAGAACCAGACGCTTCTGTATGTGGTCCTGCCGCAGGCGCTGCGGCTGGCCGTCGCGCCGCTGACCAACCGCACCATCGCCATCACCAAGAACACCGCGCTCGGCACGGTGATCGGCGTGCCGGAGATCATCAATCAGGCGACGACGGCAGTGTCCTTCTCCGGCAATGCCACGCCGCTGCTGATGGGCGCCTTCGCCTATCTCCTGCTCTTCATCCCGGTGATCGCCGCCGGTCGCTGGATCGAGAGCCGCTTCGCCTGGAGGCGCCAGTAATGGAGGTGCTGCTCCAGCAATTCTTCAACTGGGAGATCATGGGCAAGGCGCTGCCGCTCGTGCTCCAGGGCCTGAAAACGACGCTGCTGATCTGCCTGCTTGTCATTCCGATGGGGCTTGCCGGCGGTGTTCTGGTGGCGCTCGCCAGCCGCTCCGGCCTGCGGGCGCTGCGCGTGTCGGTGACCCTGCTGGTCGATCTGATGCGCGCTCTGCCGCCGCTGGTGGTGCTGATCCTCGTCTATTCGGGGCTGCCCTTCCTGGGCCTCAGGATCTCGCCGCTGACCGCGGTCGTCATCGCCTTCTTCCTCAACAACGCCGCCTATTACGGCGAGATCATCCGGGCCGGCATCGAGAACGTCCCTCACGGGCAGTGGGAGGCGGCGCGCTCGACCGGGCTGCGGGCCGACCAGGCCTTCACCTGGGTGATCCTGCCGCAGGGCCTGCGCAACGTGCTGCCCGACCTCGTTTCCAACACGGTGGAGGTGGTGAAGCTCACCTCGCTCGCCAGCGTCGTTTCGCTGCAGGAGATGCTCTACTCGGCCGACATGGCCCGCTCGCTCACCTTCAACGCCTCGCCCATCGTGCTGGCCGCGCTGATCTATTTCGCGCTGCTCTGGCCCGCGGTCAGGCTCGTCAGCCGCCTCGAACACGCCGCCGCCCGCTAAGCGGCGATTCACCGAAAAGGACGCGCCATGCGCATGCTCACCGTTGCCGCCGCCCAGATGGGCCCGATCCAGAAGGCCGACAGCCGCGAAGCCGTCATCGCCCGCATGATCGCTCTGCTCGACGAGGCGAAGGAGAAGGGTGCCGATCTCGTCGTCTTCCCCGAGCTGGCCCTCACCACCTTCTTCCCGCGCTGGTATCACGAGGATCGGGCCGAGGCGGATGGCTGGTTCGACGAGGAGATGCCCGGGCCGGCGACGCAGGCGCTGTTCGACCGGGCGCGCGAGCACGGAATCGCCATTTCCTTCGGCTATGCTGAGAAGACGCCGGACGGGCATCATTTCAACACCAGCATCCTGACCGACAAGACCGGCGCGATCGTCGGCAAATACCGCAAGGTGCATCTGCCCGGCCATGTCGAATACGACCCCGAGCGCACCCATCAGCATCTGGAGAAGCGCTATTTCGAGCCCGGCGATCTCGGCTTCCCGGTCTGGCGGACGCTGGGCGGCGTGCTCGGCATGGCGATCTGCAACGACCGCCGCTGGCCCGAGACCTATCGCGTGATGGGCCTTCAGGGCGTCGAGATGGTGCTGATCGGCTATAATACGCCATCCGTGAACTCGCAGCGCGGCGCGGAGGGGCCGGAGAAGCGCCTGTTCCATAACCGCCTCAGCGTCCAGGCCGGCGCCTATCAGAACGCGACCTGGGTGGTCGCGGTGGCTAAGGCCGGGGACGAGGACGGGCATCACATGATCGGCGGCTCGCTCATCGTCGATCCCAATGGCGAGATCGTCGCCGAGGCGAAGACCGAGGGCGACGAATTGCTGGTGCATGCCTGCGATCTCGACGAGACGGCCTTCGGCAAATCGACCATCTTCGACTTCGCCCGTCACCGCCGCATCGAGCATTACGGCCTGATCACCAGCCGCACCGGCGCGGTGCCGCCGCCCGAGGCGTGAGCCGCCATCGCTGAACGAGATGCCCCGGAATCAGGGGCGCCGCCCTGAGAAACGCCCATGAGCCGCATCCTCGTGATCAATCCCAACTCGAACGAGACCGTGACGGAGGGGCTGCGGCAGGCGCTGGCGGTTTTCGCGCGGCCCGGTGGGCCGCAGATCGACTGCGAGACGCTGGCCGAAGGCCCCTTCGGAGTCGAGACGCAGGAGCATGTCGAGGCGGTCGCGCTGCCGCTGCGACGGCGCGTCGAGGCGGCCGAGGCGGATGCCTTCGTCATCGCCTGCTATTCCGACCCCGGCCTGCATGTCTGCCGCGAGGGAACCACGAAGCCCGTCTTCGGCATCGCCGAATGCGGCGTGCTGACGGCGCTGGCGCGGGCGGATCGCTTCGGCGTCATCGCCATCAAGTCGCGCTCCATCCCGCGCCATATCCGCTATCTGCGACAGATGGGGCTGATGGACCGGCTCGCCGGCGAGCGGGCGCTGGAGATGTCGGTGGCCGAAAGCGCCTCCGGCGAGGGCACGCTCGCGCGCATGATCGAGAAGGGGCGGGAACTGCGCGATCTGGACGGGGCAGGGGTGATCGTGATGGGCTGCGCCGGCATGGCCCGCCACCGCGCGCCGCTCGAACAGGCGCTGGGCGTACCCGTGATCGACCCGACCCAAGCCGCCGTGGCGATGGCGCTCGGCACCCTGCTGGTCACCGGCTGATAAGGACGGATCAAGATGACCACCCCTTACGACCTCATCATCCGCGGCGGCACCATCGGCAGCGCGACCGGCAGCTTCAGGGCCGATCTGGCGGTGAAGGACGGCAAGATCGCCGCGCTCGGTCTGGGCCTCGGGCCGGCCGCGCGCGAGATCGACGCCACCGGCAAGCTGGTGCTGCCGGGCGGGGTCGATACCCATGCCCATGTCGAGCAGGTCTCGGCCGGCGGGCTGCTCAACGCGGACAGCTTCGAAAGCGCGACGGCCTCGGCGGCCTTCGGCGGCACGACGACGCTGATCTCCTTCGCCGCCCAGCATCGCGGACTCGATCTGCGCAAGGTCGTCGATGATTACGCGGCGCTCGCCCGGCGCGGCGCGATGATCGACTATGCCTTCCATCTCATCGTCGCCAATCCCGATGCCAAGACGATCCAGACCGATCTGCCGGCGCTGATCGCCGAGGGCCACGCCTCGATCAAGGTCTTCATGACCTATGACCTGATCAAGGTCGACGACGAGCCGCTGCTCGACCTCCTGCTGACCGCGCGGGAGAACGGGGCTTTGGTCTGTGTCCATGCCGAGAACCACGGGATGATCGCCTGGATGGCTCGCCGGCTCGTCGAGAAGGGTTATGTCGCGCCGAAATATCACGGCGTGAGCCATCCGCGCGTCTCGGAGGCCGAGGCGTTCAACCGGCTGATCGCGGCCTCCGAACTGCTCGACCAGCCGGTGATGATCTTCCACGTCTCGACCCGCGAGGGGGTGAAGGCCGTGCGCGAGGCGCGCGGGCGAGGGCTCAAGATCTTCGCCGAGACCTGCCCCCAATACCTCTTCATGACGAAAGAGGATCTCGACAAGCCGGGGCTGGAGGGCGCGAAATGGATGTGCTCGCCGCCCCCGCGCGACAGCGACGATCAGGAGGCGCTCTGGCAGGGGCTGGCGCTGGGAGACCTCCAGACCGTCTCCTCCGACCATGCGCCCTATCGCTTCGACGAGACCGGCAAGCTCTCGGCCGGGCCGAACCCGACTTTCAAGCAGATCGCCAACGGGCTGCCGGGGCTGGAGACGCGGCTGCCGCTGCTCTTCGACGCCATGGTGTCGAAGGGACGGCCCGAATTCGCTGGTCGCGGGCTGGAGGCTTTCGTCGCGTTGACCGCGACGGCGCCGGCGCAGATCTACAACCTGCCCGGCAAGGGCGCGTTGCTGCCGGGCTACGACGCCGATATCGCGATCTGGGACCCGGCGCGCGAGGTCACGCTGACGGATGCGATGATGCATGACCAGACGGGCTTCACGCCCTTCGCCGGGCGCTCCGTCACGGGCTGGCCGGAAACGGTGCTGGTGCGCGGGCAGGAGGTGGTCGCGGGAGGCGCGCTGAAGGGCGCCCCCGGCAACGGCAAATGGCTGGCGCGGACGGGTGGTTGGGCGGCCGAGCCCACCGGGCGCCTCGTCGCCGAGATGGATCCAGCCCGGAATTTCGGCGCCGACCTGCTGTGAGGGAGCCGCCGATCGTCGCGAAATGAACGTTTTTGTTCGGCGAGGGTTTTCAGCATGGCCCGTTTCGCGTCCATGCGGCCGGGAACTGGAGAAGACCCATGGCTGAGCGCGACGTCCCCGGCATCGAACCCTATGACGCGCCGGCCGGCGGTTGGGGTGCGCTGCGCGCGACGGCCAAGGCGCTGGCGGAACAGATGCGGGTCGCCGAAGGCTCGGCCCTTCTGCTGAAGACGAACAAGCCCGATGGCTTCGACTGCCCCGGCTGCGCCTGGCCGGACAAGAAGCACTCCTCGACCTTCGAGTTTTGCGAAAACGGCGCCAAGGCGGTGACCTGGGAGGCGACCAGCAAGCGCGTGACGCCCGCGTTCTTCGCCGCGCACAGCGTGACCGAGCTGCTGAGCCAGACCGATCATCAGCTCGAGAACCACGGCCGCGTCACCCATCCCATGATCTATGACCGCGAGAGCGACCATTACCGCCCGATCGGCTGGGACGAGGCTTTTGCGAAGATCGGCGAGGCGCTGCGCGCTCTGCCGGATCCCGATATGGCGGAGTTCTACACCTCGGGCCGCGCCTCCAACGAGGCCGCCTTCCTTTTCAACATCTTCGCGCGGGAATACGGCACCAACAATTTCCCCGACTGCTCGAACATGTGCCACGAGGCGACCAGCGTCGGCCTGCCGGAGGTGATCGGCATCGGCAAGGGCACCGTCTCGCTGGAGGATTTCGACGCCTGCGACCTCATCATCTCGATGGGGCACAACCCGGGCACCAATCATCCGCGCATGATGGGCACCCTGCACGAATGCGCGAGGCGCGGTGTGCCGATCATCGTGTTCAACCCGCTGAAGGAGCGGGCGCTGGAGCGCTTCGCCGATCCGCAGAACCCGGTCGAGATGCTGAGCATGGGTTCCACGCCGATCGCCTCGACCTATCATCAGGTCAGGGTCGGCGGCGATGCGGCGGCGCTGAAGGGCATCATGAAGGCGCTGATCGAGCGCGAGGACACTGGCGAAGCGGTGCTGGACCGCGATTTCATCGCCGCGCATACCCATGGCTTCGAGGCTTTCGCCGGCGATCTGCGGGCCACGCCCTGGCCCGCCATCGAGGCGGCCTGTGGCCTCTCACGCGAGGCTCTGGGGAGCGTCGCGGCCGCCTATGCCCGCTCCAAGGCGGCGATCGTGACCTATGGCATGGGTATCACCCAGCATGGCAAGGGCACGCAGAACGTCCAACAGATCGCGGCGCTGCTGCTGCTGCGCGGCAATTTCGGAAAGCCCGGTGCGGGCATCTGCCCGCTGCGCGGCCATTCCAACGTGCAGGGCAACCGCACGGTCGGCATCACCGAAAAGCCGAACGATGCGATGTTCGATCGCGTCGAGGCGGTGTTCGGGTTCCGGCCTCCGCCGCGTCATGGCCATGACTCCATCGCCGCGATGGAGGCGATGGCCGCCGGCAAGGCCAAGGTGCTGATCTCGCTGGGCGGCAATCTGGCCGTGGCGCTCTCCGACAGCGATCTGTGCTTCGCCGCCATGCGCAAGCTGGACCTCGCTGTCCATCTCACCACCAAGCTCAACCGCTCCCAGCTTCTCATCGGCAGGGATTCGATCATCCTGCCCGTGCTCGGGCGCACCGAGCGCGACGTGCAGGCGAGCGGGCCGCAGGCGGTGACGGTCGAGGATTCGATGTCGATGGTGCATGCCTCGCGCGGGCGCCTGCAGCCGGCCTCGGAGGAGTTGCGCTCGGAGCCGGCTGTCATCGCCGGAATCGCCAGCGCGACGCTGCCGGCCAGCAAGGTCGATTGGCACGGGCTCGTCGCCGATTACGACCTGATCCGCGACAAGATCGAGGCGGTCTATCCTGACTTCCGCGACTACAATGCCCGCATTCGCCAGCCGGGCGGCTTTCGCCTGCCGCTGGCGCCGACCGAGCGCGTCTGGAAGACGAAATCCGGCAAGGCCGAGTTCCTGCCCTTCGAGGGGCTGTCGGAGGATCCGTCCATCGCAGGCGCGGATGTGCTGAGGCTGACGACCCTGCGCAGTCACGACCAGTACAACACCACGATCTATGGGCTCGACGACCGCTATCGCGGTGTGTTCGGGCGGCGGGACGTTCTGTTCATGAACGCGGAGGATCTCGCCGCGCGGCAGTGGGCCCATGGCGATCGGGTCGAGATCGCGACGGCGCTGCCGGGAGAGGAGCATCGCCGCCTCGAACTCACCGCCATCGCCCATGACATCGCAAAGGGTTCGATCGCGGCCTATTTCCCGGAGGCGAACCTGCTGTTTCCACTGGCCTATCACGACCGCAAGAGCGGCACGCCCTCCTACAAGTCGCTGCCCGTGCGGCTGAGCAGGGTCGCGACCGCCGAGCCCGCCTGAGGGGGATCCGAGGGCGGCGCGGGAAGGCCACGGACGGGCGCAGCGGTTTCCACTTCGGTGGCCGATGGTCTAGCCTGCGCGCGATTTGGTCGCCTGACCGCGTCTGAGGCCGTTTCCGCTTGAACCTGAAATTTCTCGAGACCTTCGTCTGGGTCGCCCGGCTGCGCAATTTCTCGCTCGCGGCCGAGAAGCTCTGCACCACGCAGGCCGCCGTCTCCAACCGCATCGCGACGCTGGAACGCGAGCTGGGTGTGCGTCTGTTCGAGCGCGATCTGCGCACCGTGAGCCTGACGGCGCATGGCCAGCGCGCCCTGCCGCAGGCCGAGGCGATCATGCGGCAGGTCGCCGAGCTGGAGCGCTCCATCGCCGATGCCGGCCAGATGCGCGGCACGGTGATGATCGGCGCGATCGATTCGATCGTCTATGCCTGGCTTCCGCGCCTGATCGAGAGGGTGAAGCAGAGCTATCCGAATGTCGCGATCGACCTTAATGTCGATACCAGCCTGAACCTAGCCCGGCAGATCCAGGAGGGGCAGATCGATCTCGGCCTCATCATGGGGCCGGTCGTGGCGCCGCATATCCGCAATATCGAGCTGTGCGTCTTCGATTGCCTGTGGATCGGTTCGTCGCGGCTCGCCTTGCCGCAGGGGAGGCTCGCCATCGCAGACCTCTCCGATTATCCGATCTTCGCCTATTCCAAGGGCTCCCAACCCCATCACTCCGTGTTGCGCGCCATCGAGGTGGCGGGGCTCGATCCGGACACTGTGCGGGTGTTCAATTCCAACTCGCTGGCGACGATCACCCGCCTCGTACGCGACGGGGTCGGCGTGGCGGTCCTGCCCCAGGTCGTGGTCCAGGAATTTCTCGATAATGGCGAGATGCGGGTGCTCGATGTCGATGCCCAGCTGCCTGCCCTGCATTTCCACGCCGTCTACAATGACGACCCCGGCAACACGCTGCCGGCGCTGATCGCCGATATGGCCGCCGAGATCGCCGCAGCGACGATTGCCCGCTGAGGCGGCAGCGCAGCTCTGGGCCAAGGCGATATCGCTAAAAACCGCATAGCATCAGTGGCTTGTCTGCGCTCGTTTGCCTTGCGAGCGAGCAGCGTCTGACCAATTCCTCGTCATAAGCAATTCTTGTCGAGCCGGACAAGAATTTCGCGTTTGCCGGCTCTGTCGGGGTTTGTTCTGCTGAGGATCGACGCACCCGCAGCACGATCATCCGAAGCGCGGGCCGGAGCAGGGAGACGATCGGTGAAGGTTTCGCTCATCCAGATCAATTCGCAGGACGACAAGGCCGCGAATTTGAAGACGGCGCGCGCCATGGTCGAGAAGGTCGTCGCGGAAGACCAGCCGGATCTCATCGTTCTGCCGGAGTATTATGCGTTCCTGGACGGCAGCCCGGCCGCGATGCGCGAGAGCGCCGAGACCTTCCCCAATGGCGAGAGCTATCGCCTGATGTCGGGCCTCGCCGAGAAGCATGGCGTCACCATCCATGCCGGCAGCGTCTGCGAGCGCGACGGCGACGATTATTTCAACACCACCGTCGTCTTCGGGCCGGACGGCAAGGAGCTCGCCCGCTACCGCAAGATCCACCTGTTCGACGTCGATGCGCCCGGCGGCGTCAGCTATCGCGAATCCAACATGGTCTCGCGCGGCAAGGATGTCGTGACCTATCAGGTCGGCGACAGGACCGTCGGCTGCGCCATCTGCTACGACATCCGCTTCCCGGAGCTCTTCCGCAAGCTGCGCGACGCCGGGGCCGACGTCATCGTCCTGCCCGCGGCCTTCACGCTGATGACCGGCAAGGATCATTGGGAGCTGCTCGCCCGGGCCCGCGCCTGCGAGACGCAGACCTGGTTCCTCGCCACCGGCCAGACCGGCACCCACGCCCAGGGCAAGAACGCCTGCTACGGCCACTCCATGGTGATCAACCCCTGGGGCCATGTCACCGCCCAGGCCTCGGACGGCATCGGCACCACCAGCGGCAGGCTCGACTTCGATTATACCGCCAAGGTCCGCGCGGCGGTGCCGGTCGCCAATCATCACGTCATCGCCTGATCGGAAGAAACCCTCATGTTCATCGTCAACCCGATGCCGGCCCAGATCTCCGGCGACCTCGTCTCCCTGCTCGAGCAGTGCGAGGTGGCCACGATTGGCCATGTTCTCCATTCCGGCTTCGTCGATCGCGAGATCCGCGCCGTTCTGCCGACCAAGCGCGTCGCCGGCACTGCTGTGACGATCCGCATCCCGCATGCTGATTCCACCGCGTTGCACTACCTGACCAAAATGGTCCGGCCGGGCGACGTGGTGGTGATCGACCGCTGCGGCGACGACAAGCATGCCTGCTGGGGCGGCGTCGTCACCCATGCGATGAAGAATGCCGGCGTCGCTGCCGGCGTCATCGACGGGCCGGCCACCGACTTCTCCGAGATCGTCAGGACCGACATGCCGATGTGGTGCCGCGGCCCTTCGCCGATCACCACCAAGATCCTCGGCACCGAGGGCGCGATCAACGTGCCGGTCAGCGTCGGCGGGCAGACGATCGAGCCCGGCGACGCCGTGCTCTGCGACGAGAGCGGCGTCGTCGTGTTGAAGGCCGCCACGGCAGAGGCCTACGCCCGCCGCGCGATCGAGATGCAGCAGAACGAGCTCGTGCTGCTGGAACGCCTGCGCAAGGGCGAAAAGCTGCCGGACATCTCCGGCGCCACAAAATTCGTGGAGGACAAGCTGGCCAAGGCCTGAACGCGGCCCGCCATCTCACATGCTTCGACCATGGCGGGTGCCGGAACGGGCCCGCACAACCATAACAGAGGGGATCAACGCATGAAGCTTTCGACTACACTTACCCTGTCCGCCCTGCTTCTGGCCGGCGTCTCGACGCAGGCCCTCGCCCAGCAGCAGACCGTGACGGTCATGGCCTATTCGGGCCTGTTCCAGGAACGCTACACCAAGGCGGTCGTCGAACCGTTCATGAAGGCCAATCCGGGCATCAAGATCGAATATTTCCCGATGCCGAACTCGGCCCAGATGCTCGGCACGCTCCGCGCCCAGAAGGCGGCGCCGCAGGTCGACGTCGTGATCATGGACGTCTCGGTCTCCAAGGCCGCGACCGACGAGAAGCTGCTGACAAAGATCGACGAGAAGGTCTCGAAGAACGTTGCCGATCTCTATCCGAACGCCCGCATCGCGGATGCGGACGGCGTCGCGGTCACCTTCGACAACCTCGTGATGCTCTACAATGGCGAGCAGGTGCCGACCGCGCCGACCAGCTGGCTCGACATGGCCAAGCCCGAGTTCAAGGGCAAGGTCGCGATCCCCGGCATGCCCGACATCCAGGGCCTGTCGCTGGTCCTGATCCTCGACAAGGCGCGCGGCGGCACCGACTACCTCAAGAACGTCGATGCCGGCATCGCCGGGATGGGCGAGATCGCACCCAACGTCCAGACCTGGGAGCCGAAGCCGGAAGTCTACCCCGTCATCATCTCCGGCCAGGCCGTGATCGGCGCCGGCTGGAACGCCCGCGCCCAGGTCAATGCCGACGCCTCCGGTGGAAAGCTCAAGGCCGTGCTGCCGAAGGAGGGCAGCGTCTTCCAGATCAACACGATCAACTATGTCGCCAACGGCCCGGGCAAGGATGCCGGCGCCAAGTTCATCGACTACGCCCTCTCGCCGGAAGCCCAGAAGGCCTTCACCGAGAGCATGTTCTACGCCCCGACCAATGCGAAGGCGCAGATCTCCGAGGCCGCCATCGCCCGCACGGCGGTGAAATCGATGGACAAGGTCATCCCGGTGGACTGGATCGCTCTCGCCAAGGTGCGCGAGCCGATCATGGAACAGTGGCGCCGCAAGGTGATCCCGCTGAGCCGCTGATCCGGTCGACCGAAAGCAGGAGCAGAACGATGGCCGAGCAGGGCTTCCTCTCCATTCGCGGGCTGACGAAGCGCTATGCCGGCTTCACCGCCGTCGACGGGCTCGATCTCGACGTGCCGAAGGGCGAACTCGTCGCCTTTCTCGGCCCTTCGGGCTGCGGCAAGACGACCTCGCTCAGGATGATCGCCGGCCTCGTGCCGGCGACATCCGGCCGGATCGTCGTCGGCGGGCAGGACCTCACCACCGTCGAGACCCATCGCCGCGACATGGGCCTGGTCTTCCAGAGCTATGCCCTGTTTCCGCATATGAGCATCGCGAAGAACATCGCCTTCGGCCTCGAGATGCGCAATGTGCCGAAGGACGAGATCGCCCGGCGGGTGAAGGAGGCGATCGCGCTGGTTCACCTCACCGGCAAGGAGGAGCACCGGCCTGCCCAGCTCTCGGGGGGCCAGCAGCAGCGCGTGGCGCTGGCCCGCGCGCTGGTGATCCGCCCCTCGATCCTGCTGCTCGACGAGCCGCTCTCCAATCTCGACGCCAAGCTGCGCGACGAGATGCGCAACGAGATCCGCGACATCCAGCAGCGCCTCGGCATCACCGCGATCTTCGTCACCCATGACCAGGGCGAGGCCCTGACCATGTGCGACAAGGTGGTGGTGATGAACCAGGGCCGGCTGGAGCAGCTCGGCACGCCGGTCGATCTCTATGAACGCCCGGCGACGGCCTTCGTCGCCAGCTTCGTCGGCCGCACAAACCGGCTGAAGGCCACCGCCAGGGATGGCGCCGCCGAGTTCGCCGGCCAGAAGGTGCCGGCGATCGGGCTCAACGGCCCCGTCGAGCTGATGATCAGGCCGCACCGCGTCGCGCTCGCCGCCTCGGGCGGGGAGGGCGTCGCCGGCACCGTCGCCCGTGCGATCTTCTCCGGCGACATCCTTCAGTACGACGTCGATGTCGGCGGACAGATGGTCTCCGTCGAGATGGCGACGCGCGGCGGCGAGACCGTGCTGGAGCCCGGCACACCGGTCACCCTGTCCTGGCGCCCGCAGGACGTGTTCGTCTATGGAGCGGCCGCATGAGCGCCGCCGCGACCATGGCCGCGCCCGGCAAGCCAGGCAGCGGCTTCGGCCTCGCCGTCGCGCTGCTGGCGCCGATCGCGCTGGTCAATGCCGCAGGCTTCCTGCTGCCGGTGCTGAACCTCGCGCGCATGTCGTTCTACGAGGTCGAGCCGACCGGGTCGATGCGAGAGGTCTACACCCTCGCCACCTGGGCGAAGATGATCACCGACAGCTTCTATGGCGAGCTTTTGGTCAGCAGCATCACGGTGAGCCTCGGCATCACCCTTCTCACGCTGCTCTGCTCCTATCCGATCGCGCTCTATCTCCACCGCTCCAGCGGCACCTGGAAGACGATCCTGCTGGTGCTGGTGATCTCGCCGCTGCTGACTTCGGCGGTGGTGCGGACCTATGGCTGGATCGCGATCCTCTCCGACAGCGGCCTGATCAACAACGCGCTCGCGTCGCTCGGGCTCGGCCGCGTGCGGCTGATGTTCAACCAGATCGGCGTCGTCATCGGCCTCACAGAGATCCTGATGCCCTATATGATCCTGGCGCTGCTGGCCGGATTCGGCCGGCTCGATCCGCGCGTGGAGGAGGCGGCCTCGACGCTGGGCGCTGCGCCCTTCACCGTGTTCCGCCGCATCATCCTGCCGCTGACGCTGCCGGGCATCGCGCTCGGCTGCCTGCTCTGCTTCGTGCTGGCGGTTTCCTCCTTCATCACGCCGAAGCTGCTCGGCGGCGGGCGCGTCTTCCTGCTGGCGACGGAAATCTACGATCAGGCGATCGTGACGCTGAACTGGCCGCTGGCCGCGACGCTGTCCCTGATCGTGCTCGGCGTCTTCGGCGGCGCGCTCGTGCTCTACACCCGCGCTTTGCGCGCGATCCTGTGAGGGAGGCCCGCCATGGATGAACGTCCCGTCTCCCTCACCCTGAAGCTGCTCGCGCTGGCGATGTTCGTCTTTTTGCTGGCGCCGCTGATCGTCGTCGTGCCGATCTCCTTTTCCGGCGACGCCTACATGACCTTCCCGCCGACGAGCTGGAGCCTGAAATGGTATCCGGCGATCTTCGCCGACGGGAAGATGACCGCCGCGTTCTGGACCAGCATCGTGCTGGCCTGCGTGGTCACCGCGCTCAGCCTGCTGATCGCGCTGCCCGCAGCCTGGTGCCTGGTGCGGCTGCAGCCGCGCGGGGCGGAGGTGATGTCGAGCCTCTTCACCGCGCCGCTCTTGCTGCCGACGATCGTGCTCGGCCTCGCCATCCTGATCGTCTTCGCCCGCTTCGGCCTGCTGGCGACCTTTCCGGGCCTCGTCGCCGCGCATCTCGTGGTGACGCTGCCCTATGCCCTGCGCGTCCTGGCGACCTCGCTGGCGACGCTGCCGCTGGCGGTGGAGGAGGCGGCGGCGACGCTCGGCGCCTCGCCGCTGACGGTGTTTCGCCGCATCACCCTGCCGATGATGAAATCGGGCCTGATCGGCACCACGGCGCTGTGCTTCCTCGTCTCCTTCGACGAGGTCGTGCTCTCGCTCTTCATGACCGGGCCGCGCATCCAGACGCTGCCGGTCGCGATGTATCACCATGTCGAGCAGCAGGCGGACCCGCTCGTCGCGGCGCTCTCCGTGCTGCTCGTCGTCCTCACCCTTCTCGTCGTTCTGGTCGTGGACCGGTCCTCCGGCCTCGCCAAGACCTTCGTCAAATGACCGCCGTCCACACCCGTTCCGGCGCGCCGAAGGCGCGCTAGCCGAAGACCGATACCGCCCTTTAAACTTACCCGACCCGCTCGCCGCGTGCGAGCGGGAACACCGGAGCCTTGCCCGTGGAACCCGACATCCGCATCGCCGTCGATATCGGCGGCACCTTCACCGACATCGAGATTCTCGATGCGCAGACCGGCGCGATCCACCAGATCAAGACACCGAGCACGCCGTCGGACCCCTCGGTCGGACTGCTCACCGGCATCCGCCAGGCCTCCGAGCGCTTCGGCTTTCCGATGGAGGCAGTGCAATACCTCCTGCACGGCACGACCATCGCGACCAATGCCGTGCTCGAACGCAAGCTGCCGCTCGGCGCTGTGATCACCACCGCCGGCTTCGAAGACGTGATGCAGATCGGCCGGCATGGCCGCACCGATGTCTATGCGATCACGCTCGCCCAGCCCGATCCGCTGGTGGCGCGCCGGCTCTGCTTCGGCGTCACCGAGCGGGTGAACGCGGCCGGCGAGGTGACGGTGCCGCTGGACGAGGCGGGTGTGCGCCGGGTGGCGGCCCAGATCGCCGAGGCCGGGGTGAAGTCGGTCGCCGTCTGCCTGCTCCATGCCTATGCCAATCCGGCCCATGAGCGCCGCATCGGGGAGATTCTGGCGCAGGCGCTTCCGGGCGTGGCGGTGACGCTGGCCTCCGACATCTCGCCCGAGATCCGCGAATATGAGCGGATGTCGACCACGGCGCTCAACGCCATGCTGGTCCCGATCGTCCAGCGCTATACCGACCGGCTGGCCGGGCGGCTCAAGGAGGAACTGCCGGAGGCACAAGTCTACCTCGTGCAGTCCAATGGCGGTGTCGCAGGCCTCGCCAAGGCCGGGCGCGAACCGGCGCGCCTGCTGCTGTCGGGCCCCAGCGGGGGGGCGGCGGCCGCAAAGCGCCTCTCGGCGACGCTGGACGAGCCCAATCTCGTCGCGGTCGATATGGGCGGCACCTCCTTCGACGTCTCGGTCGTCCATGACGGGCAGGTCGCGATGGTCAATGAGGGCGAGGTGGACGGGCTGCCGGTGCGCCTGCCGATGATCGAGATGCGCACCATCGGGGCCGGCGGCGGCTCCATTGCCTGGGTGGACGAGGGGGGGCGCCTGCGCATCGGCCCCCATTCCGCCGGCGCCGATCCCGGCCCGGCCTGCTACGGCAAGGGCGGCACGCAGTTCACCGTCACAGACGCCAACCTCCTGCTCGGCCGGCTCGACGGGGCGAGCTTCATGGGCGGGGCCATGCCGCTCGACCGCGAGGCGGCGCGAAAGGCGGCGGAGCCGATCGCGACGCGGCTCGGCCTCACGATCGATCAGGTGGCGGCGGGCGTCATCGACGTCGCGAATTCGGCGCTCGCCACCGCGACGCGGCTCTCGCTCTTCGAGAAGGGTATGGATCCGGAGGATTTCGCGCTGCTTTCGTTCGGTGGCGCCGGCGGCGTCCATGCCTGCGAGGTGGCGGAGGAACTCGGCATTCGCCGCGTGGTCTTTCCGGCCCATGCCTCGACGCTGTCGGCCTGGGGCATCCTCTGGTCGGACATCGCGCATGATCTCAGCGCCACGCAGATCGGGCTGCTGAGCGATCTGGCGCCGGGCCTCGCGCGCACCGCCGAGCGGCTGGTGGCCGATGCCCGCGCCCTGCTGTCGGAGGACGGGGTTCCGGAGGCGGCGCAGCGCTTCGAATGGGCGCTGGACCTGCGCTATGCCGGCCAGGCCTTCGATCTGCGCGTGCCGCTCGCCGGCGCCGATTTCTCGGCCGTGGGCGTCGAGACGGCGACGGCGGCCTTCCACGCCCTGCATCGCCAGCGCTTCTCCTATGACGAACCGTCCGTGCCGGTGGAGATGGTGGCGCTGCGGCTGAAAGCGGTCGGCGGGCTCGCCAAGCCGATGGCGGCTGCCGCGGAACCGTCCCTCGCCGAAGCCGCGGAGCGCAGCCGCCCGGTTCATGGCCGGCACGGGCCCGTCGCCACGCCGGTGCGCGACCGTGACTTCATCGGCATGACCGAGCCCGTCGCCGGCCCGGCGGTGGTGGAGGAGCCCTACACCTCGATCTATCTGCCGGCCGGCTGGTCGGTTCTCACCCATGCCTCCGGCGCGCTCGTCGCCGACCGTCTCAGCCGCCATTGAGGGGCACGCCATGACCGATCGTCAGCCGGGCATCGACCCGATCCGCCTCGAAGTGATCCGCAACGCGCTCGTCGCGGCCTCCGAGGAAATGAGCATCACCATCTGGCGGACAAGCCGCTCGACCGTGGTGCGCGAGATCCTCGATTTCTCGACCGCCGTCTTCGACGCGAACGGCAACAACATCGCGCAGTCGGCGCGCATCCCGGTCCATCTCAATTCGATGTCGGACTGCCTGCGCACCATCCTCGACCGCTTCATCCCGCTGGAGCAGTGGCAGGACGGCGACGTCATCGTCACCAACGATCCCTATTCCGGCGGGCAGCACCTGCCGGATATCCAGACCTTCCGCCCCGTCTTCGTCGACGGCAAGCGCGTCGCCATCGTCGGCACGCTCTGCCACCATGTCGATGTCGGCGGCGGCGCGGCCGGTAGCTATTATGCGGCAGCGACGGAGGTCTTCCACGAGGGCATACGCATCCCGCCCTTGCGCCTTGTCGACAAGGGCGTGCTGAACAGCGGCGTCTTCGAGATGCTGCTGCACAATGTCCGCCAGCCGGACGAGACGCGCGGCGACCTCAACGCCCAGATCGCCGCGCTCGGCATCGGCGAGCGGGCGGTGGCTCGCATGGCGCGCAAGTACGGCTCCGACTCCCTGGAAGCGGCGATGGCGGCGATCCTCGACGGGTCGGAAGCGATGATGCGCGCCGCGCTGAAGGCGCTGGCGGATGGCGAGGCGTCCTTCGTCGAACTCGTCGATGATGACGGCCAGTCGGACGATCCGATCACGCTTTCGGTGAAAATCACCAAAAGCGGCGACACCATCGCGCTCGATTTCGCGGGCTCCAGCCCGCAGGTGCGCGGCCCGGTCAACAACACTCCGGCGATGACCTGCTCGGCGGTGTATTACGCCCTGCTGGCGGCGCTGGGCGGCGATATCCCGGCCAATTCCGGCTGCTATCGGCCGGTGACCGTCACCTTGCCCGAGGGCAGCGTCGTCAACGCGGTGTTCCCGGCGCCGGTGGCGGGTCGGATGGTCGTCAATCACCGCATCGCCACCGCCGTCTTCGGCGCGCTGGCCGGCATCATGCCCCAGCGCATCCCGGCCGCCTATTACGCGATCTCCTATGTCTACGCCCTGCAGACCACCAACCCCAAGGGCAAGCGACAGGTCTATTTCGACATCGAGGTCGGGGGCTGGGGCGGTCATGCCGGCGGCGACGGCGCCAGCGCGCTGTCCTGCGGTCTGCACAACAACACCAATGCGCCGATCGAGATGGTCGAGGCGAAATATCCGGTGACCTTCACCAAATACGGGCTGATCCCGGATTCGGGCGGGGCAGGGCAGTTCCGCGGCGGTCTCGGCCTCGTGCGCGAATGGCGGCTCGATGCGGCCGAAGGCTCGCTCTCGACCAATTTCGAGCGCTTCCGCCATGCGCCCTATGGCATCAAGGGCGGCGCGGAGGGCTCGCTCAGCCGCACCACCGTCACCCATCCGGACGGGTCGAAAGCCTCTCTCCGTTCCAAGGTTTCCGGCGTCCCGCTGAAGCGCGGCGATATCGTCACCATCGAGACCTCCGGCGGGGGCGGCTATGGCGACCCGGGCGCCCGCGACCCGCAGCGCCTCGCGCGCGATCTTGCCGAGGGGCTGGTGACGCCGCAGGCCGCAACGAGTCTCTATGGCCGGGACGAGAAGGAGATCGCCGCATGAGCGCGCATTCCGCTGCCGATGCCGTCGCGCTCAGTCTCGCGCAGGTGGAGAGCCTGACGCGCGAGGCGCTGCTGGCCTGCGGGGTCGATCCGCGCAACGAACCGGCGATCACCGCTTCGGTGGTCGCCGCCGAGGCCGAGGGCATCCACAGTCACGGCCTCGCCCGGCTGCCGACCTATTGCGAGCATGCGAAGGTCGGCAAGATCGACGGCAAGGCCCGCCCGGTGCTCGACAGCCCGCGGCCGGGCCTCGTCAGGGTCGATGCCAAATGCGGCTTCGCCCATCCGGCGATCGATTTCGGCCTGCCGGCTCTGGTGGAGGCGGCGCGTTCGCAGGGCATTGCGGCGCTCGCCGTGACCAATTCCTATAATTGCGGCGTCGTCGGCTATCATGTCGAGCGAATCGCCCAAGAGGGGTTGATGGCGCTCGGCTTCGTCAATGCCCCGGCCTCGATCGCGCCGATGGGTGGCAAGAGGCCGGTCTTCGGCACCAATCCGATCGCGCTCGCGGTGCCGCGAGCCGGACATGATCCGCTCGTGCTGGACCAGTCCTCCAGCGTCGTCGCCAAGAGCGAGATCGTCGTCCACCAGCAGCGCGGCGAGCCGATCCCGCTCGGCTGGGCGCTCGACAAGGACGGCAACCCGACCACCGATCCCGCTGCAGCGCTCGCGGGGAGCATGGTGCCGTCCGGCGGCTACAAGGGGGCGGGGCTGGCGCTGATCGTCGAGCTGTTCGCCGCCTGGCTGACGGGCGCCAATCTCTCCATCGACGCTTCCTCCTTTGCCGACAACAAGGGCGGCTCGCCGCGCACGGGCCAGTTCTTCATCGCCATCGATGGCGGCGCGCTGGCGGGGCCGGAAGCGGCCGAGCGGCTGGAGCGGCTCTTCGGGGCCATTCTGGAGCAGGACGGGGCGCGCCTGCCGGGGGACCGGCGGGCAGGCGCACGCCAGCGCACGGCAACGGACGGCATCGCCATTCCCCGGCCGCTCTTCGACAAGCTGCGAGACTACGCGGGATAAGGCGGTTCAGCCGCGCCGCCGCTCCTCGCGCGGCGCGTGGCCGAAGCGCTCGCGATAGCTGCGGGAGAAGTGGCTGGCATTGGCGAAGCCGCAGGCCAGGGCGATCTCCAGCACGGAGAGGCT
Organism: Allobosea sp.; assembly: GCF_048595345.1. GTDB lineage: Bacteria > Pseudomonadota > Alphaproteobacteria > Rhizobiales > Beijerinckiaceae > Allobosea. Next base: position 18,846 of record NZ_JBMDWH010000164.1, read on the forward strand.
GGTCTGGCGCAGGAGGTCGCGGGCGCGATCCAGCCGCAGCCTGAGATAATGCTCGCCGAGCGAGCGGCCGAGATGCTGGCGGAACAGCCGCTCGAGCTGGCGCAGCGAGACATTGGCGAGCCTTGCCAGCGCCTCGCGCGGCTCGGGGCTCTCGATCGTCTGCTCCATCCGGCCAATGACGCGCAGCAGCGGCGCATGGGCGATGCCGAGCCGCTCGCGCAGCGGCATGCGCTGCGGGCCGGCGCCCTCCCTCACATGCGTCTGGAGGAACCATTCGCTGACGGCCAGCGCCAGCTCGCTGCCATGGTCGCGCGCGATCAGCGCATGCATCATGTCCAGCGGGGCGGTGCCGCCGCTGCAGGTCAGCCGCTCCCGGTCGATCTCGTAGAGCGAGCGGCGCAGATCCAGATCCGGATACTCTTCCAGGAAGGCCGGTGCATGCTCCCAGTGCAGCGTGAAGCGGTAGCCCTTGAGGAGGTTGGCGCGAGCCAGCAGATAGGGGCCGCCTGAGACGCCGCCGACCCTGACGCCGCGCCGCGCCTGCTGGCGCAGCCAGGCGAAGGTCGGTTGGTGCATGAAGAGGGCGGGGTTGCCGCCGGCGCAGACGAGGACAGAGTCCAGCTTCAAGCCGTCATCGAGCCCCGCATCGGCTGCGATGGCGACGCCGTTCGAGGCCTGCGCAGGCTCGCCATCGATCGAAATATGGCTCCAGCGATAGAGATCGCGACCCGAGAGGCGGTTGGCCGCGCGCAAGGGCTCGATCGCCGAGGCATAGGGCAGAAGCGCGAAATCCGGGATCAGCAGGAAGCCGATATGAGCCGGCACAGGGTTGTCGCTTAGAGCAATATTGGTGTCGCTGGGGGGCATATGCGTCAGCTTAAGTCGGTCAATCTGCGGCTGACAAGATCAGCCGGATCCGTTCATGCGCTATTCCGCCCTTTCACTGCTCGGCCAGGCCCTGCGCGGCCATCAGGGCTGGACGCCGGTCTGGCGCGATCCGGCGCCGAAGGCGGAGTACGACGTCGTCATCATCGGCGGCGGCGGCCATGGTCTGGCGACGGCGCATTACCTCGCCAGCCGCCATGGCATCACCAATGTCGCGGTACTGGAGAAGGGCTATCTCGGCTCCGGCAATGTCGGCCGCAACACCACGATCATCCGCTCCAATTATCTGCTGCCCGGCAATACCCCGTTCTACGAGCTTTCGATGCAGCTCTGGGAGGGGCTGGAGCAGGATCTGAACTACAACGCCATGGTCAGCCAGCGCGGCGTGCTGAACCTCTATCATTCCGACGCGCAACGGGATGCCTACGCCCGGCGCGGCAATGCGATGCGGCTGGCCGGGGTCGATGCCGAATTGCTCGACCGCGAGCAGGTGAGGGCGATGGTGCCCTTCTTCGACTATGACAATGCCCGCTTCCCGATCCAGGGCGGGCTCCTGCAGAAGCGCGGCGGCACGGCGCGCCATGACGCCGTCGCCTGGGGCTATGCCCGCGCGGCGGACAGCCGCGGCGTCGACCTCATCCAGAATTGCGAGGTCACCGGTTTTACCATGGCGGGCGGCCGGGCGGTCGGCGTCGAGACCTCGCGCGGGCCGATCCGGGCGAAGAAGATCGCCATGGCGGTGGCCGGCAATTCCTCGCGCGTCGCGGCGATGGCGGGGATGCGCCTGCCGATCGAAAGCCATGTGCTGCAGGCCTTCGTCTCGGAAGGGCTCAAACCCCTGATCGACGGCGTCGTCACCTTCGGCGCCGGGCATTTCTACGTCAGCCAGTCCGACAAGGGCGGGCTCGTCTTCGGTGGCGATATCGACGGCTACAACTCCTACGCCCAGCGCGGGAACCTGCCGGTGATCGAGGATGTGATGGAATCGGCGATGGGGCTTTGGCCCGGGCTCGGCCGGGTGCGGATGCTGCGCCACTGGGGCGGCATCATGGACATGTCGATGGACGGCTCGCCGATCATCGACATGGCACCCGTTGAGGGCCTCTATCTCAATGCCGGCTGGTGCTATGGCGGCTTCAAGGCGACGCCGGCCTCCGGCTTCTGCTTCGCGCATCTGATCGCGACCGGCGAGCCACACCCCGTCGCCGCCGCCTACCGGCTCGACCGCTTCGCCAGC
>NZ_JBMDWH010000165.1:0-6441 GCF_048595345.1 Allobosea sp.
GCCCTCGGCGGGCTTGGCGAAATTGCAGACATTGACGATGATCGGACGGGTTTCACCGTCGAAGTTCCGCTGCCCGCGGAAGGCGCTCATCCAGGCGCCGGAACGCTTCGAGGCGCGAGCGAAATAGTCGCCGACGAACAGGCCGATATGCCGTCCGCTCGCAGCCTCCGTCACCTCGAAGATCCGCACATCCGGGTGGTAGCCCTTCAGCTCCGGCCGCTCGGCGAAGGAAAGCCCGAAGAGCTTGCCTGCGACGTCGAAAGCGGCATCCCGCACACGGTCGAGCTGGAAATAGGGTTTCAGCACGGCCTCGTCGAGCGCATAGGTCCTCTGCCGCACCTTCTCGGCATAGTGGCGCCAGTCACAGGGGCGGATCGGCCCGTTCTCCCCTTCCGACTGGGCGAGCGCGGCCAGATCGGCGGCCTCCCGCGCCGCCCGGGCCTTGGCCGGCGTCCAGACCAACTCCAGCAGCCCACGCACATGCTCCGGCGTTTTGGCCATGGCGTCGTCGAGCTTGAAATGCGCGAAGGTGGCATAGCCCAGAAGCTGCGCCTTTTCGGCGCGAAGCTTCACCATTTCGGCGACGATGGCGCGGTTGTCGCTCTCATTGCCGTTCTCGCCGCGCTTGCTCCAGGCGGTGAAGGCCTCCTCGCGCAGGTCCCGGCGGGTCGAGAAGGTCAGGAAGGGCTCGATCACCGAGCGCGACAGCGTCACCGCATGCTGGCCGGGCTTGCCCCGATCGGCCGCCGCGCGCGCCATCGCCGCCTTCACGAATTCCGGCAGGCCGGCGAGCCCGGCCTCGTCTTCGATGAAGAGCGCATAGGAGGATTCGTCCTTCAGCACGTTCTGGCTGAACTGCGTACCCAGCCCCGCAAGCCGCTCATTGATGGCGGCGAGCCGCTGCTTGTCGGCGACGCCGAGCTTGGCGCCGGAGCGGACGAAGCCCTTATGGCTGCGCTCCAACAGCCGCGCCTGCTCGGCATCGAGGCCGAGTTCCTCGCGCCGGGCGAAGACGGCGTCGACCCGCGCGAACAGCCCCTCATCCATCATGATCGCCGACCAGTGGCGGGAGGTGATCGGCGACAATTCGCGCTCGATCGCCTGCAGCGCCTCGGTGGTGTCGGCACCGGCCAGATTGTAGAACACACCGCCGACGCGGGAGACGGCCCGCCCCGCCCGCTCCAGCGCCTCGATCGTGTTGGCGAAGTCGGGCTCGGCCGGATCGGCGATGATCGCCGCGATCTCCTCCTTATGCCGCGCCAGCGCGGCATCGAAGGCCACGCGCAGATGCTCGGGCCGGATTTCGGCGAAAGGCGGCAGACCGAACGGGGTCTCCCAGCGCCGGCTGAACGGGTTGTCGGCCGGCAGGGGCAGCGCTTCGGAAGGGGCGACGACGGCGGTGGTCATAGCGAGCTTTCCATCAGGGGCGGCCGGCGCGATCGGAACGCGCACCGCCTCCTGCTTTCTGCAACGCTTCGCGGCGGGTGGGAAGCCACTCGCCATGACCAGCAGGCCGGGAGGCCTTGCCCAGGAAGCCTCGCACCCACGCTGCCGGGAGGGAGGCGAGAGCCTTGGGTTCCCGCTCAGGCGCCCGATTGCGCCTTCTTGGCGAAGCTCTCGATGAAGGTCTTGCTCAGATCGACCGTCGAGTTCGTCAGCTCCGGATCGAGCAGCTTCAGCGAATCATACATGCTCTTCATGCCGTCGGGCGTCGCGATCCCGGTGCGCGAATAGGCCTCCTGCGAGTTCTTGAAAGCGCGCAGATAGAGCGGCCGGTCGCCGAGCAGATATTCCTCGGGCACGAGATCCGCGACCTCCTCGGGCTTGGCCGTCTCGAGCCATTTCAGCGACTTCATGAAGGCGTTGACCAGCTTCTGCGTGGTCACCGGGTTCTTCTCGGCGAAGTCGTTCTTCAGGTAGAGCACCGCCGCCGGGTTCGAGCCGCCGAACAGGGCGCGGGTGCCCGCCTCGGTGCGGGTGTCGATCAGCGCGACGATGTCGCCGTCCGCCTCCAGCTTCGAGGTGACGGGGTCGAGATGCGAGATCACGTCCACCTGCTTCTGCTTGATCGCGGCGACGGCGCTCGCGCCTGCGCCGATGCCGATGATCGCGGCATCGGTGGCCTTCAGCCCGGCCTTGACCATCGCGTATTGCGCGGTGAGCGCTGTGGAGGAGCCGGGCGCCGTGACGCCGATTTTCAGCCCCTTGAAGTCGGCCGCGCTCTTGACCTTGTCGGCGAGGTCCTTGCGCACGGCGATGGTGATCGCCGGGAAACGGCCGAGCTCGATCACCGCCCGGATGTCCTGCCCCTTGGCCTGCATGCGGATGGTGTGCTCATAGGCGCCGGTCACGACATCCACCGAGCCTCCCACCAGAGCCTGCAACGATTTGGCGCCACCGCCGAAATCGTTGATCTCGACATTGAGGCCCTGCTCCTTGAAGTAACCCTTCTTCTCCGCGATCGTCAGCGGCAGGTAATAGAGCAGCGCCTTGCCGCCGACGCCGAGGGTGAGATTGGGCTTCTCGGCGGTCTGGGCGAAGGCCGGCAGCGCTGCGGGCACGGCAAGGCCGGAAACGGCGAGCGCGGCCAGCGCGTCGCGGCGGGTGAGCGTCATGGGTGTTCCTCCGATCGGTTTGTGAGATTTGCGCCTCTGGGAGCGCTTGCTTTCGAGGATAGGCGCGATCGATCCGGATCGGCAAGGAGCGCTCCTGCCTCTCCGTGATGAGGGCTGGACCTTGGCGGCCTACGTCGTGGTCGTCGCGCTCTGCGTGGGGCGCCAGACCAGGAGCCGCCGCTCCACCAGCGTCACCAGCGCGTCGATCAGGATGACGAAGATCGTCAGGATCAGCATGCCGGAGAACACGCCGGTGACGTCGAAGACGCTTTCAGCCTCGTGGATCTTGTAGCCTAGCCCCGCCGAGGAGCCGAGATATTCGCCCACCACGGCGCCCACCAGCGCGAAACCGACCGAGGTGTGCAAGGAGGAGAACATCCAGGTCAGCGCCGAGGGCCAGTAGACATGCTTGAAGAGCTGGCGCTCGTTCATGCCCAGCATCCGGGCATTGGCGAGAATGGTCGGCGAGACCTCGCGCACGCCCTGATACACGTTGAAGAACACGATGAAGAAGACGAGCGTGAAGCCGAGCGCCACCTTCGACCAGATGCCGAGCCCGAACCACAACGCGAAGATCGGCGCCAGCACCACGCGCGGCAGGGCGTTGGCGGCCTTGATATAGGGGTCGAACACCGCCGAGAGCAGCGCGTTGCGCGCAAAGGCGAAGCCGAACAGGATGCCGGCCGCCGAGCCGATGCCGAAGGCCAGCACCGTCTCGGTCAGCGTGATGCCGAGATGATAGTAGATCTCGGCGCCCGCGAGCTGCTTGAAGGTTCGGCCGATCACCGCCGCCGGCGTCGAGAAGAAGAACTGCATGGTCTTGACGTCGCCGAACAGGCTCGTGGTCGTGACGACATGCCAGATGGCGAGAAAGGCGAGCATCACGAGGAGTTGCAGGCCGAGAAGCTTGAGGCGGTTCACGGCGTCTTTCCCCCGACCAGCTCTTTCCCCTCGCCCATCGCATAGGCCTTCTGCACCTCGACGCGCAGGGAGGACCAGATGTCGCGATGGATCTCGTGGAAGGCCTTTTCGAGCCGGATATCGGCGATGTCGCGCGGGCGCGGCAGCGTCACCGCGTAATCGGCGACGATGCCCGCGGCCGGCCCCGCCGACATGACCACCACGCGGTCGGAGAGCGCGATCGCCTCCTCCAGATCATGGGTGACGAACATCAGCGCCTTGCGGTCCCGCGACCACAGATCGAGTAGCAGATTGCCCATGATCTGGCGCGTCTGCGCGTCGAGCGGCCCGAAGGGCTCGTCCATCAGGATGATTTCGGGGTTCCGGATCAGCATCTGCGCCAGGCTGACGCGCTTGCGCTGGCCTCCCGAGAGCATATGGGGATAGCGATCGACGAAGGCCTTCAGCCCGACTCGCGCCAGCCATTGGCGGGCGCGCTCGTCGGCCTCCCGCTCCGGCACGCCCATCGGTTCCAGCGCAACCTTGACGTTGTCCAGCGCCGTCTTCCACGGCATCAGCGCGTCCTGCTGGAAGAGATAGCCGGCGCGGCGGTTGAGCCCCGCGAGCGGCTTGCCGAAGATCGAAACCGTGCCGGCAGACGGCGCGATCAGGCCGGCGGCGGCGTTGAGCAAGGTGGATTTGCCGCAGCCCGTCGGCCCGACGATCGAGACGAATTCGCCCGGACGAACCGCAAGATCGATCCCGCGAACGGCCTGATAGCGCCCGCCCTGCGACAGATGGAAGGTGATGTCGATGCCGCTGAGAGCGACAGCCGGCCCGGCCGCCGCATCGGGCGGCGAGCGATCCTGCAACGCCATGGATTCGTTTCCCCGGGCCGTCCCTTGGACAGCCTCGTCTTATGATCGTTGCGGCGAGTCATAGGCGATGCCCGGCCCGCGCCGCAAGCGAAGCGGCGCGGGCCGGATCGTACGGATCTCTGCAAAAGCGCGGCACGCGAACCCTCGATCCGCGGGGGGCACTCCTCGGAATGTGCGCTGAGGCGAGAAACCGTCATGCTTGCCAAGCCTCCTGTCCCCCCGCCATAAGCCTCGCGCACCCTTTCCGACCGCCCCCGTCCAGGAACCGCCGCGTGCTCTCAGGCCTCGAACAGCACATGCGTGATCTCGTCGAGTTCATGCGCATCCATCAGGAATGGGCGATCCCGATCGTGTTCATCGTCGCATTCTGCGAATGCGTCGCTATCCTGTCCTGGCTGGTGCCGGCTACCGTGTTCTTCACCGCTTTCGGGGCGGTGGCCGGCGCCTCTGGACTCGCGCTGGCGCCGCTGGCCCTCGCCGCCTCGCTTGGCGCGGGCACGGGGTTCCTCGTGTCCTATTGGGCCGGACTTCTCCTCGGCCCGCGCGTCCACGACTATTGGCCGTTCCGCAACAATCCGCAGATGCTGCAGCGCGGCCATGACTTCTTTGAAAAATGGGGAGTGGCGAGCATTCTGATCGGCCATTTTTTCGGGCCGCTGCGCGCCGTCATCGCCATCGTCGCCGGCATCGTGAGGATGCCGGCGCTGCAATTCCACATCGCCAATTGGCTGGCGTCTTTCGCCTGGGGTTTCGCGCTGCTCTATGGCGCCGGCCGCCTCGCGGAATTCTTCGCGACGCGGTGATGATGGCGCCTGCGAGCGCAGGGGTCACACCAGCCCGAGCACGATCGCCAGCATCATCGCCAGCGACAGGGCGAGGATGACTCGCACGGCCGCAGGCGTTTCGAGAATACGCATCAGTTCCATCGTCGCCTCCCTGAAGTTCGGCAAACTCGGATACGTCACGTCTTCAATTCTGCTCGTCCTGCGCGATGTCCCTGTGCGACCCTTCGCGTCAGACGGACTTCTCGACCACGAACCAGGCAATCACCGCCAGCACAAGCCCGCCGACGAGCACCATCAGCACCGGTCGGCCGAGAAAGCCCTGCCGGGCTTCGGTGGGGGTCTCCTGCGCAGGCGCCAGCGTGCTGTGGTCACCCGCCCGCAGGGGCTTAAAGGCTTGGCCCTCGCGCAGATTGGCCTGCTCCTGCGCGCGCTGCTCGGTCTCGATCGTCATGGTCGCCTCCTTTTCGGGCCTGACGGAGGTCAGCCCGGAAATGCGTTCAGCAGAACGTTCGCCAGCAGTGTCAGCGCGATCCCGGCGAGGAAGAGGAGCGCCATTGGCCGCTCGTTCCACGCCGGCGCCGGCGCCGTCTTGGCGCGCGGGGAGGCTAGCCGCCGCATCCGTGCTTCGATCTCCTCCCGACTGGTTCCCATGGCTCGTCCTGCGAATGGTGATGTCTGTGCAGGGCCAACGCCGTGATGGGAGCGAGAGTTCCGGACTGGTTAACCGGGAGAGCCGTTTCGTTAACGAAAAGAGCGGACGCCAAGGGCGCCCGCTCCATGTTTACGCAAGATTTCGTCAACCTTACCAGAAGCTTGCCTTAGCGACCTGACTCAACGCGCGAGGCTGTTGAATCAGACCGTGAGGAGGATCAGTTCTGGTCTTGTCGACCAGGGCCTTGGCCTTGGTCCCACAGGCCCGGCGGCAGCCGGGCCGTCCCGGGAGGGCGTGGATCAAGCCTCAGTTCTTGGTCTTGTCGACCAGAGCCTTGGCCTTGGTCCCACAGGTCCGGCGGCAGCCGGGCCGTCTCGGGAGGGCGTGGATCAAGCCTCAGTTCTTGGTCTTGTCGACCAGAGCCTTGGCCTTGATCCACGGCATCATGTCGCGCAGCTTGGTGCCGACTTCCTCGATCGGATGGGCGGCGTTGCGGGCGCGGGTCGCCTTGAACGAGGTCTGGTTGACCTTGTTCTCGAGCATCCAGTCGCGGGTGAACTTGCCCGACTGGATGTCGGTCAGCACGCGCTTCATCTCGGCCTTGGTCTCGG
>NZ_JBMDWH010000166.1:0-26038 GCF_048595345.1 Allobosea sp.
CGCCGCCCGAGGCGCCCGCCCTCTTGACGGGGCCCGCCCGGCGCCGCGCCTTTCTCCTGCTGGCCCTCGCCTTCTCGCTGCAGGGCTTCGTCGTGTCGGCCATGGCGGTGCATATGCTGGCGCTGCTGCAGGGTTTCGGCCTGCCCGCCGCGGTCGCGGTGGCGGTCGGGGCGATGCTCGGCCCCTCCCAGGTGGCCGGGCGCCTCGTCGAGATGCTGTTCGGCCGAGCCGTGCCGCCGGTGACGACGGCCTGGGTCTCCGCCTGCCTGATGCCGGTCGGGCTCGTGCTGCTGCTGGCGGGCGGCGCTTTGCCGGCGGTGGCGGGCGCCTTCGCCATCGCCTTCGGCATCAGCATGGGGCTGAGTTCGATCGTGCGCGGCACGGTGCCGCTCCAGCTCTTCGGACCGGCCGGCTTCGGCGCGACGATGGGCCGGCTCTCGGCGCCCGGCCTCGTGGTCAAGGCGGCCGCCCCGCTCGTCTTCGCGGTAAGTTTGGAACGGGTGGGCGTGGCGGCCTCGACGCTGCTGCTCGCCGCCGTCTCGGCGCTGGCGGCCGCCGCCCTGTTCGCGCTCTCCCGAGCCGGCAAAACTTGAGTCTCAGGCGGAAACCGTGCGCCACCACTCGCGGGCCTTGTCGCGGGCCCGCATGGCGGCGGCATAGGCGGCGGTGCCGCGCACCCAGCCCAGCACCTTGTCGCGCACCCTCGTGATCTGGCCCATGACCCAGGCGAACCAGGGGTAGGTCAGCAGCTTCTCGCGCCCGGCCTCGTAGATGCGCTCGACGAAGACGAAGCTCATCAGATGCGCGAAGGCGGTGACGGCGAGGCCGGCCCAGAACTGCTCCCGCGCGAACAGCACGAGGCCGAACAGCTTCAGCGGTTCGGCGATGGCGAAGGGCACGGCGAGCGCGACCAGCACGAGATGGCGCGGCAGCCTCGCCACCGCCTCCTCCAGCCGCTTCATCACCCGAAGAGCGGCGATCCGGCGCAGCAGCGGCCGGTAAAGCGGTCGCAGCAGCTCGTCGAGCACCACGAAGACGGTCAGTACCCCGCGCAGCAGCGCGAGCAAGCCGCGCAGGGCGAGATGGCGCGGCGGCGGGGGAGGGGCGATGGGTTCCGGCATGGCGGGAGAGATTAGGGCGCGGATCTCGCGCGTTTCAAGGCCGAACCCCGTCATCGCCAAGGCGCGCTGTCATCCCGGGCGAAGCGTAGGATAGACCCGGGATCCATGCCGGAACCTTGCCGCGAAGCGTTCCGGAATGGGTCCCGGATCGGCGCGGCTGGCGCCGCTTGTCCGGGACGACCCGAGGATACCCAATCAACCCCGCCCATCCTCCTTCAGCATCGCGGCTCCCTTCTCCGCGATCATCATCGTCGGGTTGGCGGTGTTGCCGGAGGTGATGGCCGGCATCACCGAGGCGTCGATGACGCGCAGGCCCTCGACGCCCCGCACCCTGAGCCGCTCGTCGAGCACGGCCATGGCATCGTCATCGCGCCCCATCTTCGCCGTCCCGACCGGGTGGAAGATCGTGGTGCCGAGCTGCGCCGCCGCCGCCAGCAGCGCCTCGTCCGATTGCGCAACTGCGCCCGGCGAATGCTCTTCCGGCCGGTAGCGGGCGAGCGGCGCCTGCGTCACGATGCGCCGCGTCAGCTTCAGCGCGTCGATGGCGACCCGGCGGTCTTCCTCCGTATCGAGATAATTCGGCGCGATCACCGGCGCCTCGCCGGGATCGGCCGAGCGCAGATGCACGCTGCCGCGGCTCGTCGGCCTGAGATTGCAGACGCTGGCGGTGAAGGCGTCGAACGGGTGCAACCCCGAGCCCCAGCTGTCCAGCGAGAGCGGCTGGAAATGATATTGCAGGTTCGCCGTCGCATAGTCCGGCGAGGATTTGACGAAGGCGCCGACCTGCGAGGGCGCCATCGTCAGCGGGCCGGAGCGCAGGGCCGCCCATTGCAGCGCCATCATCGGCCGGCGCCACAGCTTCGCATAGTCGCCGTTCAGCGTGCGGATGCCGTGGACCTTGTAAACCGGCCTGATCTGCAGATGGTCCTGCAAGTTTTCGCCGACGCCGGGCGCATCCTTCACCACATCGAGTCCGAGCCCGCGCAGCCGCTCGCCGCCGCCGATTCCCGAGCGCTCGAGCAGGGCAGGCGTCGCGACGGCGCCCGCGCTCAGCACGACCTCGCCATCGACCTCGACCCTGAGCCTCTCCGCGCTGGGCGTGCCGAGCCCATGGGTGAACTCCACCGCCACCGCCCGCCCGTTCTCGAACACGATCCGCTCGACATGGACGCGCGTCTCGAGCCGCAGATTGGTGCGGTCGCGCTGGTCGAGCAGCGGCCTCAGAAAGGCGTTGAAGGCCGAAAGCCGCCGTCCGCGCCGCTGGTTGACCTGGAAATAGGCGCTGCCCTCGTTGTCGCCGGTGTTGAAGTCGGCGATCTTCCGGATGCCCGCCGCCTCCGCCGCATCGCGGATCGCGTCGAGGATCGCCCAGCGCACGCGCGGATTCTCGACGCGCCACTCCCCGCCGGAGCGGTGCAGCCCGCCGGGCGGCGGCGCGATATGGTCCTCATGCTTCAGGAAATAAGGCAGCACATCGTCCCAGCCCCAGCCGGTGAGGCCGAGCTGGCGCCACCCGTCATAGTCGGCCGCCTGTCCGCGCATATAGATCATCGCATTGATCGCCGATGAGCCGCCGACCACCTTGCCGCGCGGATAGGCCAGCGCCCGCCCGCCGAGGCCCGCCTGCGGCTCCGTCTTGAAAAGCCAGTCGGCGCGCGGATTGCCGATGGCGTAGAGATAGCCGACCGGGATGTGCAGCCAGATCCAGTCGTCCTTGCCGCCGGCTTCCAGCACCAGAACCTTGCGCGCGGGATCGGCGGCGAGCCGGCTCGCCACCACGCTGCCGGCCGAGCCCGCGCCGATCACCACATGGTCGAAGCGGCCGATCAGGCGGCGGTCGGTGGAGTCGGTCATCGGCGTGTCCCGGATCATCGGCGGCTCAACGCGCCGCGCTCGCCCTGCGAGGGATAACCCCTGCCGGTCCGGCGCGGCCATGCGACGATCGGCTCATGCCGGCAGGGCGCGGCCGTCGCGCGGCCTCCCGCCTTGCCGGGCTCCGGCACACGCGCGATAAGCGGGCATCGGCGAGACGGAGTGTCCATGAACTTCCGCAACATCCATGAGCATGGTCTCGTGCGCATCGCCTGTGCCGCGCCGCGGGTGAAGGTGGCCGACCCCGCCTTCAATGCCGGACGGACGCTGGAGATGTGGCAGCGCGCGGACGAGGCGGGCGCCTCGCTCTGCCTGTTCCCCGAGCTCGGCATCAGCGCCTATGCGATCGACGATCTGCTGCTGCAGAATCCGCTGCTGGATGCGGTGAAGGCCGCGCTGGCACGCCTCGTCGAGGAGAGCCGCACGCTGGCCTGCATCGCCGTGGTCGGGGCGCCGCTGCGGGTCGAGGGCCGCCTGTTCAATTGCGCGCTCGCGATTCATCGCGGCCGCATCCTGGCCGCCATGCCCAAGATCTATCTGCCGAACTACCGCGAATTCTACGAGCGCCGCCAATTCGCTTCGGGCGAGCGCACAGCTGCGCTTTCTGTCGATCTCTGCGGGCAGGAGGTGCCCTTCGGTCCCGATATCCTGCTGTCTGCGACGGATATTCCCGATTTCGTCGTCCATATGGAGATCTGCGAGGACGTCTGGACGCCGATCCCGCCCTCCTCCTATGCGGCGCTGGCCGGCGCGACCGTGCTGCTGAACCTCTCGGCGTCCAACGTCACCATCGGCAAGTCGGAATGGCGCCATGCGCTCTGCAAGGCCCAATCGGGCCGCTGCATCGCGGCCTATGCCTATTCCGCCGCCGGCACCGGCGAATCCACCACCGATCTCGCCTGGGACGGGCAGGCGATGATCTACGAGAACGGCGCGCTGCTGGCCGAGGCCGAGCGTTTCGCCGACGAACCGCAACTGATCCTCGCCGATATCGATCTCGAGCGGCTGGTGATGGACCGCATCCGCCAGAACACCTTCGGCGAGAGCATCGACGCCCATCGCGACCGGCTCGATTTCCGCCGCATCGGTTTCGAGCTGAAGCCCGATCGCGAGCGCGATCTCGGCTTGGCGCGTGCGGTCGAGCGCTTCCCCTTCGTGCCGAGCGACGACGCCAAGCTGAACGAGCTCTGCTTCGAGGCCTACAACATCCAGTCGCACGGGCTGCGCCAGCGCCTCGCTTCGACGAAGCTCGACAAGGTGGTGATCGGCGTCTCCGGCGGGCTCGACTCGACGCAGGCCCTGATCGTTGCGGCCCACACCTTCGATGCGCTGGGTCTGCCCCGCGAAAACATCCTCGCCTATACGCTGCCCGCCTTCGCCACCTCGCAGGGCACCAAGGACAATGCCTGGCGGCTGATGCGCGCGCTCGGCGTCAGAGCCGAGGAGATCGACATGACCCCGGCCTGCCGGCAGATGCTCGTCGATATCGGCCACTCCTTCGCCAGGGGCGAGCCGCTCTACGACATCACCTTCGAAAACGTCCAGGCCGGTGCGCGCACCTCCGTGCTCTTCCGCCTCGCCAACAAGCACAACGCGCTGGTGATGGGCACCGGCGATCTGTCGGAGCTGGCGCTGGGCTGGTGCACCTATGGCGTCGGCGATCAGATGTCCCATTACAACGTCAACGGCTCGGTGCCGAAGACGCTGATCCAGCATCTCATCCGCTGGGTCGCCCAGTCCGGCCGCTTCGACGACGAGGCGCGCGACGTGCTGCTCGACATCCTCGCCACCGAGATCTCGCCGGAACTGGTGCCGGGCGACGGCGACAAGCCGGCTCAGAAGACCGAGGATTTCGTCGGTCCCTACGCGCTGCAGGACTTCAATATCTACTACACCACGCGCTACGGCTTCCGCCCGAGCAAGATCGCCTTCCTCGCCGGCCATGCCTGGTCGGACGCGCATGCCGGCCGCTGGCCACCGAACATGGAGGAGGCCAAGCGCCTCGCCTACGACCTGCCCGTAATCAAGCGCTGGCTCAAGGTCTTCATCCGCCGCTTCTTCGAGACCAGCCAGTTCAAGCGCTCGGCCATGCCCAACGGGCCTAAGGTTTCCTCCGGCGGCTCGCTCTCGCCCCGCGGCGACTGGCGCGCGCCGAGCGACGCCTCGGCGGCGGCTTGGCTGGCGGATTGGGAGCGGATCCCGGACTGAGACAGGCTGCGCCCTTGGCGCCCGCTCACAGCCGCCGGGTCGTCAGCCCCTTCGCCACGATCGGGCCGGTGGGCCGGCCGATGGGCGACCCGCCGGCCGGCTCCACCGTGATCTCGAAGAGCTGGTCGGTGCCGAGCGGGAGATCGTCGAGGCGCAGCGGCACCGTCCGCGCGCTGTCGATCAGTCCGACCGAGCGCGGCCCCTTCTCGCGGTCCCACAGCGTCCAGATCTCCAGCGCCCGGCCCGGCGGGACGCCGATCTGCTGAAGCGGCAAAAGCTCGACGCGCCGGTCGGCGAAGACATTGACCACGCCGGCGGCGCTGTTCGCTTCGGTCAGCAGCACCGCGACCATGACCGGTTGCCGGCGCGCAGCGTTCAGGCTGGCGACGAGGCCGACTGCCATCAGCACGCTGGCGAAGGCGCCGGCAGCCGCCGCGCCGCGCCAGAGCGGCAGGCTGCCCCACCAGCTGCCGAGACGCTCGCCGAGCGAGGGGCGCGAGCGCTGTGCGGCCCGCGCGCCCAGCCCCTGCTCGATGCGCGGCCACAGCCCTGGCGGAGGCGTCACCGGAGTCGCGGTCGCGTCGATCGGCGCCAGCCGCGTCCGCCACCGCTCGACCGCCGCGCCGAGCGCGGGGTCCCGCTCCAGCCGCCGCTCGAAGACGACCCGCTCCTCGCCCTCGATCAGGCCGAGCACATACTCGCCGGCCAGCGCGTCCCGATCCGTCGCATCGGTCATCCGAGACACTCCCTCAGCGCGATCAGAGAACGGCGGATCCAGGATTTGATCGTGCCGAGCGGCATGCCGAGCCGGCCGGCGATCTCGCCATGGCTCAGCCCCTGGGCGAAGGCGAGCAGCACCATCTCCCGCCGCTGCGGCGGCAGCGCGCCGAGGCAGGCCTTGAGCGCTTGGGCATCGGAGAGCTTCGCCATCACGGTTTCCGGATCGTCCTCCTCGCTCGGCACCTCCTGGGTGACGGGGCTCTCCTCGAGATCGACGCGCTTCTCGTCGCGCAGGATCGAGAGCGCGCGGTTGCGCAGGATCGCATAGATCCAGGTCAGGCCGGAGCCGCGCGCCGGATCGAACCGGTCGGCATGGCGCCAGATCAGGATGAAGGCGTCCTGCACCGCTTCCTCCGCGAGGGCCCGGCGCCTCAGAATGCGTTGCGCCACACCCAGCATACGCGGGCACTCCCGCTCATAGATGCAGCGCAGAGCCGATTTATCGCCTTTGGCGCAGGAAGCGAGCGCCTGCTCGATGCTCGCCTCCGCAGCTGTCGCGCCGACGCCGGCCATCCGAATTCCTCTTCGCGGGCAGCGTGCCGCCAGTTGCAGGTTACGCGCTCGCCGGCCCGCTGGATGCAGCCCGGAGATTTATTTTTTCGGGCGCATCCAGGGCCGCCGCCCGGCTCTACCCGCTTCGTGATGCCGCACCGTCGCGGCGACAGAACCGGAGATTGCCATGACCCAGACGATCCGTTTCGCCCTTGCCCTCTCGACCTTCCTCGCCGGCGGCGCCGCCGCCCATGCCGCCAATCTCGTCGCGCTCAGCGGCGACGACACGCTGACCATGATCGACACCGCCACGCAGAAGGCGGGCGCGACGATGAAGGTGACCGGGATTTCGGGCAAGCTCGCCGGCATCGATGTGCGTCCGGCCGACGGCATGCTCTATGCCCTCACCGTGGACGGCACGATCTACACCGTCGACAAGGCCGGCAAGGCGACGATGAAGTCGAAGATGGACACCGTCCTCTCGGCCGGCGCCATGGCCACGGTCGATTTCAACCCGGCCGCCGACCGTCTGCGGGTGATCGGCTCCGACGGCACCAATCTTCGCGTCAATGTCGAGGACGGCAAGACGACCGTCGACGGCAAGCTGAAATTCGCCGAGACCGACATGCACAAGGGCGAAGCGCCGAAGATCGTGGCGGGCGCCTACACCAACTCGGTCAAGGGCACCAAGGAAACCACGCTCTACGACATCGACGCCACCATCGGCGGGCTGATCAAGCAGGCGCCGCCGAATGACGGCGTGCTCGGCGCGGTCGGCAAGCTGGGCGTGATGCCCAAGGCGATCGCCTTCGACATCGAGACCGCCGCCGACGGCACCAACACCGGCTGGCTGCTCGGCGACGGCACGCTCTACAAGGTCGATCTCATGACCGGCAAGGCGACCTCGGCCGGCAAGATCTCCGGCCTGTCCGCCGCCATCCGCGACATCGCCGTTCTGCCCGCGATGTAAGGCAGAAGGGCAGGGAGCAGCCCTCGCGGCTGCTCCCGCTTTTGTGGAGGCCCGGGCCGGTCGGCTCCGGCGCAGGCGTCTTCACGCTGTCCGCAGGCTCCTCACGCCGTAGCTCGCCCCTTCGATCACGAGGAAGGCGAGCATGGAGAGCCCGACCATCGGGAAGAACAGGCCGGTCGCCAGGGCGAACGCCAGCAGCGGCACCGGAACCGTCTTGCCCT
Organism: Allobosea sp.; assembly: GCF_048595345.1. GTDB lineage: Bacteria > Pseudomonadota > Alphaproteobacteria > Rhizobiales > Beijerinckiaceae > Allobosea. The sequence continues at coordinate 7,665 of NZ_JBMDWH010000166.1, forward strand.
CCGGCAGCGTGGGCGCGCCGAGCCCGCCTGCGGGGCGGCGCTTCCACCACATCACGCAGCCCGACACGGCCAGCAGCACGATCCCGGCCAGGGCCGCCAGCAGCACCAGCCGGTTGGCGAGGCCGAAGGCCTGGCCCATATGGATGCTGACGCCCCATTCGGCGGCGCGGCCGAGCAGGCCGAGATCCTGCAAGCCCATGTCGTAGAGCACCTCTCCGCTATACTGGTCGAGATGCACGACGCGCTCCTGCCGGATGTCGTCGGGATAGACGGACGCCGTGAAGACACCGTCGGGCTTGGTCGGGATGCTGATCGCATAGCCCGGCGCCATGCCGAGCCGGTCGAGGGTCCGAACGACGTCGTCCAGCTTGGCCGGCACGCCGGCGGCGCTGCGCGAGAGCGGCACGGGCTGGTTCTCGATCGCCCAGGGCGCGCGATCGACGACCTCCTTCAGCGGCACGGTCGAAACCGGATATTTGCTCCAGTAGCCGTCCGGCATGCCGAGACCGAGCGAGTAGGAATAGTCGTAGAACTTCTTGCCCCAATAACCCGACCAGGGCAGGCCGGTCATCGCCAGGAAGACGATGAAGGCGCCGACGACGAGCCCGGTCACGGCATGCAGATCGCGCCAGAAGACGCGCTTGGCCGGGGTGCCGCGCACCGAGACGACCCCGCTCTTGCGCCCGCGCGGCCACCACAGATAGAGCCCGGACGCCGTCATCAGCACCATCCAGCCGGCGACGCCCTCGATGATGCGCTCGGCCGCCCAGCCGACCGATTTGAGGCTGTGCAGCTTGCGCACGGTATACATGATGGGCGAGCCGGCGGCGCCGGCATCCCACAGCGTGCCCAGCACCTTGCCGCTGAAGGGATCGACATAGACGGTGTCCTTGACGCCGTCCGCACCGGTGATCCTCACCTCGGCGGAGCGGTCGGGTGCGGGCGCCGGATTATAGCCGCGCAAGCTGCCGGGATGGGCCGTCAGGGCCGCGGCGACGAGGGTGGAGGGCGCCAGGGCGGGGCCGCTCTGCGGCTCCACCAGCCTCAATTCGGCGTGCAGCCCGTCATTGATGCTGTTCTTGAAGAGATAGATGGAGCCCGTGACGCAGAGCAGGAGGACGAAGGGCAGGATCAGGAGCCCGGCGAAGAAATGCCAGCGCCAGAGGGCGCGATAGAGCACGGAGCCGATGGCCCCGTCGCGAGACGTGGTCGACATGAAACGAACCTCGAAAATCAGCGTTAAGAAACCGGCCGAGACGCGCTCGGCCATGGGTGACGGCTTCAGGCTGGGAGGAAGGGAGGTCCGCGTGCGTGGAAGAGTCTCGGCGGGCGCGCCGGGATGAAACGGCTGTCCGGCCTGGGCCGGGGCAGCGACGGGCGGGAGGCCGGTAGCAGCAGCGCCGCGAGAAGCGGCAGCAGCGCGAGCAGCGGGCCGAGCCAGGGGCAGGGGATATGGTCGCCCCGCGGCCGTTTTTCATCCTCGGCCGGCGTCGGGGCTGCGTCCCCGCCATGGTCGATGGCGATGTAGACGATGTCGATGCCGGAGCAGAGCGGGATGAAGCCCTCCCGCGGCGGCATCCCGATGACGGGGCCGACGAAGCGCGCGAGCACGGCGAAGGCCAGGAGCAGCAACAGCTCCGGCCCGCCGATCCGCTTCAGCTTGCGGCAGAACGTCATCATGCCGTGTCGATACGCCCGGATGTCACCACACTGCCGCAAGCCTTAACGCGCTTTGTGGCCGGGCGGAACCGGGCGGTGGCATGAAACAGGGCCGCGAGAGTGCGACGCCCGCGCGCAGCCGCGCCGATCCGGATCCGTGATGGGCCTCAGGCGCTCTTCGATGGATCCCGGGCTGGCACGGGAGGACGCCGTGGTCCCGAGCGATATGGGAAGGCGCTACACCGGCAGCACGGTCACCGGCGTGCCCAGCGCGACGCGGGCATAGAGATGGGCGATGTCCTGGTTGATCATCCGCACGCAGCCGGAGGAGACGTTGGAGCCGACCGTCTCCGGCTCCAGCGTGCCGTGGATGCGGTAGCCGAGGTCGCGCCCTTCGCCGAAGAGATACATGGCGCGCGCGCCGAGCGGGCTTTTCGGCCCACCGCGCACGCCGAGCCCGCGCGGCGTCTGTTCGAGCTGGGCCCGGATCTCCGGCTGGCGCTCGATCATTTCACGCGGCGGCACCCAATCCGGCCAGTCGCGCTTCATGTTGATGCGCGCCGCGCCCGACCAGCCGAAGCCCTCGCGGCCGACGCCGACGCCATAGCGCGTCGCCACCCCCGCCGCCTCGACGTAATAGAGGTGATAGGAGCCCGGATCGACGACGATCGAGCCCGGCGGCTCTTTCCAGGGAAATTCCACGGTCTGCCGGAGATAGCGCGGATCGACCTTGCCATAGTCGAAAGCCAGGATCGCGAAGCGCTCGCCCGGATAGCTGGCATAGACCTCGGCGTAATTCGGTTTCGAGAGCGTGCGCGACTGGCGCCGCGCGGAGGGCGCGGGGCCCGAGGCCGGGCCGGGCAGGCCGATGACGCTGGCCGAGGAACAGGCGGCGAGGCCGGCGGCGCTGGCGGTCAGGGCGGCGAAGGAAAAGGCGCGGCGGTCGAGCATGGCGGGATCTCGGAGCGGTTCACCTCTCCTATCGGAAATTAAGGTTACGGCGGGGTGAACGAAGGCCGCGCGATCGCGGCAACGAAAAACCCGCGGCTCGCGCCGCGGGTCCCGTCATCTGCGAAAGCGGAAAGGAGAAGGCTCAGGCCGCGACGGCGGCCGGCTCCTTCTTCTCCCACTCCTCGCCCCAGACCATCACCGCATGGCCCGGCGAGACCTCGCGATACTGGCGCGCCGGCGGCTCGTAATCGGGGGCGCGGACCGGGCTCTTGATCTCGTCGTTCGAGACCGGGCGCTTTTCCAGGCGCCGGGCCGGATCGGCGATCGGCACGGCGGCGAGCAGGCGCTTGGTGTAGGGGTGCTGCGGGTTCTGGAAGATCGCCTCGCGCGGGCCAATCTCGACGATCTCGCCGAGATACATCACCGCGACGCGATGGCTGACGCGCTCCACCACCGCCATGTCGTGGCTGATGAAGAGATAGCCCAGCCCCATGCGGGCCTGCAGGTCGAGCATCAGATTGACCACCTGCGCCTTCACCGAGACGTCGAGCGCCGACACTGCCTCGTCCGCCACGATCAGCCTGGGCTCCACCGCCAGAGCCCGCGCGATGCAGATGCGCTGGCGCTGGCCGCCCGAGAACTCATGCGGGAAGCGGTTGGACATGTCGGGCGAGAGGCCGACGCGCTTCAGCAGATCGGCGACCTTGTCGCGCGCCTCGGAGCGGCTGGCGAGGTTGTTGATCAGCAGCGGCTCGGCGATCGCGGTGCCGACATTCATGCGCGGGTTCAGCGAGGCGAAGGGATCCTGGAAGATCATCTGCATGCGCTTGCGCTGCTCGCGCAGGTCATGCTGGCTGAGCTTCAGCACGTCGACGCCGTCGAGCAGCACCGAGCCGGCCAGCGGCTCGATCAGGCGCATCACCGAGCGGCCCGTGGTCGACTTGCCGCAGCCGGATTCGCCGACCAGCGCCAGCGTCTCGCCGGCCTTCAGGCTGAAGGAGACGTTCTCCACCGCATGCACCCGGCCCTTGACCGAGGAGAGCAGCCCGCCGCGGATCTCGAAGCGGGTGGTCAGCCCCGAGACCTCCAGCACCGGCCGCTCGGCCGCCTTGACGGTGTCCGGCACCTCGACGGGCACGTCGCTGTCGCCGGTCGTCTTGTCGACGACGGGGAAGCGCATCGGCCGGGCCTTGCCGATCATCGAGCCGAGCTTCGGCACGGCCGAGAGCAGCGACTTGGTGTAGGGCTTCTGCGGGTTGTGGAAGATCTCCTCGGTCGGGCCGGTCTCGATCTCGTCGCCATTATACATCACCACCGTGCGGTCAGCGATCTCGGCGACCACGCCCATGTCGTGGGTGATGAAGAGCACCGACATGCCCTCCTCGTCCTGAAGCTGCTTGATCAGCTCGAGGATCTGCGCCTGGATCGTCACGTCGAGCGCGGTCGTCGGCTCGTCGGCGATGAGGAGCTTGGGCTTGCAGGCCAGCGCCATCGCGATCATCACGCGCTGGCGCATGCCGCCCGAGAAGCGGTGCGGATATTCGTGGAAGCGCGACTTCGCCGCCGGGATGCGCACCTTCTCCAGCAGGCGGATCGTCTCGGCCTCGGCCTCCGAGCGCGAGAGCCCGCGATGCAGGATCAGCGCTTCGGCGATCTGGAAGCCGATGGTCAGCACCGGGTTCAGCGAGGTCATCGGCTCCTGGAAGATCATCGCGATCTCGTTGCCGCGGATATGCCGCATCTGCGAATCCGGCAGCGTCAGCAGCTCCTTGCCGTTGAGCTTGATCGAGCCCTCGATCTTGCTCGATTGCGGCGGGGTCAGCCGCATGATCGAGAGCGCGGTCACGCTCTTGCCCGAGCCGGACTCGCCGACCACCGCCAGCGTCTCCTTCGGCATGATGTCGAAGGAAATGTTCCGCACCACCGACTTCCACTTTCCCTCGACGCGGAAGGAGGTGGTGAGGTTGGAGACCGAGAGGATCGGAGAGGTCATGGTCGGGGTCCTTCTCTGGATCAGATGACGCGGCGCGGATCGAGTGCGTCGCGCAGCCCGTCGCCGATGAAGTTGATGGAAAGCACCGTCAGGAAGATCGCCGCGCCCGGGAACAGGGCCCAGTGCGGCGCCGAATCGAGATGGTCCTTGGCGTCGAAGAGCAGCCGCCCCCAGGTCGGGATATCGGGCGGGAAGCCGAGGCCGAGGAAGGACAGCGTCGATTCGGCGATGATCGCGGCCGAGACCTCGATCGTCGCCGCGACGATGACCGGACCCAGCGCATTGGGCAGGATATGTGCCACCATCTGGCGCATCTTGGTCGCGCCCTGGGCGCGCGCGGCCTCGACGAATTCCTTCTCGCGCAGCGAGAGGAACTGCGCCCGCACCAGCCGCGCCACGGGCATCCAGCGCAGGCCGCCGATGACCACGACGATCAGCACGAAGACGCCGCCCTCGACCCCGAACAGGGCCTTCAGCTGCTCGCGGAAGAGATAGATCACCAGCAGCAGCAGCGGCAGCTGCGGCAGGGACAGGAACAGGTCCGTCACCCACATCAGCGCCGGATCGGCATATTTGCGCGACATGCCGGCGAAGGCGCCGACGATGATGCCGACGATGGTCGCGACCACCATGGCCGCCAGCCCCACCGCCAGCGAGATCCGCCCGCCATACATCATGCGGGCCAGCAGATCCTGCCCGAGATCGTCGGTGCCCAGCGGGTGCGACCAGCTCGGGCCCTGGAGCTGGGCAGAAAAGTCGATGTCGTTGATCGGAATGGTCCAGAACCACGGTCCGATCACGACGCCGAGCACCAGGAAGGTGAGCACGAAGCTCGAGATCATGGCGAGCTTGTGCCGCCGGAAGCGGCGCCAGGTCTCGCGCCCCGGCGACACCGCGGCCGTGGCCGGGGCCGCGACCACGGGGTCAGCTGAAGGAGATGCGAGGGTCGAGCCAGCCATAAAGGACATCCGCAATGAGGTTGAACAGGACCACGAGGCAGGCGAACACGAAGGTCACCGCCATGATCACCGGTGTGTCGTTGGCGAGGATCGCGTCGATCAGCAGCGAGCCGATGCCGGGCACGCGGAAGATCTGCTCGGTGACGAGCGCGCCGCCGAAGACGGCCGGCATCTGCAGCGCCACCAGCGTGACGACCGGGATCAGCGCGTTGCGCGTGATGTGGCGCAGCGTGACCCTGCGCTCGCTCAGACCCTTTGCGCGCGCGGTGGTGACGTAGTCGAGCCGGATCACGTCCAGCACCGAGGAGCGGACATAGCGGGTGTAGGACGCCGCCTGGAACAGCCCCAGCACGGTGATCGGCATGATCGCCTGCCGGAACATCTCCCAGTACCAGCGCCAGCCCGTGGCCGCGATGTCGGAGCGATAGACGAAGGGGAACCAGTCCAGCGACACCGAGAAGACCAGGATGAACAGCAGGCCGGTGAAGAAGGTCGGCAGCGAGAAGCCGACGAAGGCCAGCGTGTTGGCGATCTGGTCGAACACCGAATAGGGCCGCGTCGCGGCATAGATGCCGACCGGCAGCGCCACGCACAGCGCCAGGATCTGCGAGGAGCCGACGACGAAGAGGGTGGTCGGCAGCCGCTGCAGGATCAGCTTGTCGACATTGATGCGGCTGGCGAAGGAGAAGCCCCAATCGCCCTGCACCATGGCGGAGAGCCAGCGCAGATAGCGCACCAGGATCGGGTCGTTGAGGCCGAAGCTGGCCCGGATCGCCTCGCGAACCTCCGGCGGCACGTTGGGGTTCGTCGCCATCTCGGAAAACGGATCGCCCGGCGCCAGCGCCAGCACCGTGAACAGGATGAGGCTGATGCCGAGCAGGCTTGGAATGGCGATGAGAAGCCGCCGTATCAGATATGTCGCCATGAATACTCTCGAATGAGCGGCTCGGGAGCCGCAGACCGAACGCTGAAGCACCGACCGGGCGCTGTCGCGCCGCCCGGTCGGTTCGAAAGGCCCTCAGGAACGCCGCTGCCCCGGACCCGAAAAGCGCAATCCGCCTTTCGGTCGATCCGCTGCCCCGGCCATCGCCGGGCGCATCGCGATCGCATCCATGGGGACGCGCGATGACCCGGGCCGGCGCCGCCGCGCCTGTTCCGTGATGCGTCTTGTCACCGGCTTGGCCCGCCCCCCGCTCTCGGCCGCCGCGCCCCGCTCGTCGCGGTGCGCAGCGGCCCAGGTTGCGCTCAGCTGCGATACCAGGCCGCGATGTTCCAGCTGTCGACGTCCCAGCCCGAATGGTCGTGCATCAGGGTGTTCGCCGCCGCGGCGACGCGGGTGCGCGAGAGCAGCGGCAGGATGACGTTGGCCTCGCAGAAGATCTCGTTGACCTTGATCAGCAGCGCGGCGCGCTTGGCCGGATCGAGTTCGCCCTGCGCCGCCTTGTAGGCCTTGTCGGCCTCCGGGTCGGAATAGCGCGAGACGTTGCGGCCCAGCCACTTGTTCTCCTTGGTCGCGATTTCCCAGGAGACGAACTGGTTGAGGAAGCGCTCCGGATCGGGCTGCGGCTGCGTCGTGGTGTACATCTCCATGTCGCAGTACAGCTTGGTGTAGGTGTCCGGATTGCCGACGTCCGAGGAGAAGAACACCGAGGCGGTGACGGACTTCAGCTCCAGGTCGATGCCGGCCTTCTGGCAGGCCTGCTTGATGATGGCCTGGGTCTTCTGGCGCGGCGCGTTGATCGACGTCTGGTAGACGTATTTCAGCTTCTTGCCGTCCTTCTCGCGAACGCCGTCCGAGCCCTTCTTCCAGCCGGCGTCGTCGAGGATCTTGTTCGCCTTCTCGATGTTGAACTCGTATTTGAGCTTCGTCGACTTGAACTGCTTGGGCTCGTTGACGAAGCTCGCCGTCGCGGTGCCGCCGCGGCCATAGATGAACTTCTGGATCGAGTCGCGGTCGATCAGCAGGTTGATCGCCTGGCGCACGGCCGGGTCGGACAGCGTCGGGTGCTTGGTCTTGATGCTCGAGCGCTCGCCGTCGACCTCGGTGTTCGGGTCGGTGGTGTTGAGGATGATGAACTCGATGTCGCCCGAGGCCACGGCGCTGGTCTTGCCGCGCCCGCCGGTCTCCATGCGCTTGAGGACTTCTTCCTCGACCTGCAGGTTCCAGGCGTAATCATATTCGCCCGTCTGCAGCACCGCGCGCGCAGCCGAGACCGCATCGCCGCCGCCCTTGACCTCGATCGAGTCGAAGGCCGGCTGGTTCTTGATGTGGTAGTCGGTGAAGCGCTCGCCGGTCAGGATGTCGCCCGGCTTGAAGTCGGTGAACTTGTAGGGGCCGGTGCCGACCGGCTTGAGGTTGTCCGGGGCCTCGCGCGACTTGGCGCCGACATAATCGGCGAAGCGGTGCTTGGGCAGGATCTGGCCGACGGTGGCGACGAAGGGGTCGGCCCAGAACGGCGTCGGCTGCTGGAAGATCACCTTGACCGTGAGGTCGTCGACCTTCTCGACCTTGATGTCCTTGTAGGAGCCGGTGGTGTAGGCGGCCGTCGCCGGGTCCTTGGCGTATTCCCAGGTGAAGACCACGTCGTCGGCGGTGAAGGGCTTGCCGTCATGCCACTTAACGCCCGGCTTGAGCTTCCAGGTCACGGTGGTGCCGTCGGCGGAGAGGCCGCCATTGGCCTTGGTCGGCACTTCGGCGGCCAGGCACGGGATGAGGTTGCCTTCCTTGTCCCAGCCGGCGAGCGGCTCGTAGAAGATGCGGGACGCGATCTGGTCCTTGGTGCCGGAGGCGAAGTGCGGGTTCAGCAGTGTCGGTGCCTGCCAGAGCAGGATCTTCAGCGGGCCTGCGCCGCCCGCCTTGGTCGGCTTGTACTGCAGCGTGGCATTCGCCATCGCGACATCGTTCCAGGCGAGGATCTGGCTGGCGATCGGGGCCGCAATCCCGACAGCCGCCATCCTCTTGATGAAGGAGCGACGCGACAGCGAACCCTCCTTCACATCCGCGATCATGCCGCGGATTTCGGTATCGTTCATCGAGAAAACCTCCACTTGTGTAGGCCGCAAACGGTTCCCCGGCGCGTTCGCGCCGCTTATTGGTGAAGGCCTCAGCAAGGCATGTGCCAACAAAAGCGTCAACTGTGCAGCGCGTCACAGGCGCCCCGGCTGCGGGACAACGGAGCCGGGATCACAGGGCCGCGCAATGAATTGGCGCCGGAACAGATGTGTTTGAATTTTTATGCGACAAAGCGAGGTGTATCGAATCGTTTTATTTGCTGTCCACAGGGGTGCTCAGGATCAATCGGCACCGGCGCGGCGACTCTTCTCGTGATCGCGGGTCGCTTCACCGCCGCTCGATTCCCGGGGCGCCGCAGCTGATCTGCTTCTGCCTAAGTGCTAGGCTTTCTCTGCTTAGCTTCTAGGCCTTCGTCCGGCGCCGTCCCGTCTCGCGGTCCGTCTTTCGTGATCGCCCGCCCCCGGCTGCCGGCGGAACGCGCTGTGGTCCAGGAATTCCAGACGCGGAATGCCGGTTCCGCAATGGCGCGCAATGGCCTAAAGCTTCGCCAGAGCGACGAGGGGCGGGAAGGTGGCACGGCCATGAGGATCGGATTGTTGGGCGCGGGGCGGATCGGCCGCATCCACGGCGCCAATGTCGCGGCGCGGGCGAATGCCGAACTCGTCGCGGTGGCCGATGCGCTGCCGCAGGCGGCAGAGACGCTGGCCGCCGAGACCGGAGCGCGCGCGGCGAGCGCGGAAGCGATCCTGTCCGATGCCTCCATCGATGCCGTGCTGGTCTGTACCCCGACCGACACCCATGCCGATCTCATCGAGCAGGCGGTCCAGGCCGGCAAGGCGGTCTTCTGCGAAAAGCCGGTCGATCTCGACGCCGCCCGCATCCGGCGCTGTCTCGCTACGGTCGAGCGCTCGGGCAGGCCGCTGATGATCGGCTTCAACCGCCGCTTCGACCCGAACTTCGCCGCGCTGGAAAAGCGCTTGCGCGCGGGCGAGGCCGGCGAGATCGAGATCGTGACGGTGATCTCGCGCGATCCTTCGCCGCCGCCGGTCGACTATGTGAAGCGCTCGGGCGGGCTCTTCCGCGACATGATGATCCATGATTTCGACATGGCGCGCTTTCTCCTCGGCGAGGAGCCGGTCGAGGTCTTCGCGCTGGGCTCGGCCCTGGTCGACAAGGCGATCGGCGAGGCCGGCGACGTCGACACCGCCGCCGTGGTGATGAAGACGGCCTCGGGCCGCATCGCCCAGATCAGCAATTCCCGCCGTGCGACCTATGGCTACGACCAGCGCATCGAGGTCCATGGCTCGAAGGGCATGCTGCGAGCCGGCAACATCCACGAGACGACCGTCGAGAGCGCCACCGCCGCCGGCTTCCGCGCCGATCCGGTGCAGAACTTCTTCCTGGAGCGCTATGCCGCCGCCTATCGCGCCGAACTCGACGCCTTCCTGGCCGCCTGCCGGGGCCTGGCCGCGCCATCGCCGACCGGGCTCGACGGGCTCAAGGCGCAGCTCCTGGCCGATGCCGCGACCCGTTCGGCCCAGACCGGGCTGCCCGTCCGCATCGAAACGGAGACCGCGCCATGACCCCGGCCGAGCGCGATCTGCGCTATTATGCGGCACTCGGCCTCGCCGCCGAGGCGAGCCATCTGGCGCTGGGCTATTTCACCCGGCGCGAGAGCCTCGGCACCACGATGAAGGGCGCGCAGGACTGGCTGACGGTGGCGGATGGGAAGGTCGAGGCCTTCCTGCGCGAGCGGCTCTCGGCGCTCTTTCCGGAGGACACGGTGATCGGCGAGGAGGGCGGCGGCACCGCCTCCGATGCGGTCTGGATTCTCGATCCGATCGACGGCACCGCCAATTTCGCCCATGGCGACCGCAACTGGTGCATCTCGATCGGCTTCCTCGTGAACCGCAAGCCCGAGATCGGCGTCGTCGCGGCCCCGGCGCTGGGCGAGGTCTTCGCCGCCCGGCGCGGAGCCGGCGCGACGCTGAACGGCGCCCCGATCGCGGTGTCGGGCGGGGCGGACATCGCCCGCGCCTCGGTGGAGCTGGGCTGGTCGACCCGCATTCCGGCCGAGCGTTATGTCGAGATCATCGGCCGCTGCTATGCCGCCGGCGCGGCGGTGAGGCGCGCCGGCTCCGGCACGCTCGGGCTCTGCCATGTCGCCAACGGCGCCAGCGACGCCTATGCCGAGATGCACATCAATGCCTGGGACGTGGCCGCCGGCATCGTCATCGCCGGGGAAGCCGGCGCCCATGTCAGCGACTTCTTCGCCGGCGAAGGGATGACGCGCGGCAATCCGATCCTGTGCTGCACCCCGGCTCTGGCGCCCGTTCTCGGCGAGATCACCGGCATTGCCTGAGCCCGGCCGCAGCATCGCGATCATCGGCGCCGGCCCGGCGGGGCTGGTCGCGGCCGAGCGGCTCGCCGCCGCCGGCCACCGCGTCACGATCCATGAGCGCATGGCCTCGCCCGCGCGCAAATTCCTGCTCGCCGGCCGCGGCGGGCTGAACCTGACGCATTCCGAGCCGCAGCACGCCTTCCTGACGCGCTACCGCGAGGCGCGAGACTGGCTCGCCCCGGCCCTCGACGCCTTCCCGCCGCAGGCGCTCCGCGACTGGGCGGACGGGCTCGGCGCCGAGACCTTCATCGGCTCGAGCGGCCGGGTGTTTCCGCGCGCGATGAAGGCCTCGCCCCTGCTGCGCGCCTGGCTCGGCCGCCTCGCCGGGCTCGGCGTCACCCTGCGCACGGGCCGGCTCTGGACCGGCTGGGACGAGGCCGGCGCTCTGACCTTCCGGCTGCCCTCGGGAGGGAGCGAGACGCTGCGCCCCGACGCCACGCTTCTGGCACTGGGCGGGGCGAGCTGGCCGCGCCTCGGCTCGGATGGCGGCTGGGTGCCGCTGCTCGCGGGCCGGGGCGTGCCGGTCGCGCCGCTGCGCCCCGCCAATGCCGGCTTCGTCGTCGCGTGGTCGCTGGTGCTGCGCGAGCGTTTCGCCGGCCAGCCGCTGAAGCGCATCGCGATCGCCCTCGGCGACGAGCGCAGCACCGGCGAGGCGATGATCGACGCGCATGGCCTCGAGGGCGGGGCGGTCTATGCGCTCTCGGCCCCGATCCGCGAGGCCATCGCGCGGGACGGTGCCGCCACCATCCGGCTCGACCTGCGGCCGGATCTGTCGCCCGCCGATCTCGCCGGCCGGCTCGGCCGGCGCCGCAAGGGCGAGACGCTGAGCAACCATCTGCGCAAGGCCGCCGGCCTGTCCCCCGTCGCGGTCGCGCTGCTGCGCGAGCCTGGCCCGCTGCCGGAGGCGCCGGAGGCGCTCGCGTCCCTGATCAAGGCCCTGCCGCTGCGGCTCCTCGCCCCGATGCCGCTCGCCCGCGCCATCTCCACCGCCGGCGGCATCGCCCGCGAAGCCGTCGATGACCGTTTCATGCTGAAGGCGCTGCCGGGCGTGTTCGTGGCCGGCGAAATGCTGGACTGGGAAGCGCCGACCGGCGGCTATCTGCTGCAGGGCTGCTTCGCGACGGGCCACGCCGCCGCCGCCGGCATCGAGGCCTGGCTGGCCGGGGCGGGCTGACGCGCAAGGCGCGCGGCGCCATCACCGAAACCGAACGCCGGTCGGCCGCGTTGCCCCTCCAGATCAGGGAGAGCGACGCGATGACGACGACGATGCGCAAGGGCACCGAGGTGAGCTGGGCCTGGGGCGAAAACCGCGCCAAGGGGCGCATCGAGGAGGTCTTCACCAAGCCGGTGAGCCGCACCATCAAGGGCACGCGCATCCGCCGCAACGCCTCGCAGAAGAAGCCCGCCTATCTCGTCAGCCAGTCCGATGGCGGCCGCGCCCTCAAATCCCATACCGAGTTGGAGCGGGTGCAATGAGCCATATCGACCTCACCCCGCCCGAGAGCGTCGCCAAGGCGGCCGCCAAAGGCCTCAAGCTGCGGCAGGAATTCAACCGCGGCGGCACGCAGATCGGCGTCGCCCGCGCGCGCGATCTCAGCCACCGCAAGACGCTGAGCCCCGACACGGTGCGCCGCATGGCGAGCTATTTCGCCCGCCACGCGGTGGACAGGCAGGCCAAGGGCTTCGGCGATGCCGAAAACCCCTCAGCCGGCTGGATCGCCTGGCTGCTCTGGGGCGGCGACGAGGGCAAGGCCTGGAGCGAACGCAAGAAGACCGAGCTGGAGCAGGCCGAGGGCGAGAAGAAGCGGGCGTGATCAGTCGGTCCGCTTCAGCGCGGCCATCGCCTGCGTGATCGCGACGGTCTCGACAGAGACCCGCGTCACGCGCATCAGCAGGTCCGCCACCTTCTCCTTGTAGTCGGCGAAGCGGTAGGTGTTGAACTTCTCGCGGATGGTCGGGTCCTTCGGCGTCTTTTCCTTGTGCTGGTCGAGCACCCAGTCGAGGCCGGAGCGGTTGCCGAGCTTGTAGGCCCACGCCTCCGGCGGCACGCTGGAGAGTTGCGTCTCGCTGTCCAGCACGATGATGCCGTTGTCGCGGTCGGCCTTCAGGATGGTCTTGGGCGTCACGCCGGCGGCGCGGGCCTTCTCGTCGGGCATGTCGAGCCGCTGCAAGGGCCAGGGCTCGACGCTTTCATAGCCGATATGGAGCGCCATGAGCCTTTCGCCCCAGCCGGCCCAGCGCCAGAAATCGGGATAGAACGGAATGCGCGGAAACTCGCGCTTGAGGTTCTGCGCATAGGTCTCACGATAGACAGGGTCGTGCAGCACGCCATAGACGTAATGGAAGATGTCGTCCTTGGTCAGGGCGCGCTTGCTTTTTCCTTCTCCCTTCGGGGGAGAAGGTGTCTGCGAAGCAGACGGATGAGTGCCGTCACCCTCCCCGTCATGCTCGGGCTTGTCCCGAGCATCCACGTCTTGAACACCGTCCTCGCCCGGCGAAGACGGGAATGGTCGGGACGAGCCCGACCATGACGGGCGGGTCCGCCCGTCCTTGCCATAGGCCTTGTGGAACTCCTTCAGCGCCCAGTCGGTGATGTTGTCGAGGCGCTCGCCGGACGGGGTGTAGCGATAGCGGGAGACGCCCTGATTGGTTCCGCCGTTGCCTTGCTTTAAGAGACCGAGATCAAATATTACATTAGTCGCTAACGCCGCCAGAGGGTTATCTGAGCCTAGGTTCAGATAAGTAATCGTAGGATTAAACGTGGTTCCATCGAACATATATTTCAGTTGATATGTTCGACCATTGATGTGCCTGTCGAAATAAATGTTTGCTGAAACGAAAGGTCGATATGAGCAGCGCCATATATTTTTACGAGAAAATATTTTTATTACATTATTACGTGCATGTTTTTCTAGTTCGGCATCCCATTTTATAAGATCGCGGCCCGCGCTATGAGGGTTTATGCGCGTATCCTCGTATATATCCAAAAAATATATTATCTTCTTCTCAAGCGATAACTTGTTAAAATCATAAACCCACTCATCCCGCTGGGTTTTTACCCCGTTCGAGAAAAGTGTAAATATAGCGCGTTGGCGCCCGCGCTTTCCCTTCATTTCCTCTTTTGAACAGAGCGGGACGAGACTGTCCCAGTCATTATCCGTCTGGTTCAGCCAGTTGCCCTTGGGGTCCGGCTCAACACGCTGCCAAGTCAAAGACTGCGCGGCTTGCGAGCCAACAAAGGCCAGCTTGTCCTCGGCCGTGTCGTCCTCCGGCCGCCGCGCATAGAAGACCTTGCAGCCCTTCTGTCCCTTGCGCTTGACCAGCAGCGAAATCGTCACGCCGGTCTGGATGCCGAAGACGTTGTGCTTGGTGCCTGACAACTTCGGGTTGGCGCGGACGTCGCCGCCAAGGTCCATCAGGTAGATCTCGTTGAACTCGCTGGCGACATCCTTGCGGAAGCCGTCGAAGGCGGCCTTCTCGATGAAGTTGCGGTTGGTGATCAGCGCCAGCACGCCATCGTCATGAAGCCGGTCCGAGGCCCAACGGAAAAAGCGGGTGTACATGTCGTAGACGGAGTTGATGTTCTGCGCCGTGCCCTTGGCGACATAGGTGTCCTTGATGCGCTGGTCGATCCGGCGATAGGCCCGGTTCGGGTTGCGGTTGTTGAAGTTTTCCTGCCAGGCATTGTACGGGGGGTTCCCGATCACGACGGAGATCTTGCGCCCGTTCTGGCGTCTGATGCGAACGACGTTTTCCGCCGACAGCGCGCCGAACATCTCGTGCTGGTAGCCGGATCGGATGCCGAGGCCTTCAACATTGTCGAGCGTATCGACGAAACAGAGGTTGGGGTATTCTTCGTACTTGCCGCCCATGATTCCTGCATAGGTCGCCTCGATGTTCAGGTTGGCGACGTAATAGGGCAGGATCGCCACCTCGTGGCGTGCAGTTCTTCCTTGTATTTATGCGCCAGCTTCTGCGGCTGGCCGCGGAAATGCTCCAGCAATTCGCAGATGAAGGTGCCGGTGCCCGTGGCGGGGTCGAGGATTTCGACGTCGCGGTCGATCAGCGCCTTGCCGAAATGCTTCTGGCAAAGCCAGTCGGCGCCCTCGATCATGAAGCGCACGATCTCGTTCGGCGTATAGACCACACCGAGCCGGTCCGCCGCCTTCGGGTTGTAGACCTTGTAGAAGGTCTCGTAGATCACCTTCAGGAAGGTCTGCTTCTCGGCATGGCTGGTGATCTGCGCCGCATTGGCGCGGATCGCGGCGTAATAGGGCTCCAGCGCCTTCAGCGTGTCCTTCTTGACGCCGCCGGTGAAGAACTTCGCCTCCAGCCCGTAAAGCGCCTTGGCGATGTTGTTCTCGCGGTGGAAATCGCTGTCGTTGAAGACGTTGGCGAAGATCTCCTCGGTCAGGATGTGCTGGATCAGCATCTCCCGGACATCGGCCTCGGAGACGATCGGGTTGATGGTCTGCTTGGCCTGGGCCAGAAAGGCCTCGGCAGCAGCGATGAAACCCGGATTCTCGCGATAGGCGGTGTCGATCTTGCCCCGCAGCGCCTTCAGCACCTCCGGCAGATCGGCCCGGAATTGCGCCACCGCCTTGCGGAACTCGCGGATTTCCTGCCGCTCATAGCTGAAGAACAGCGCGACGAGCTTGCCGAGCTGCGCCACGTCCGTCATCGCGCAGCGCATCACCTCCTGCCGGTTCTGGATCAGAACGGCGGTGGCCGAATTCTCGAAGATGATGTTGTCCTGCGGGTAGCCCTTGGCGAGCTTCTTGCGGATCTCCTCGTCGAGGTCGTCGGCGGTGTCCTTCGCCTCCCAATAGCCCAGCGGCACGCGCAGATCGTGCAGGATGGTGCCGTCGGGAACGATCCGGTTCTTCTGGGCGGACTCGAAGGCAAGCTCGGCGACGAAGTGCAGATGGTTCTGCTTCGCCCAAGCCTTCAACAGGTCCTTGAAGGCTTCCCGAATGTTGTTTTCGGTGGTGGAGCCAGAGAACTTCCTGACCCGGTCGATTTCGTTGAGATAGGCTTGGACGAGGATCTGGCTCATGCGCGGCAGCTAGCCAGAGCGGCGGTGCGAAGGCAATCGGGCGATGGGGCGTGGCGTTCGGACAGCCCGGGGAGCCCCCTCCTGCCACCTCCCGTCACCAGCGCGCCCGTCTTGCGCGGTTGCCCCTCGCGCGCGGCGCGAAGACGCCCCATATTGCCGCGATGTCCGAGACGCCCGCCAAGCCCAAGCCCGCCAAAAAGCCCGCCAGCGCGCGCACGCCCAATTCCAAGGCGTCCAAGCCCGCGCTGAAGCCGCTGGAGGGCTATCTCGCCGATCTGCTGAACCCGGCGATCAACCGCGGCACGGCGGTGCCGGGCGGTGCCTCCGGCTTCAGCGACCGGCCTCAGGCCGGCTACGAGCCGAAGCCGGATTATTCGCTGGAGCGCCCCGGCGGCGAGGAGCGGCCCAAGCGCAAGATGTCGAAGAAGGCCGATTCCGCCTTCATCGGCGCCGAGGGCGCGGCGGCCGCGACCGCCACCTCGCTGCAGGCGCTGCTGGAGACCGGCAGCCCCTTCATCCAGCAGGGCAAGCCCTGGACGCCGCATCGCCCGGCCCGGCCGGAGAAGTCGGAAGGCGGCATCGCCTTCAAGATGCAGTCGGAGTTCTCCCCCTCGGGCGACCAGCCTACCGCCATCGCCGATCTGGTCGACGGCGTCCGCCGCCACGAGCGCGACCAGGTGCTGCTCGGTGTCACCGGCTCGGGCAAGACCTTCACCATGGCGAAGGTGATCGAGGAGACGCAGCGCCCGGCGCTGATCCTGGCGCCGAACAAGACGCTGGCGGCGCAGCTCTATGGCGAGTTCAAGAGCTTCTTCCCCGACAACGCGGTCGAGTACTTCGTCTCCTATTACGACTACTACCAGCCCGAGGCCTATGTGCCGCGCTCGGACACCTATATCGAGAAGGAATCCTCGATCAACGAGCAGATCGACCGCATGCGCCATTCGGCCACGCGCTCGCTGCTGGAGCGGGACGACGTCATCATCGTCGCCTCGGTCTCCTGCATCTACGGCATCGGCTCGGTCGAGACCTATACGGCGATGACCTTCTCGGTGAAGCTGGGCGAGCGCATCGAGCAGCGCCAGCTCATCGCCGATCTGGTCGCCCTGCAATACAAGCGCACGCAGCACGACTTCGCCCGCGGCACCTTCCGCGTGCGCGGCGACGTGATCGAGCTGTTCCCGGCCCACTATGAGGACCGCGCCTGGCGCATCGGAATGTTCGGCGACGAGGTCGAGAGCATTCACGAATTCGATCCGCTCACCGGGCAGAAGACCGGCGAGCTCGAATTCATCAAGGTCTACGGCAATTCGCACTACACCACGCCGCGCCCGACGCTGACGCAGGCGGTGAAGTCGATCAAGGAGGAGCTGCGCGGCCGCCTCGACGAGCTGAACCGCATGGGCCGCTTCCTCGAGGCGCAGCGTCTCGACCAGCGCACCACCTTCGACATCGAGATGATCGAGGCCACCGGCTCCTGCAACGGCATCGAGAACTATTCGCGCTATCTCACCGGCCGCAAGCCGGGCGAGCCGCCGCCGACCCTGTTCGAATACCTGCCCGACAACGCGCTCGTCTTCACCGACGAGAGCCATGTCACGGTTCCGCAGATCGGCGCGATGTACAAGGGCGACTTCCGCCGCAAGGCGACGCTGGCCGAATACGGCTTCCGCCTGCCCTCCTGCATGGACAACCGGCCGCTGCGCTTCGAGGAATGGGACGCGATGCGCCCGCAATCGGTGCATGTCTCGGCCACGCCCGGCGGCTGGGAGATGGAGCAGACCGGCGGCGTCTTCACCGAGCAGGTCATCCGCCCGACCGGGCTGATCGACCCGCCGGTCGAGATCCGCCCCGCCAAGCACCAGGTCGCGGATCTGCTCGACGAGGTGAAGGAGGTCACCGAAAAGGGCTATCGCACGCTCGTCACCGTGCTGACCAAGCGCATGGCCGAGGACCTCACCGAATATCTCCACGAGAACGGCGTGCGCGTGCGCTACATGCACTCGGACATCGACACGATCGAGCGCATCGAGATCCTGCGCGATCTGCGCCTGGGCGCCTTCGACGTGCTGGTCGGCATCAACCTGCTGCGCGAGGGCCTCGACATTCCCGAATGCGGCTTCGTCGCCATTCTCGACGCCGACAAGGAAGGCTTCCTGCGCTCCGAGACCTCGCTGATCCAGACCATCGGCCGCGCCGCGCGAAACGTCGACGGCAAGGTCGTGCTCTATGCCGACCACGTCACCGGCTCGATGGAGCGGGCGATGGCGGAGACCAATCGCCGCCGCGAGAAGCAGCTCGCCTATAACGAGGCGAACGGCATCACCCCGCAGACGATCAAG
>NZ_JBMDWH010000167.1:0-11407 GCF_048595345.1 Allobosea sp.
GACCGATGCCGGCGGGCTGAGCTCCACCCGCGCGCTGACGGTGAACGTCACGGACGTCAACGAGGCGCCGACGATCACATCCTCCGCCGCGTTCAACGTCGCCGAGAACGGCACGGCGGTGGCGACGCTGACCGCGACCGATCCGGATGCGGGCGCGACCCGCAGCTGGTCGATCTCGGGCACCGATGCCAATCTCTTCCAGATCGACGCCCAGACCGGGGCGCTCAGCTTCGTCGCGGCGCCGAACTTCGAGAACCCGCAGGATGCCGGCGGCGACAACGTCTACAACCTGACGGTCGCGGTCTCGGACGGCACCAACACCACCTCCCAGGCGGTGGCGGTCACGGTGACCAACGCGAACGACGCGCCTGTCATCACCTCCGCCGCTGCGATGCAGGTCGTGGAAGGCACGACGGCCGTGGCGACGCTGTCGGCCAGCGACGAGGATGGCAACACGCTGAGCTGGTCGATCGCCGGCGGTGCCGATGCGGCGAAGTTCGCGATCAACAGCTCGACGGGCGCACTGAGTTTCCAGTCCGCCCCAAATTACGACAGCCCGACCGATAGCGGCCAGAACAATGTCTACGATCTGCAGGTGCGGGTCTCGGACGGAACGGCGACCACGCTGCAATCGGTGTCGGTCACGGTCCAGCGCGACCAGCAGGCGCCTGTCATCACCAGTGCCGGCAGCGTCTCTGTGGCGGAGAACGGCACGGCGGTGATGACCGCGACGGCGACCGACCGCAATGCGGGCGACACGATCAGCTGGTCGATTGCCGGCGGCGCGGATGCTACAAAGTTCACCATCGACGCCCAGACCGGTGCGCTCAGCTTTGTTTCCGCGCCCGACCGCGAGCAGCCGACCGATGCGGGCGGCGACAATGTCTACGACGTCGTGCTGAAGGCGCAGGACCAGACGGGCCTGTCCTCGACCAAGGCTTTGGCCGTCACGGTGACGAATGTGGACGAGGCGCCGGTGTTCGCAACGGCCAGCGCGCTGTCGGCGCCCGAGCAGCAGACCTCCGTCGCGACCATCCTGGCCACCGACCCCGAGCGCACCGCGATCAGCTACGCCATCGCCGGCGGCGCCGACGCGGCGAAGTTCACCATCGACGGCCAGACCGGCCAGCTCGCCTTCACCTCGGCGCAGGACTACCAGAACCCCGGCGACAGCAATCAGGATCGCGTCTACGAGGTGATCGTGCGGGCCTCGGACGGTTCGCTCACCACCGACCGGACCTTCAACGTCACGCTGACGGATGTGAACCAGCCGCCGAGCTTCACCTCCGCCACGACGGCGAGCGTGGGCGAGAACGGCACGGCGGTGATGACCGTCGCGGCGACCGATCCCGATGCCGGCACCACCCTGACCTATGCGATCTCGGGCGGTGCCGATGCCTCGCTCTTCGCGATCAACTCGCAGACGGGCCAGCTCGCCTTCCGCAATGCGCCGAACTACGAGGCGCCCGGCGACAACAATCACGACAACGTCTACGACGTGACCGTGCTGGTGTCGGACGGCACCAATGCGCGCACCCAGACCGTCAGCGTCACCGTCACCGACGTCGCCGAGGCGCCGACCATCACCTCTGCCGGCACCGCGACGGTGAACGAGGGGCAGAGCGCCGTGCTGACCGTGGCCGCGACCGATCCCGACGCCGGGACCACGCTGAGCTATTCGATTTCGGGCGGCGCCGATGCAGGCGCCTTCACCATCGATGCGCAGACGGGGGCGCTGCGCTTCGCCAGCGCGCCGGATTTCGAGGCCAAGGCCGACGCCGATCACGACAATGTCTACAATGTGCAGGTCTCGGTGTCCGATGGCGGGCTGACGACGCAGCAGATGCTCGCGGTGACGCTGGCCAATGTCGCGCCGACCATCACCTCGGCCGCAAGCTTCGCGCTCAACGAGAACGCGGTGGCCGCAGGCAGCATCTCCGCCACCGATCCGGCCGGCGGCACATTGGTCTATGCGCTGGCGGGCGGGGCCGACGCCAATCTGTTCTCGATCGATTCCTCGACCG
Organism: Allobosea sp.; assembly: GCF_048595345.1. Classification (GTDB taxonomy): domain Bacteria; phylum Pseudomonadota; class Alphaproteobacteria; order Rhizobiales; family Beijerinckiaceae; genus Allobosea. Next base: position 2,025 of record NZ_JBMDWH010000167.1, read on the forward strand.
GTGCGCTGAGCTTCCGCTCCGCGCCGAATTTCGAGAGCCCCGCCGATTCAGGGCAGGACAATCGCTACAACCTCAATGTCCTGGTGTCCGACGGCGCCGCTGTGACGACACAGGCGATCGAGGTCGTGGTCTCCGACGTCAACGAGGCGCCGAGCCTGACCTCGGCCGCGACCACGGTGGCGATCGCGGAGAACCAGGCCGGCGCGACGGTGACCAGCTTCACCGGCTCGGATCCCGATGCCGGCGACCATGTGCATTATTCGCTGGGCGGGGCCGATGCTTCGGCCTTCGAGATCGCCAACGGCACTGTGAAGCTGCTGGCGGGCGTCGCCTTCGACTACGAGACCAAGTCGAGCTACGCGGTCGATCTCATCGCGACCGACGACCATGGCCTCAGCACCACCCGCTCGCTCAGCGTGCTCGTCGGGGATGTGCAGGGCGAGACCCTGGTCGGCACCAGCGGCAACGACCGGCTCGTCGGCGGTATCGGCAATGATTCGCTGGAAGGCGGAGGCGGTGCGGACCAGCTGATCGGCGGCGCCGATATCGATACGGCCGTCTACAGCCATTCCTCGGCGGGCGTCACGGTCGATCTGGGGGCCGGTACGGGGCAGAACGGCGAGGCGCAGGGCGACACGCTCTCCGGCATCGAGAACGTGATCGGCTCCGACTATGCCGATACGCTGACCGGCGATGGCGGCGCCAACCGGCTCGTGGGTGGCGCCGGCGACGACAGCCTGACCGGCGGGGGCGGCAACGACACGCTGATCGGCGGCGCGGGCGCGGATTTCATGTCGGGCGGGGCCGGCGACGACGTGTTCGAGAGCGAGGGCGCGGGCAATGGCCAGGACACCATCCAGGGCGGCGCCGGCTTCGACACGGTGAAGTTCACCGATAGCGGCAGTGTCGTGCTCACGGGACTGAGCGGCATCGAGGATCTCGATTTCCGCAACGGCTCGGCCAACAGCGCGACGATCGACGCCGCGACGCTGACCAGCCTGGCGCCGGAGAACAGCCTGCTGGTGATCAACCGCGACAGCAACGACACGATCGATCTCGGCGGCACCGCCAAGAGCGGCGAGGTCACCGATCATGGCATCGTCTACGACGTCTACACCATGAACGACGACCAGAACCACGCCGTCACCATCCATCTCCAGCACGTCGCCTGAGCGGGACGAAGGCCGGCCGGCGTCGTAGCGTCGCGACGTCGCCGGGCTGCCGGGGGCCGGCGCGGGGCAGGGCGTCCTGCACGCAAAGGAATCGCGAAGGACCCAGCCGCGGGACCCACGAGACAAGCCACAAAACAAAACCCCGGAGATCGCGGCTGCGATCTCCGGGGCTTCGAAAATGGTGGGCGCGACAGGGATCGAACCTGTGACCCCTACGATGTCAACGTAGTGCTCTCCCGCTGAGCTACGCGCCCGTCGCCACGTCGTTTGCGGCGCTCGGGAGCGTGTCCGGGCCTGTCGGCCGCAGTCACGCTGCGAGGTGAGGGGGCTATAGCGGCTCGGCCTTTGGCTGGCAAGGCGTTTGCCGCATAATTTTCAAGCCGCCAGCAGCTTCTCGACCTCGTTCACCAGCTCGCGCAGATGGAAGGGCTTGGAGAGCACCTTGGCATCCTTCGGCGTCTGCGAATCGGGATTAAGGGCGACGGCGGCGAAGCCGGTAATGAACATCACCTTGATGTCGGGATCGAGCTCGGTGGCGCGGCGCGCCAGCTCGATGCCGTCCATCTCCGGCATGACGATATCCGTCAGCAGGAGCTCGAAAGGCTCCTCGCGCAGGCGGTTATAGGCCGACAGGCCGTTGTCGAAGGAGGCGACGTCGTAGCCCGCATTCTGCAGGGCCTTGACCAGGAAGCGACGCATGTCGTTGTCGTCTTCCGCGAGCAAAATCTTCGTCATGGGCCAGTTCTGTCCGTCCCCGGGGCCTGTCTGCAGCGGATGCCGCCCGGGCTGAGGCCGGCGTCCGGTTCGAATCGTCTGTGCCCGCGAGCGGGCCCGGATGGCTGGGTTAGCGACCCGGCCGCGCGGTTGAAACCATGTCCTCACATAAGGCAGCATTATGGTAAACAACCGGTGAATCCGTTCGGCCCGCGCACGGCTCCGCGAGCGCGCTTCTAAGCCTGGCCGTTCTGTGCTTCAGTCCAGTCCAGATGAGCCTCTCCAGCGATCCGTTTCCGCCGGGACCCGAAGACGTCGTCGGGCCGATCGGCCGACCCTTCAGCCTCTACCAGCCGGCTCTCCAGATCGTGCCGGTGGTCGTGGACGTGCCCCATGCCGGCCGGTGCTACCCGCCGGATTTCGTCGCCGGGGCGCGGCTGCCCTTGAAGAGCCTGCGTCGCTCGGAGGATGCCTTCGTCGACCAGCTTTTCGCGCATTGCGTCGTGCTGGGCGCGCCGCTTCTGGTCGCCGAATTCCCGCGCGCCTATCTCGACGTCAATCGCGAGCCCTATGAGCTCGACCCGCGGATGTTCGAGGGGCGGGTGCCGCCCTTCGCCAATACGCGCTCGGTGCGGGTGGCAGGGGGCCTCGGCACGGTGCCGCGGATCGTCGGGGACGGGCAGGAGATCTATCGCGGGCGCATCCCCGTGGGGGAGGGGCTGGGGCGGATCGATACGCTCTACCGCCCCTATCATGCGGGGCTGCGCAGCCTCATCCAGCGCACGCAATCGGCCTTCGGCACCTGCGTTCTGGTGGATGCGCATTCGATGCCCTCGGCCGGGCTCGACCGCGACGGGCTGCCGAAATCGGACATCATCCTCGGGGACCGATTCGGCACCAGCGCCGCGCCGCATGTGATGGACGTCGCCGAAGAGGCCTTCGCCCGACGCGGGCTGCGGGTGACCCGCAACCGGCCCTATGCCGGAGGCTTCATCACCGAGCATTACGGGACGCCGGGCGCCGGGGTCCATGCCCTGCAGATCGAGATCAATCGCGGGCTTTATATGGATGAAGCGGCTCTGATGCCCCATGCCGGATTCGCGGCCTTCAGGGAGCTGATATCGGCTGCGATGGCGGATTGCTTCGCGCATTGGAGCGGATGGCTCGGGGACTGGCGCCAGGCCGCCGAATAATCCGCCGCAAGCGGCCGCGCCGATTCCGTAAGCCGAATTCCACTCCGTTCTCGCCGACGCCGGCCAGAAAAAAGGGCCGCACACTTGCGTGGCGGCCCAAGTCTAGGGAGGAAACGCCCAAGGAGGGCAAGCAAAGGCTTGAAGTGATCTCCCCTTCGCAGTTGCAAAATAGCGCGCCGCGCTGCGGAAGATCAAGTCGTTTCGCAAAGGAGCGGGATGGCCATGCGCCAGGTGCATATCGGCGTAAAATTCGTTGCAGAAAGAACCAGTTAACGCGGTCTTGCTAAACCGGGCATGGCGTGGGAAGCGACCGCGCGCGACACGGGTTTTATCCCGCATCGCAACAAATCCGGGTGGGGAAACGAGTGAGCGCAGTCGATTTCAAGGCCTTCGTGAGCGAGCTGGCGACCCAATCTGGCCGCGCGATCCTGCCCTTCTTCCGCGCCCATCACGGCACCGAGGACAAATCGCGGGGCGGGGTGTTCGACCCGGTGACCGAGGCCGACAAGGCCGGCGAAGTCGTGATGCGCCGGCTGATTCGGCAGCAATTCCCGCAGCATGGGGTGCTGGGCGAGGAGTTCGGCAGCGAGAACACCGATGCCGAATATGTCTGGGTTCTGGACCCGATCGACGGAACGCGCGCCTTCATCTCCGGCATTCCGGTCTGGGGCACGCTGATCGGGCTGACGCGCCAGGGCGCGCCTGTCTACGGAATGATGCACCAGCCCTTCACCGGCGAGCGCTTTTCGGGCGACGGGGCCGAGGCCCATTACGAGGGGCCGGGCGGAGCCCGCCGGCTGCGCAGCCGGAACACGGCGAGCCTCGCCACGGCGACGCTGATGACGACCTCGCCGGGGCTGTTCGAGGGTGAAGAGGCGCAGGCGTTCGGCCGTGTCGAGAGCCAGGTGCGGCTCTCGCGCTATGGCTGCGACTGCTACGCCTACTGCATGCTCGCGGCCGGGCAGATCGATCTGGTGATCGAGAGCGGACTGAAGCCCTACGACATCGTCGCGCTGATCCCGATCATCGAGGGCGCGGGCGGCATCGTCACCTCATGGGATGGCGGGAGCGCCGCCGGCGGCGGCCGCGTCATCGCCGCCGCCAACCGCAGCCTGCACGAGGCCGCGCTCGCCCTGCTCGCCGGCTGAGGAGCCGGCGGCGTCCTCGCCGGGGATGAAGGCGTCGAACGCGGCCCAGAAGCGCTCGCGGATCGGGTCGCTCTCCATCAGAATTTCATGGCGGGCCTCGGGAAAGACGATCGCACGCCCGGTCTTGAGCCTGGCGGCGAAGCGCTCGATCGCAGGGGTCGAGACCACCGGGTCCTGGCCTGCCGCGATCAGCAGGGTCGGCACGCGGATCTGCCGTGCCGCCTCGCGGGCCTCGAGCCTCCGCATGAGCTGGAAGGCCGTGCGCACCCAGGCGATGGTGGGGTCGCCGACGCACAGACCATAGGCCGCCGCGGACAGCGTCGCATTGCGGGCATAGCGGGCGGCATCCCCGGTGAGGCGGTTGCCGGCGAAGGGCTTGGTCGCGATCGCAGTGTCGCCGCCGCCGGGCACGAAGCAACGGCCGAGGCCGAGCCAGAACAGAACGCTGGCCAGCCGGCTCGCCGCCAGCGGCCGGCGCACGAGCGTGAGGCCCAGCATGGGCGCGATGCCGACGAGGCGCGAGACCGGCAGTGCGCCCCGCCGCGCCGCGTCGAGGCACAGCGCCGCGCCCATGGAATGGGCGAGAACGAAATTCGGCTGCGGGAACCGCGCCTGCATCTCGGCCATGGCGAGGGCGAGATCGGCCTCGTAATGCCTCAGCCAGCCGACATGGCCCTTGCGCCCGCGGCGGACGAAGCGCTGGGAGCCGCCCTGTCCGCGCCAGTCGAAGGTGAGCACATGCAGGCCGCGCCGGCGCAGCTCGGCCACCGTCTCGCTGTAGCGCTCGATGAATTCCGCCCGGCCCTGGATCAGCAGCACCGTTCCCCGGACGGGCCTCGTGGTCGGGTGCCAGCTGGCGAAGCGCAGCTGCGCGCCATCCCCGGTCGCTGCGAACCAGACCTTGCCATGGCCCGGCACGGGATAGTCCGGGTGGTGGAAGAAGCTGGCCTCGGCCATCGGGTCTCCGGGCTTTTCGGCCGGTCCGCCGGATGCGACGGCCCGGTCTCGGCCCGCTGGTTATGACCCCGGCGGTGGGCTCTTGAAAAGCCGAAAACCGTTTCCCAGATCATTCCTGCGCAGGCCGGAGACCGGCTGCGCAAACCGAAAACGGCCCGTGCTCAGGCGAGGCGGGCCATCATGAACGTCGCTTCTTTGGAGGACAAACCATGCGTCATTTCGATCTGTCTCCGCTCTATCGCTCCACCGTCGGTTTCGACCGCCTGTTCTCGCTCCTCGACCAGGCCTCGAGCAACGACGCCGCGCCGAGCTATCCGCCCTACAACATCGAGCGCACGGCCGAGAACGCCTACCGCATCACCATCGCGGTGGCCGGTTTCGGCGAGGCCGACCTCGCCATCGAAAGCAAGGAGAACACGCTCAGCGTGAAGGGCGAGAAGAAGGCCGAGGAGGAGGGGAAGCGCGAGGTCCTGCATCAGGGCATCGCCGCCCGCGCCTTCGAGCGCCGCTTCCAGCTCGCCGACTACGTCCAGGTGACGGGGGCGAGCCTTGAAAACGGCCTGCTCCATATCGACCTCGTCCGCGAGATCCCCGAGGCCAAGAAGCCGCGCCAGATTCCGATCGGCGCCGGCTCGGCCAAGGTGATCGAGGCGAAGGTCGAGACCGCCAAGGCGGCCTGATCGCCGCAAGCGGAAGCCGGGCCTGAGGCCCGCTTCGCGACGGCCCCCGGAAACGGGGGCCTTTTTTCGTGCGGCGCTCCCGCTCTGCTGAAACTGCCGCCTACCGCATCACTCGGTGGGCGTCACCGGCGGGATCACCGTCTCGACCCGTGGGCGGCTGCTCGTCTCGTCCTGACCCTGCACGGGCGGGATCGTGGACGCGCCCGGCGCGGCCGGGGCGGGAGACGGCGCCGCTGCCGGCGGCTGGGGCTGGGCGGCGGCCGGCTTGGCGTCATCCTGCGGCGCGGCCGCACCCGGCTTGGGCTGCGACCATTGCGGGGGGCGCACGTCCTGCGGGTTGACCGGCTTGGCCGCCTCGGCGCCCTGCGGCGTAGGAGGAGACGGCGGCAGAGGCTGAGGCTGAGACGGCGGGGCCGGCGCGGGTTCGCCGGAAGGCGCGGCCTTCTGCGTCGCAGCTGGCGGCTGAGCGGGAGCGGCCTGAGGCTGGGTGCCGCTCTGCCCCTCGATCTGTGCCGGTCGCTGCGGCGGGGCGGGCGCTATTTTCGGGCGAGCATTGTCGTGCGGAACCGGGCGGGCGGGCTCGGGTGGCCGGGGCGACGACAGTGTCTGCCTGCGGATCAGGTCGCCGGCATAGGCGTCGAGCACGAGGCGCTGGCGGCGGCCGTCGGCGCGTGCGCCTTCGACGATATAGGCGTCGCCGCTGCGGGTGAGCCTGTCGATCCGCGTCAGGCCATGGCGCTCATAGGCGAGCCGACCGATCTCCTCCGCCGTGACGGCTGCGGGCAGGCGGCGACGCGGCGCCGGGCGATAGATATACCCGTCGTCCTCGCGGTAGCCATATCCATAGCCATAGCCGTAGCGCGGCCCGTAGCCATCGATCTCGGCGGGGGGGTAGCGATAGCCGTCATCATAGTAATACTGCGCGGTCGCGCTTCCTGCCGTTGCGGCCAGGCTCGCCAGCGCGGCAAGGCCGATCAGGCCGCCGCGAAGAAGCGCCGTCGAACGCTCAACCATCGAATCGTCCTCAAAGCTGGAGCGGTGCCGGCTCCTTTCGGCGCCGAACCGGGCATTGTCGGGGCGAATGCGGCGGTCATGCGGCCGAAATTCGGGGGAAAGCGGCCGCTTTCCTCAGCCGATCAGCGCGATCAGGCGCGTCACCTCCGCCGGATCGGTGGCGAAGGACATGACGAAGCGGGCCAGGATCTCGCCGGGCTGCAAGGCGTTCTCGGGCGCCAGCGAGCGCGTGCTCCAGGGATGGTAGCGCACGCCCGCCGCCTGCAGCGTGGCATGCAGGGCGGGGGGCAGGATGATGAAGACCTCGTTGGCCTCGACCGGCCAGGCGAGGCGGGCCTTGTCGCCGGCCGCGACGGCCTCGGAGAGCCTGCGCGCCTGCGCATTGGCGTGGCGGGCGAGGTCGAGCCAATGATCCTGCGCCAGCAGGCCTTCGAACTGCGCGCCCAGGAAGCGGCCCTTGGACAGGGTCTGGCCGGCGCGCTTGCGCCGCCACGTCATCTCCTCGGCCATGGCCTTGTCGAAGAAGATCACCGCTTCCGCCGCCCAGGCCCCGTTCTTGGTGCCGCCGAAGGAGAGAACGTCGATGCCGGCCTTCCAGGTGATTTCTGCGGGCGAGCAGCCGAGGCTCGCCACCGCATTGGCGAAGCGGGCGCCGTCCATGTGGAAGGCGAGGCCGCGCGCCTGCGAGGCGTCGCGCAGCGCCCGCACCTCGGCCGGCGTGTAGACCGTGCCGCATGCGGTCGCCTGGGTGATCGAGAGCGCCTGCGGCTGGACATTGTGGAAACTGCCGGGCTGCCGGTGATCGAGCGCCTCGGTGACGGTGGCGGCGGTGAGCTTGGCGCCGGTGCCGGGCAGTTCGATGAGCTTGGCCCCGTCGCTGAAGAATTCGGGCGCGCCGCATTCATCCTCGACGACATGGCTCTCGCGATGGGTCAGCACCGCGCCCCAGGGGCGAACCAGGCTCGCCAGCGCCAGCGCATTGGCGGCGGTGCCGGTGGTGACCAGGAAGGCGGCGACCTCGCGCTCGAACAGCGCTCCGAAGCGCTCCTCGACCCGGCGGCTCCAGTCGTCGGCGCCATATCCGGCGGCCGGGCCTTCATTGGCGGCTGCCAGGGCGGACATGACGCGGGGGCTGGCGCCGGCGGTGTTGTCGCTGATGAAGTTCATGAGCGGTGGTTTACGCGCCGCTCGCCGCCGCGCCAAGGCGCGGCAGGCTCCGGCGGCCCTGCCGTCAGCGAATGAAGGCCAGCGCCAGCAGCAGGAAGGCCGTGGTTAGCAGGCTGGCGAAGGTCAGCGTCATTCCGGCGATGCGGAAGCGGACATCTTCGTCGAGACGCGCCACGCCCCAGCCATGCAGCGCGCGGCCGAACAGCAGAGCGATGCACAAGGCATGGAGCAGCCAGCCGGGCGCGCCCCCGAACTCGGCGAAGGCGAGAAGCAGCAGCGCCAGCGGTACATATTCGGCGAAATTGGCATGGACGCGGATCCGTCGCTCGAGACCCGCGTTTCCGCCGCTGCCGAGCGCCTGGCGGGTCTGCCGCCGGATTCGGATGACATTCACCGAGAGCAGGACGAAGAGGAGCGCCAGGAGAGCGGCGTAAACGGGCACGATCACGAGGGGCATGGGCCAAACCTTCCCAACCTGTTGGAGAAAGACACCAGCGAGGCTCCCATTACGGCAGGAAGACCGGACGGGTTCGGATCGTTATCGTGAGATGCCTCTGCTCGCTCGAAAATGTCCCGAATGATCGCGCTGTCGACATTTTATTTTAAGACGGCGCAAAACCACCTCTTGTGCCCAGATTGGAATTCTGGCAAATTCGTCCCAATAGGACAGTGTTGCTGTCCCATTTTCATCGCGCCGATCACGGTCCGCTCGGGCTTGTGATCGTGCCGTCGCAACGGAGGCTCACATGACGAAGGGCAAGGCCGGCAACGCCAAAGCCAAGCGTCCGCGCGCCGTCCGTAAAACGACGGCCTGAGGACAGGCGCGAGCGGGCGAGAGAAAGCCCGAGGCGCCTGCGGAGGACGCGGGCGCGGGGACAACCAAGCGCAAGCGACCCCTGACGAAAAGACAGCAGGCCGTCTCGGCCGAGCCTGACCGAACCGGCACGGCCGGCGGGAAGGCGCGGGACGGACGGGCGGATTGAACGGGCGTTCCAAAGGCATCGCGCCGGCGGAAGATGGCGAGCGGGGTTTGACGATGAGCGCGACCAGCCAGTCGAGCAGTGAATTTCCGGTCGGAACGGTCGCGAAGGCCGAGGCCGAGCGCTTCCCGGCCGTGCGCGATCCGGCGATGCCGGTGCATCAGGGCCTCTACGACCCCGCCAACGAGAAGGATTCCTGCGGCGTCGGCTTCATCGCCGACATGAAGAACCGCAGGAGCCACAGGATCGTCGAGCAGGGCCTGCAGATCCTGAGCAATCTCGATCATCGCGGCGCCGTCGGCGCCGATCCCAAGCTCGGCGACGGCTGCGGCATCCTCACCCAGATTCCGCATCGCTT
>NZ_JBMDWH010000168.1:0-5051 GCF_048595345.1 Allobosea sp.
TAAGACCTTCTCGACGCCCCATGGCGGCGGCGGGCCCGGCGCCGGGCCGGTCGTGCTGTCGGAGCGACTGGCGCCCTTCGCGCCGGTGCCTTTCATCCATGTCGAGAACGGCGAGCCGCAGCTGATCGAGACGCGCGAGGAAGCGCCGGCCGACAACCAGCCCTTCGGCCGCATGACCGCCTTCCACGGCCAGATGGGCATGTATGTCCGCGCCCTCGCTTACATGCTGAGTCACGGTTCGGACGGCATGAAGCAGGCTTCCGAGGACGCGGTGCTGAATGCCAACTACATCCGCGCCGGCCTCCAGGACCTGATGTCGCTGCCCTTCCCGGACCATCCCTCGATGCACGAGGCGCTGTTCGACGATGACTGGCTGAAGGGCACCGGCGTCTCGACGCTCGACTTCGCCAAGGCGATGATCGACGAAGGCTACCACCCGATGACGGTGTATTTCCCGCTCGTCGTTCATGGCGCGATGCTGATCGAGCCGACCGAGTCGGAATCGAAGGCTTCGCTGGACCTGTTTGTCGCAACGCTGCGCGATCTCGCCATGGCCGCCAGGGGCAACGACAAGGAGCGCTTCACCGGCGCCCCGCATCACGCCCCGATGCGCCGCCTCGATGAGACCCGGGCGGCCCGCCAGCCGGTGCTGAAATGGACGGCACCTGCTCCGCTGAAGGAAGCGGCGGAGTAAGCACCTGTCATTGCGAGGTGGCCCGAAGGGCTAACCCGGAACACACGACCGGGAGCCCGATAGGTAAGCTTGTCGTGGCACCCCGTCATGGGTTCCGGGTTCGTCGCTCCGCGAAGCCCCGGAATGACAAGCGATGCGGACATCTCCGATCATCCCGCTGACTCCCGGCGTCAGCATGATGAAGCACCGACGCATCCGCTTAAGCATTCCTTGACCATGTGTGCCGAATGATCCCCGTCGTGCCGCCTTGCGCGGCTCGGGGGTTGTTCGATGTTCCTGCGTAACGCCATCCTCGCGACGGCGGCTTTGGCCGCCCTCTCGGCGTCGCCCCTGCGCGCCAACGAGCCGAGCTATGGCCCCAACACCTATGACCGCACGCTCGAGGCGCTGATCGCGCATGAGGACATCGCCGCCAAGGGCGGCTGGCCCAAGGTTCCCGCCGGCGCCGCGGCGCTGAAGCCCGATTCCAGCGGCCCCGACGTGGTTGCGCTCAAGCAGCGCCTCGCCGCCAGTGGGGATCTGCCGGCCGAGGCGATGCCGGGAGATGTCTACGATGCGGCGGTCGTGGAGGCGGTGAAGCGCTTTCAGCGCCGCCACGGCCTGTCCGATCTGGGCACGGTCGGGCGCCTGACGCTGAAGGCGATGAACGCCCCGGTCGAGATGCGCCTGAACCAGCTCACCGCCACGCTGGAACGGCTGAAGGGCAACGGCTTCAACTTCGCCCATCGCTATGTCGTCGTGAACATCCCCGGCGCCAGTGTCGAGGCAGTGGAGGACGGGCAGGTGAAGGAGCGCCATCTGGCGATCGTCGGCCGGCCGGACCGGCCCTCGCCGGTGATCCAGGCGAGCATCACCTCGGTCAACCTCAATCCCTATTGGACGGTGCCGATGTCGATCGTGAAGGCCGACATCATCCCGCATATGCGCAAGGATCCGGGCTTCGTCGCCAAGTCGAACATGAAGCTGCTCGGCGCCGAGAACAAGGAGATCGAACCTGCCAGCGTCAATTGGGCGACGCTGAAGAACCCCTATTTCTATGTGCGGCAGGAGCCTGGGCCGACCAACTCGCTCGGCCAGCTCAAGATCGACATGCCCAACAGCGAGGCGGTCTATATGCACGACACGCCGAAGAAGACGCTGTTCAAGAACGACATCCGCTTCAACTCCTCGGGCTGCGCCCGCATCGAGGGTGTGCGCGAACTCGCCGCCTGGCTGCTGGAAGGCACCGAATGGACGGTGCCGGCCATCGATGCCGAGATCGCCAAGAACGAGCGCAAGAACATCCCGCTGAAGAAGCCGGTGCCGGTCGCCTGGGTCTACCTCACCGCTTGGCAGGGCGCGGACGGCCAGGTGCAATTCCGCGACGACATTTATGGGCTCGACACGCCGCAAGGCATCGTCACCTCGACGATCCAGGCGCGCAAGCCGAAGCCGAAGGCGGCCGCCATGCCGCCGGCCCGGCCGGTGAACACCGCGGGCGAGGGGCCGGCGCCCGGCACGACCCTGCGGAACTGAAGGGAACGGGACGGGCGAAGGGGGCGGGCAGGCCTGACTGTCTTCGAGGCTGAGCAGTCTGGACAGCCGTGATTGCGAGCCCTCGGGTCTTGCCGGCGGCAAGCCCAATGGCTCCGCGAAGCAATCCAGGGGTGGCAGCGCTTTACGTCTCCCTGGCTTGCTTCGTCGCTGCACTCCCCCGCAATGACGGGCCCGCCGGCCCGGACTGACCCATCAAGGGCTCTTCAAAATCCCCATCACCGCCTCGATCGCCTGCGCCCGGGCCGCCGGGTCGCTGCCGATCGTGACCAGCCCGTCCGGCCGCTGCGAGAAGGCGGCCTGGCGCTCGCGGAGCCTGAGGTTCGGATGGTCGAAATCGTGATAGGCGCCGGGATAGCCGACGAAGCGCAAGCCGCTGCGCTGTGCCAGCTCCTGACAAGGGGCGGCGGGCGTCCAGTCATCCGCCAAGCCCTGAAAGATCGCGGTATCGGTGTGCGGTCGCCACTCCCGCTTCAGCAATGGCGAGCAGCCGGGATAGAAGGCGATGACATGGCGCAGCCGTGAAGCCTCGCGCTCTCCGGCGACACGCAGCGCCGTCGAGCCGCCATTCGACCAGCCGATGACGCTGACGCGCTTGGGATCGGCGAAGCTCTGTCCCGACAGCCAGTCCAGCGCCGCGAAGGCATCGCGGGCGCGGCCGGCCGGTGTCAGGGCCCGCTCGCGATCGTTGCACAGGGATTTGATCCCACGGGGGCCGAAGCTGTCGAGCAGCAGCACCGCGATGCCGGCTGTGTTCAACCGCTGCGACCAGTCCGCCTCCCGCGCGCCGATCTCGCCCGAGCGGTTGTAGAGCCCGGCGCAGCCATGCAGGCCGATCACCACGGGGGAGGGGCCGGTGGCAGCGGGCAGGGCGAGCCAGCCTGTCAGCGCGACGCCGTCCCGCGAGGGGATCGAGACCTTGTCGAAAGCTTGGGCGGGGAGCGCCATGGCGAGGCCCAGCAATCCGATGAACCAATGGATGCGGCGGGAGATGCAGCCTGCCATGAGATTCGCCTGTCAATGCGTTACGGGGCGTCCCGGGCGACCCTGAACCCTCGCGCGTCCCCTCGGACGCGATCACGGTGGTCCGGCATCTTGCTAAAGCATGCTGAGTTTTCGCGGAACCACTCCGTCATCCCGGGCTTGCCCTGGGATCCATCGAAGGGCATCGGGGCTCGACGATGGATCCCGGAGCGGCGCTGCTTCGCAGCTCGTCCGGGATGACGTCGTGGCTCCGTGCGATATCAGCACGTGCTGCGGCGCTTGTCTTTGTGCCGATCGATCGGACCCGAGGGCAGCTCGTCCGGGACGATCACCACCTCTCAGCTTATCCACGACGACGCCATCCGCAACGAATACCGGTGACCTCGGCTGAGAGCAGCCAGGCTTCGAAAAGCCCGGCAAACAAAAACGCCGCCCCAAAGGAGCGGCGTTGGATTGCTTGCGATACGTGTGGGCTCAGTTGAGCTTGGCGCGAACCTCGGCGAGACCGGAGGCGAAGGCGGCATCGCCGGCGCCGCCGGCCATCTGGCCGCGCAGGATGGCCTCGGCGGCCTTGGTCGCGGCATCCGCCGCGGCGGCGCGCACCTCGGCCTCGGCCTGGCTCTCGGCCTGGGCGATCTTCTCCTCCGCCGACTTGGTGCGGCGGGCGACGAAGTCGGCGAGCTTGGCTTCGGCCTCCGCGGCGAGGCGCTTGGCTTCCTCATTCGCGGAAGCGACGATCTCGGCCGCCTCGGCCTCGGCGGCCTTGCGCTTGGCATCGTATTCCGCCAGCAGCTTCTCGGCTTCCTGACGCAGGCGGCGGGCTTCCGCCAGCTCCTGCGCGACGCGTTCGCCGCGGGCGTCGAGCGCCTTCACGATCGCCTTCGGCACGCCGAACTTGACCAGAACCGCAAGGAAGATGACGAGGGCGACGCCGACCCAAAAGGTATCCATGAGGCCTCTCCTCAGCCGCGGGTGAGGGCCTGGTCGACCGCAGCCGAGGCTTCGGCCGCCGTCGGCGCCTGGCCGGTGAGCTTGGTGACGATCGCCACGGCGATGTCGGTGCCGAGGTCGCGGACATTCCTCATCGCCGCATCCTTGGTCTGGGCGATGGTCGCCTCGGCCGCCGCGAGCTTGGCGGCGAGATCGGCTTCGGTGGCGTGACGCTGGGCGTCGCTCGCCTTGGCGCCGGCCTCGCGGGCTTGCTGGGCGATGCCCTGGGCATTCTTGCGGGCTTCGGCGAGGGCCCTCTCGTAGGCCTGCGCCATCTCCTCGGCCTTCGCCTGCATGGCGTTGGCCTGGTCGAGGTCGCCGCTGATCTTGGCCGAGCGCTCTTCCAGGATCTCGCCGACGCGCGGCAGCGCCACGGTCGACATCAGCCAGTAGAGGGCGGCGAAGGTGATCGCGAGCCAGAACAGATTGCTGGCGAAATGGGAGGGGTCAAAGGGCGGGAAGGACGAGCCCTCGCCGCTCTCGCCGTGAGGGGCAGCCTGCGCCGCGCCAGCCACCAGAACGGCGAAGCAGGCCAGCGCGAACGCCCGACCGTGTCGCACGAGCTCTGAAGAACGAACCGGCATGGGGTGCCTTTCAGCGCGGAAGATCGGAAAGGAGCCGCGCCCGCCGTTCCGAACCGGCCGGCGCGCGCGACTTGGGTAGCAGGTGGAAAGACGCTCGAAAGCGTCAGACCACGAACAGCAGAACCAGCGCCACGACGAACGCGAAGATGCCCAGACCTTCGGCGAGCGCCGCGCCGATGAAGGCGCGCGGGAACTGGCCGTCGGCGGCCGAGGGGTTGCGCAGGGCGCCGGAGAGGAAGTTGCCGAAGATGGTGCCGACGCCGATG
>NZ_JBMDWH010000169.1:0-2916 GCF_048595345.1 Allobosea sp.
GGCTGGACCGGCGACAATGGCGACCCGGACAACTTCCTGCACACGCTGCTGGGCTGCGACTCGGCCAAGACCAACGGCTCGAACGTCGCCAAGTTCTGCTACCAGCCCTTCGAGGAGCTGGTGACGAAGGCCAAGACCGTGACCGACCAGGCCGAGCGCGAGAAGCTCTACAAGCAGGCCCAGGTGATCTTCAAGGAGCAGTCTCCCTGGTTCACCATCGCCCATGCGGTGCAGCTGAAGCCGGTCCGCAAGGAGGTGAAGGACTTCAAGCTCTCGCCGTTCAGCCGCCACACCTTCTACGGTGTCGATATCGGCAACTGAGCGCATCCCGGATGCGCCGGCCGCGCATGCGGGCTGGCGCACCTCCTGCATCACGATGCCGCGGCCTTCAGGGGCCGCGGCACTTCGGAGCGGGACGACGACGGGACATGAGCCCCGCGCCGGATCTCGGCCTCCAGCGCGACCCATGAGACCGCCATGTCACGATCCTTCCTTTCCGCCGCCCTCGCCTTGAGCCTGGGTGTCGCCGTCCTGCCTTCCGCCGCCGGGGCGCAGACCCTCGTGGTCTGCAGCGAGGCGAGCCCCGATTATCTGAACCCGCAATTCAGCAGCCAGAACACGGCCTATGACGTGGCCGCCCAGATCTATGAGCGCCTCGTCGCGACCGAACGCGGCGGCTCCCAGATCATCCCCAGCCTCGCCGAATCCTGGACGATCTCGGATGACGGGCTGAGCTACACCTTCAAGCTGCGCAAGGGCGTGAAGTGGCACGCCAACAAGAGCTTCACGCCGAGCCGCGAGTTCAACGCGGACGACGTCGTCTTCACCTTCCAGCGCATGGCGGACCCCGAGAACCCCTTCAACAAGGTCGGCAGCGGCAATTACCAGTTCTTCGGCGAGATCGTGAAGCCGAGCTTCAAGTCGATCGAGAAGGTCGACGACCACACCGTCAAGCTGACGCTGACCAAGCCGAATTCGCCCCTGCTCTCGGCGCTGACGGTCGAGCCGATGTCGATCCTCTCGGCTGAATACGCCGCCGCCATGAGCAAGGCCGGCACGCCCGAGCAGATCGATTTCCAGCCAATCGGGACCGGTCCGTTCTCGCTCCTGAGCTATCAGAAGGATGCGACGATCCGCTTCCGGGCCTTTCCGGAGCACTGGAGCAAGGCCGTCGGCAACAAGGACCGCATGGCGCTGGTCAACGACCTCGTCTTCGTGATCACGCCCGACGCCGCGGTGCGCTACGCCAAGGTGAGGTCCGGCGAGTGCCAGATCGCCCGCTATCCCAACCCGGGCGACCTGCCGGCCATGAAGAGCGACGCCAACCTCGTCGTGCTGCAGGGCAGCATCGCCGACCAGAGCTATCTCGCCTTCAACGAGCGCAAGAAGCCCTTCGACGATCAGCGCGTGCGCGAGGCACTGGCCTATGCCACCAACGTGCCGGCGATCATCGACGCGGTCTATCAGGGCACCGGCAAGGCGACCGCCTCCGCCGTTCCGCCCGCGCTCTGGTCGCATGACGCCGATCTGAAGCCGCGCCCCTACGACCCGGAAAAGGCCAAGGCGCTGCTGAAGGAAGCCGGCTTCCCCAACGGCTTCGAGACGACGCTGTGGGCGATTCCCGTTGTGCGCGCCTATATGCCGAACGGGCGGCGCGCGGCGGAACTGATCCAGGCCGACTGGGCCAAGGTCGGGGTGAAGGCCACCATCCAGAGCTATGAATGGGGCGAGTATCTCAAGCGCGGGCGCGCGGGCGAGCACGAGGTCGGCATGTTCGGCTCGACCTGGGATTACCCCGACCCCAGCCAGATCCTGCAGTCGAGCTGGAGCTGCAACGGCGTCAAAAGCGGGTCCAACCGCGCCGGTTGGTGCAACGAAGAAGCCTCCGACGCCCTGGCCAAGGCCAGCCTGATCACCGACCAGGCCGAACGCGCCAAGCTCTACATCCGCTTCCAGGAGCTGTTCCACAAGGACGTGGCGGGGCTGCTCTTCGCCAATGCGCAGGCCTTCACGCCGGTGCGCAAGGAGGTGAGGGACTACAAGATCCATTTCTTCGGCGGGCAGCCCTTCTACGGGGTGTCCGTGGCGAAATGATCGTTCGCCTGTGAACAACCGCGCCGCCTTGCATTGATTGCGCGGGCGGCGCAGCTTCCTTCACGCAAATTGCGGCGATATCGCCATGGCTTGGCGGTTGTTGCGCGATCGCACGGAGCGGCAGGGTGGCCAACCCTGTCGCTGCCCAATTTTCCGGCACGCGGCGCTTGATCTTCGCTGCGATCTGGTGTTTCCGCTGCCCGGATTTCGAATACGACCAAGAAACAAGAACGGAATGCCGCGCGCCGCCGTGCCCGGCCCAGGAACACCGGCTCCATGCTCCGCTTCATCTTCACCCGGCTCAGCCTGGTGATTCCGACCTTCATCGGGATCACGCTGCTCGCCTTCTTCCTCGTCCGTCTCGTGCCGGGCGACCCGATCGAGACCATGGCGGGCGAGCGCGGCATCGACGCGGCGCGCCATGCGCAGTTGCTCAAGGAATACGGCCTCGACCAGCCGATCCTGGTCCAATACGGCAAATATATCGAGCGCGTGGTCCAGGGCGATCTCGGCAAGTCGATCGTCACGCGTGACAGCGTGCTCGGCGAATTCGCGCAGCTCTTCCCGGCCACGATCGAGCTTGCGCTCTGCGCCATCCTGATCGCGCTGATCATCGGCCTGCCGGCCGGCATCCTCGCGGCGGTGAAGCGAAATTCGATCTTCGACCATGGCGTGATGGGTATCTCGCTCACCGGCTATTCGATGCCGATCTTCTGGTGGGGACTGCTGCTGATCCTGCTGTTCTCGGTGCAGCTCGGCATCACGCCGGTCTCGGGCCGCATCGCGGTGCAGTATTTCATCGAGCCGGTGACGGGCTTCCTC
>NZ_JBMDWH010000170.1:0-8466 GCF_048595345.1 Allobosea sp.
ATGGAAGGGTGCGCTTGTCTCAGCGCTCCACGGCCATGGCGACGCCCATGCCGCCGCCGATGCAGAGCGTGGCGAGGCCCTTCTTGGCGTCGCGCTTGGCCATCTCGTGCAGCAGCGTCACCAGGACGCGGGCGCCCGACGCGCCGATCGGGTGGCCGATCGCGATCGCGCCGCCATTGACGTTGACGATGTCCGGGTTCCAGCCGAGGTCCTTGTTGACCGCGAGCGCCTGCGCCGCGAAGGCCTCATTGGCCTCGACGAGATCGAGATCGCCGACCTTCCAGCCGGCCTTCTCCAAAGCCTTGCGCGTCGCCGGGATCGGCCCGGTGCCCATGATCGCCGGATCGACGCCGGCCGTCGCCCAGGAGGCGATGCGGGCGAGCGGGGTCAGGCCGCGGCGGGCCGCGTCCTTGGCGGTCATGATGACGAGCGCGGCGGCGCCGTCATTGAGGCCGGACGCGTTGCCGGCGGTCACCGTGCCGTCCTTCGAGAAGGCGGGGCGCAGCTTGGCCATCGCTTCCAGCGTCGCGCCATGGCGCGGATACTCGTCGCTGTCGACGACGATGTCGCCCTTGCGGGTCGAGATGGTGAAGGGAACGATCTCGTCCTTGAAGCGGCCGGCCTTCTGCGCCGCCTCGGCCTTGTTCTGCGACTTCGCCGCGAACTCGTCCTGCTCCTGGCGGCTGATCTGCCATTTGGTCGCGACGTTTTCGGCCGTGGTGCCCATGTGATAGCCGTGGAAGGCGTCCCAGAGGCCGTCCTTGATCATCGTGTCGATGAACTTCAGGTCGCCCATCTTGGTGCCGGAGCGCAGATGCGCGGCATGCTGGGCCATCGACATCGATTCCTGGCCGCCGGCCACGATGATGTCGGCATCGCCATTGGCGATCTGCTGGAGGCCGATGGCGACGGCGCGCAGGCCGGAGCCGCAGAGCTGGTTGAGACCCCAGGCGGTCGCTTCCTGCGGGATGCCGGCGGCCATCGCAGCCTGGCGGGCCGGGTTCTGGCCCTGACCGGCGGTCAGGATCTGGCCCATGATGACCTCGTCCACATCGGCGGGGTCGACCTTGGCGCGGGCGAGCGCCTCCTTGATCGCGGCGGCGCCGAGTTCATGGGCGGGGGTGTTGGCGAAGGCGCCGTTGAACGCGCCGACCGCCGTGCGCGCGGCGCCGACGATCACGATATCCGAATCTGCCATGAGAGGGTTCCTCGCTGTTGTCGGGCAGGGCCGCTCCCGTCGGCCCCGCCCGCTTCCCGGCCACCTTCGAAGGGCGACGTGACCGCGTCAAGTCAGCCTTCCTGCCCCATCGTCGCCGGCCGAAGCGCTCCGGCACGGCCTTCCATGCGATTCGCCCTATTTTCGTCAGAATTTTGCAGCGCACGCTCAAAAAGCTTGCGGTGCGGCGGCGAAGCTCTATCGTTTCCAGCTTGGGAGAACGTTTTGCTCCGCTTCGGCCGAGACCGGAGGGGGCGAATCAACGCCGAGCAGGGCACGATGGCCAGCGACAAAGAACCCACCGTCATCAAGAAATACGCCAACCGGCGCCTCTACCACACGGGCACCAGCTCCTATGTCACGCTGGAGGATCTGGCGGGCCTGGTGCGCAACGGCGAGGATTTCGTCGTCTACGACGCCAAGTCGGGCGAGGACATCACCCGCTCGGTGCTGGCGCAGATCATCTTCGACGAGGAAGCCAAGGACGGGCAGAACCTGCTCCCGATCGCCTTCCTGCGCCAGCTGATCCGCTTCTATGGCGACAGCATGCAGGCGGTGGTGCCGCGCTTCCTGGAGTTCTCGATGCAGAACTTCGCCGAGGAGCAGACCAAGATGCGCGAGCAGATGAGCAAGGCCTTCGGGGGCTCCGCCTTCGGCGGGCCGGCGATGGATGCGCTGCAGGCTCAGACGCGCGCGAACATGCAGATGTTCACCGAGGCCTTCCGGCTGTTCAACCCCTTCGCCGCCAGCGCCGCGGCGCAGGGCAAGGCCGAAGGCACCGCCGAGCCGCCCAAGAGCGACGATCTCGGCGAGCTCAAGCGCGAGCTGAACGAGATGCGCAACCGGCTCGACAAGCTCTCGCGCGACACATAGCGCAGCGGCGGCATCGCCGGGCGGCACCCGTCATCGGCCGATGCCGCTCTGCCAGTTCTCAGCCGGCCGCGCGCAGCAGCGATGCGGCGGCGTGGGGCGTATCGAGCTCGGCGCGGCCGACGAGATGGCCCTGGAGATAGGTGACGCCCCAGTCGCGCAGCATCGTCGCCTGGGCCTCGTCGTCGACCCATTCGGCGACCGTCTCGACGCCGAGATGCCCGGCGAGGTCGATCAGCGTGCGGACATAGAACCGGTCGTCGGTAGAGCGGCGAAGGTTCTGGGTGAAGGCGCCGTCGATCTTGAGGATGTCGATCGGGAAGGCGCGCAGGTGCTTCAGCGAGGTGTGGCCGGCGCCGAAATCGTCGATCGCGATCTGCACGCCGCGGGTCTTGAGGCGCGCGAGCAGCTTGGCCATGCGCGAGGGACTCTCGATCGTGGCCGTCTCCGTGATCTCGACGATGAGGCGCGTGGCGGCCGCGCCCGCCGCTCCGGCGCAGGCCATGAAGGCGTCGAGCCATTCCGGGTCGGCCAGAGAGCGTGGCGAGACATTGACAGAGAGCCGCAAGGCGGGGTCTCCGATCAGCCGGTCCAGCGCCAGTTCCAGCACGCGGTGATCGAACAGGCGGACCAGCCCGCGCCGCTCCAGCAGCGGCACCAGTTCGGCCGAAGCGAAATAAAGCCCTGCCTCCGGCTGGCCGACGCGCAGCAGCGCCTCGTAGAAGGCGATCTCGCGGCTGGCTGCGCCGACGATGGGCTGAAGGGCGAGGCGCACGCGGCGCTCGTTGAGGGCGCTGATCGCCTGCACGTCCAGATGTGTCGGCTCGACCCGGTCCTGGCGGCGCCGCTGCGGCTTGGCCAGCACCACATCGTCGATGGCGCCGGCGCGGGCTGCGGCGAGCGCGCCCTCGGCGGCGGAGAGCAGTTCGCCGGCATGGCCGGTCAGTTCCGGCGCGATCGCGGCGCCGACGCGCAGCCGCACCAGGGCGATGCCGCGGCCGGTCTCGATCGCCGCTTCGGCGACGATCTTGCTGAAGCGCTTGGCGGCCGCGTCGATCTGCTCGCGCGGGCAGCCCGCCAGCAGGATCGCGAAGCTGTTGCCGGCATAGCGGACCAGATGATCGCGGCGCCGCGTCACCGAGCGCAGCCGCTCATGCACGGTCGCGATGATCTCGTCGGTGGCCTCGTGGCCGAAATCGTCATTGAGCCGGGCCAGTTCGTCGATGGCGGCGACGAGCACGACCACGGTGCGCTCCTGCGGCAGCTGCTCCTGCAGCGTGGCCTGGATCTGCTCCACCAGCGCCGGCCGATCGCAAAGATCGGGGCCGGTCATGGTGAGTTCCTCGGCGCGGGCGGCTCGTTCGAGCCTCACCACGCCGCGCGCGCTGGCCGGGCGCCCGTCGCTGCCGGCGAACCAGCGGCCGGTATCCTCCGCCCACATCTTGCGCCCCGCCAGCGCGACCGCATAGCGCGTCCGGTAGACGACGCCTTCGCCCTGGTCCTGCTCGCTGCAGCCGAAGATCGCGTCGTAGCGGCTGGGGCCGCTGCCGGGCTCGACCAGAGCCGCGAAGCCGATGCCGCGCGTCATGGCCTTGTCGGGCAGGGCGCCGAGCACCTGCGCGGCGTTGGGGCCCCAGTTCAGCGCGTCGGATGGAATGTCCCAGGAGTAGACCACCTCACCCAGCGACGACAGCAGGCTGCGGGGATCGAGCGCGCTGCCGTTCCGGAAGGTGAAAAGCGACGGGGACGGCATCGCGCGTAGAGCCTCGATCAGACAGCTCGTGCCGCGCCGATCCTGGCGCCATCCCGCACTGTCCGCGTTTGGGGAAGTTACGTCACTCTGGGAGCATTCTGCTTAACGACTCGTTAAACTTGGCAGGGCGCTTGCAGCGAGATTCGCTCGAGAGCCCCGTTGTGCCGGAGTGGGACATGAGCGACGCCAGGCAGGACAATACATCCGGACGGCAGGCCGATAGCGGCCCCGCGCTCGTCCTGTTGCAGGCCGCCGCGGCGCAGGCCGGCATCGGCAGCTTCGCCCGGCACGGGCTGGAACATCCGCAGGCGGCTGCGCTGCGCTACCGGGCGGCGGCGCGGCTGCTGCGCCGGGCCTGAGAGGGCAGGCGCCGGAGGGTCGCCGGTCGCCGGCCGACTTACTTTTCGCGGTCCCAAGGGTCGAGCCGGAAAGGCGCAAACGAAAAAACCGGCCAGCGGCCGGTTCCTTCATCATCGTCGGGATCGAGCCGAGCGATCGAGGGCCGCGGCGCGGCCCTGCGGATCAGGCGTCGGCCTTGACCTTCAGGACCTGACGGCCGCGATACATGCCGCTCTTCAGGTCGACATGGTGCGGGCGGCGCAGCTCGCCGGAGTTCTTGTCCTCGATATAGGCGGGCTGCTTCAGCGCGTCGGCCGAGCGGCGCATGCCGCGCTTCGACGGCGACGTCTTCTTCTTCGGAACGGCCATTGTACTCTCCATCATGCCGCCGTCATGATGCGCGGCTATCTCAAGCCACGCCCCGGCCACGGCGACGATCAATCTCGTGAGGCGTTGCCCTTACACGCTCGGGGCCGCGATGGCTAGTGCGGAATCCGACTTTCTTGAGCAAAGGGCGCTCCGCCGGCCTCCGGGGCCAGCGGACACGCTTCTAGCGCGGCAGGGCGCAATCCGCCAGCGTGCCGATCTGTCCGAGACGCCGCTGCACGCGGCCCGCCGCCGCGCGCAGGCTGCCGCCGGGCTTGCCGAGATCGCGCAGCAGCGGGTTGGGCAGGGCGGCGGCGAGCCGGGCCGCCTCGGCCGGGCTCAGACGCGACGCGGGCTTGCCGAAATAGCGCTCGGATGCCGCCTCGGCGCCATAGAGCCCGTCGCCCCATTCGGCGACGTTGAGATAGACCTCCATCACGCGCTGCTTTCCCCAGGCGAAGTCCAGCACCAGCGCCAGCGGGATTTCCAGCCCCTTGCGCAGATAGGAGCGGCCCGGCCAGAGAAAGACGTTCTTGGCCGTCTGCATGGTGAGTGTGGACGCGCCGCGGCTCGGCCCGTCCTCGTCATCCATCACCGCGTCCAGCTCGACCCAGTCGACGCCGCGATGGCTGCAATAGCGCTGGTCCTCCGAGGCGATGACGGCCCGGACGAGATGGGGCGAGATGTCGGAGAGCTTCACCCATTGCCGCTCGACCGGCTGAAGGGTGAGCCAGCGGCCGAGCATCAGCGTGGAGGGCACCGGAACGAAGCCGTAGAGCAGGATCAGCGCGACGAGCAGCACGACCATGCCGAGAGCGAGCCGCAGCAAACCGTTCACCGCGCGCAGCAAGGGCCCTTGCCTGCCTCGCCGCCCCGCGCTGTCGCTCACCTGCGCCCTCCTTGCGTCCCGGCTTCACGCCGCCGGCCACCATGCGAGGGGCAGCTTGACGATCCCTCCGGCCTCCGGCAAGCCCGGCCGGCAGCGAACGCGAGGCAGGCCGCATGAGTTCCCTTCCCACCGCAAGCGGCGAGGACGCGCTGGAGATCGGCCTTCGCCGCATCGCCGCCTCGGTCGAGCGCGTGCTCGAGGCCCTGCTCGACGGGGCGCCGGCCGAGGGCGAGATCGCCCGTCCCGCCCGGCTGGTCGCGGCGATGCGCCACGGCGCGTTGGCGGGCGGAAAGCGGCTGCGGCCCTTCCTCACGGTCGAGACGGCGCGGCTGCTCGGTGCGGCGGAGGCGGGCGCGCTGCGGGCGGGCGCGGCGGTGGAGCTGCTGCACTGCTACTCGCTGGTGCATGACGATCTGCCCGCGATGGACGACGACGATCTGCGGCGCGGTCGCCCGACGGTCCACAAGGCGTATGACGAGGCCACGGCGATCCTGGCCGGCGATGCGCTGCTGACGCTCGCCTTCGACGTTCTGGCCGATCCGGCGACGCACCCTTCCGGCGAGGTCCGGATCGGGCTGGTGCGATGCTTGGCGCGCGCCTCGGGGCTCGGCGGCATGGTCGGAGGGCAGATGCTCGACCTCGCCGCCGAAGGCCGGTTCGAGACGGCACGCCAGAGCCTCGGCAAGGCCGAGATCCGCCGCCTGCAGGCGATGAAGACCGGCGCCCTGCTCGCGGCGAGCGTCGAGATCGGCGCGCGTCTCGGCGGCGCGGATGGCGCCACGCTGGCCGTGCTCGCCGATTACGGGCGGGCGCTGGGCGCGACCTTCCAGATCGCCGACGATATTCTCGATGTCGAGGCCGATGCGGCGCAGATGGGCAAGGCCACCGCCAAGGACGCCGATCGCGGCAAGGGCACGCTGATCGGGGTGCTGGGCCTCGACGGTGCCAAGCGCGAGCGCGACCGGTTGAGCGCGGCGGCGATGGACGCTCTGGCGGGTTTCGGGCTGGAAGCGGATGTGCTCAGGGCGGCCGCGCGGTTCGCGGCGACGCGGAAGAGCTGAAGAGGGGGCGCGAGGAACCCCTCTACTGTAAGGAGAGGGGCAGGGGTGAGGTGTAGGCCCCTGGACTAAGTAAAGCGCACGGCAGCAGCAGCGGTCAGGTCACGGCCAAGGCGTGCAATGGCCTACCCCTCACCCTGCCCTCTCCCTATGGGAGAGGGTTCCCCGCGCTATCCGCGCGTCTCTGGAAATGGCTGTGTCCGGCTCGCCGCCACTTTACTGCCAGCGGCCGAAGGCGTCGGCGAGGGTCTGGCTGCCGGAGACGCCCTTTTCGAAGGTGATGATGCCGCGCCGGCCCGAGGCGAGCAGGATCGGAATGTCGATCCAGCTGCGGTTCAGAATGAGGTCGGTGTTGCGCGCCACCTCGACCGGGACGTTCGACAGCGCGGCGACGAACAGGCCATCGCCCAGCGCCGAGTTGATGGCGGAGAGCGGCGCGCCGCGCTCGCCTTCCTCGGTCTTGAACTGCGGCACGCCGACTTCCTTCACGCCCTGCGTCGCCGGATCGATGGTGCTGGCGAAGCGCATGCCGATGATGTGCGAGGCCGGCAGCGCGCTGTCGGTGTTGCGGCGGATGGTGAAATCGAGGTTCATCCCGAATTCCGGAATGTCGACGGTGGCCCGCACGATCGTCTCGACCGGTCGGCCCTGGCCGACGCTCTCGCTGTCCAGCCGCCAGAGCACGCGCCCTTGCACGCTGCGCGGCTGCTGCGGATTGTCCGGCGTCTCGATGTAGAGGACGGCGCGCTGGGCTACCGCGACCTCGCTGCCGGGCTGCGTGGCCTGCTGAGTGCCGCCCGCGGGCCGGTTGCCGCTCGGTGCGGGCTGCTCGCCGAAGCGGTCGCCGATCTTGCCGTTGGCTTCGGACTGGGCCGGCTGATTCTGCGCAGCGGCCTGCGCCGGGCGCTCGCCCTCCTGCGGGCGCAGCTTGTGGACATAGATCGCCGTCGCTGCGATCGCGGCCACCGCCAGCGCCACGACGCTGCCGACGACGACCGAACGGATATGCACCGGCTTCACCCGCGGCTCGCGCGGCGGCATGATGCGCGGGCGCACCGGCTGCGGCTCCGCAGGCTCGGCCAGGGGCTCGTCCTCGCCGGGAGCCGCCGGCGGCTTGGGAATGAACTGGGTCTGGCGGCGCGGCTCGGGCGCCGGCGGGCGCGGCTCGGCCATCGGCTCGGCCGGACGGATCACCGGACCGCCGGCCACCGGCGGCGGAGCCGGCCTCTCGTCATGCTCGGCCTCGATCCGGGCCACCGCCTCGTCCAGCGCCAGACGCTCGCGCATGATCTCGGCCTCGCCCAGCGGCGGGTCGAGGCCGCGCAGCTGGGAGACGAGCGCCGTCTTCGCACGCTCATAGAGCGCACGCCGTGCCTCGGGCGTGTTGTCGGCGAGGCCCGCGACGGCCCGGGACAGGATCGGATAAAAGTCGGCCATTGGCCTCGTTTGTCCCGTGGGGCAGGGCGCGTCAACCCTCGAAGGGGTTGTGGACCAGGATCGTGTCGTCGCGCTCGGGGCTGGTGGAGAGCACGGCGACGGTGGCGCCGATCAACTCCTCGATGCGGCGGACATATTTGATGGCCTGCGCCGGCAGTTGCGCCCAGGAGCGGGCATTGGCGGTCGAGCCTTCCCAGCCCTCGATCGTCTCGTAGACCGGCTCGACGCGGGCCTGGTCGCTCTGGCCGGCCGGCAGGTGGTCGAGGATCTGGCCGTCCAGCCGGTAGCCGGTGCAGACCTTGATCTCCTTGAAGCCGTCCAGGATGTCGAGCTTGGTCAAAGCGATGCCGTCGATGCCGGAGGTCTTCACCGTCTGGCGCACGAGGCAGGCGTCGAACCAGCCGCAGCGGCGCTTGCGGCCGGTGACGACGCCGAACTCCTTGCCCTTCTGGCCGATCAGCTCGCCGATCTCGTCGAACAGCTCGGTCGGGAACGGACCCTCGCCGACGCGGGTGGTGTAGGCCTTGGCGATGCCGAG
>NZ_JBMDWH010000171.1:0-5075 GCF_048595345.1 Allobosea sp.
CGCGAATTCCTGATGAAGGACGCCTATTCCTTCGATCTCGACAAGGAGGCGGCGCGCCACGCCTATAACCGCATGTTCACCGCCTATCTGCGGACTTTCGCGCGGCTCGGCCTGAAGGCGATCCCGATGAAGGCCGATACCGGTCCCATCGGCGGCGATCTCAGCCATGAATTCATCGTTCTGGCCTCGACCGGCGAGAGCGAGGTGTTCTGCCACAGCGATTATCTCGGCTTCGAGACGCCGGCTGCCGACACCGATTTCGACAGCGTGCCGGCGCTGCAGGGCATCGTCGACAAATGGACGAGCCTCTACGCCGCGACCGAAGAAATGCACGACAAGCCGGCTTTCGAGGCGATTCCGGCCGACAAGCAGGTCTCGGCGCGCGGCATCGAGGTCGGTCACATCTTCTATTTCGGCACGAAATATTCCGAGCCGATGGGCGCGAGCGTGACCGGTCCGGACGGCCAGCAGGTGCTGCTGCATGGCGGCTCCTACGGCATCGGGCCGAGCCGGCTCGTCGCCGCGCTGATCGAGGCGGGCCATGACGATGGCGGCATCGTCTGGCCCGACGAGATCGCGCCTTTCGACGTCGAGGTGATCAACCTCAAGGTCGGCGACGCTGCGACCGACGCCGCGAGCGAGCAGCTCTACAAGCACCTGCTCGCCAAGGGCTACGACGCGCTCTACGACGACACGCAGGAGCGGCCGGGCGGCAAGTTCGCCACGGCCGATCTGATCGGCGTGCCCTGGCAGATCATCGTCGGGCCCAAGGGCCTCGCCGAGGGCAAGGTCGAGCTCAAGCGCCGCAAGGGCGGCGAGCGCGAGACGATCTCGCTCGACGAGGCGCTCGCCCGGTTCCAGGGCCGCGGCACGTGAGCGACGTCGCGGACAGCGCCGACATCCCGACCGGAACGAAGGCGTTTGCCGGCTTCGAATGGCAGCTCGCCGGGCGCTATCTCAGAACCCGGCGGCGCGAGGGCTTCGTCTCCGTCATCGCCGGCTTCTCCTTTCTCGGCATCATGCTCGGCGTCGCGACGCTGATCATCGTGATGTC
The DNA here is from genome assembly GCF_048595345.1 of Allobosea sp. Classification (GTDB taxonomy): domain Bacteria; phylum Pseudomonadota; class Alphaproteobacteria; order Rhizobiales; family Beijerinckiaceae; genus Allobosea. The sequence continues at coordinate 1,055 of NZ_JBMDWH010000171.1, forward strand.
GGTGATGAACGGCTTCCGCATCGAACTGCTGAGCAAGATCGTCGGCGTGAACGGCCATATCTTCGCGACGCCGATCGACCGGCCGCTCGACGATTTCGATCCTGTCGCCGCCAGGCTGCGCGCCATTGCGGGGGTCAAGCTCGCCATTCCGCTGGTCGAGGGGCAGGCGCTGGCCTCCTCGCAGACCGGCAACAGCGGCGTGCTGGTGCGCGGCGTGCGCGAGGGCGACATCAAGTCGATCCCCTTCATCGGCGGCAACATCGTCTCCGGCACGCTGGAGGGCTTCGATGCGACGCCAGGCGTCGCCATCGGGGTGCGCCTCGCCAATGCGCTGGGCGTTCAGGTCGGCGACACGATCACGCTGGTGACGCCGCAGGGCGCCTCCACACCCTTCGGCACGGCTCCGCGAATCAAGGCCTATCCGGTCAAAGCGCTGTTCCAGATCGGCATGACCGAGTTCGACGGCACCTTCGTCTACATGCCGCTCAGCGAGGCACAGGCCTATTTCAACCGCGAAGGCGATGTGAACGTCATCGAAATCTTCGTCGACAACCCCGACAACACCCAGAAGGTGCGCGACGCGATCGAGGCCAACGCGCCGAGGCCGCTCGTGCTCTCCGACTGGCGCCAGCGCAACCGCAGCTTCTTCAACGCGCTCGAGGTCGAGCGGAACGTGATGTTCATCATCCTGACGCTGATCGTGCTCGTCGCGGCGCTGAATATCGTCTCCGGCCTGATCATGCTGGTGAAGGACAAGACCGAGGACATCGCGATCATGCGCACCATGGGCGCGACCGCCGGCTCGGTGATGCGCGTCTTCCTGATCACCGGGGCGGCGATCGGCGTCGTCGGCACGCTGGCCGGCTTCGTGCTGGGGCTCGCCTTCTCGCATTACATCAAGTCGATCATGGCGGCGCTGAACTGGATCACCGGGGCCAATCTCTGGGATCCGACGGTGCGCTTCCTCAGCGACATTCCCTCGGTGATCGACTGGCGGGACGTCGTCAGCGTCGTCGCCATGGCGCTGGTGCTCTCGCTGCTGGCGACGCTTTATCCCGCCTGGAAAGCGGCCCGGCTCGACCCGGTCAAAGCCTTGAGGATGGGCTGATGGCGCAGGAAACGCCCGCGCTCTTCCTTTCGCAGGTCGAGCGCTATTATCCGCAGGCCGATGCGCCGCTCGAAGTGTTGCGCAAGGCCGATTTCGCGCTCTGGCCCGGCGAGGTCGTGGCGCTGGTGGCGCCGAGCGGCACCGGCAAATCGACGCTGCTGCATGTCGCCGGCCTGCTGGAGAAGCCCGATGCCGGCGAGGTCTTCGTCGGGGGGCTCGCCACGACCAAGCTCGACGACAAGGGCCGCACGCGCCTGCGCCGCACCGAGATCGGCTTCGTCTACCAGTTCCATCATCTGCTGCCGGAGTTCTCGGCGCTGGAGAACGTGGTGCTGCCGCAGCGCATTCGCGGCCTCGGCAAGGCGGTTGCCGAGGAGCGGGCGGCGGAACTGCTGACCTTTCTGGGCCTCGGCGAGCGGCTCGACCATCGCCCCGGCGAATTGTCGGGCGGCGAGCAGCAGCGCGTCGCCATCGGCCGGGCGGTCGCCAACGGGCCGCGCCTACTGCTGGCGGACGAGCCGACCGGCAATCTCGATCCCGGAACGGCACAGCATGTCTTCGGCACGCTGATCGCGCTCGCCCGCGCCTCGGGGCTCGCGGCGCTGATCGCGACGCACAACCTCGACCTCGCCCGCCAGATGGACCGGCAGGTGACCATCCGCGACGGGCTGGTGGTGCCGCTGCGCTGAAGCGCGGCCGCCCTCCGGCCGCTCGCGGTCATTGCGAGCCATCGGGTCTTGCCTTCGGGAAGCTCAGGGACAGGCTCCGCGAAGCCATCCGGCAGGACCCGGTCGAACGTCGCAGCCGGTCCTCGCTGGATTGCTTCGTCGCTGCGCTTCTCGCAATGACTGCGCGGCTCCATCCGTGCTGGCTACGTTAACCTCTGATTGACTCTTTTTGCCGCGAGCCACGCAGCTTTCCGCAACGGCGGTTGACGAGAACAAAACATGAACTAATCTGAACTTACCGAGAACGCAGGAGGTTCCCATGACCGTCGCCCGCAAATTCGTCGCCGGCTTCGCCGAGATCGCCTCTCTCGGCGTCTTCCTCGGCATGATCTGGCTCTGGGCGGCGATCCTCTCCGCGCCTCACGTCTGAGCGAGTCAGGAGCCATCCACAGCTGCCCACCGCCTGCTGCGATCCCGGCTCGACGGGGTGCCCTGCCGGGCGCCATAACGAGGGCGGCGGGGCTGGCTTTGAGTCGAAGGTGGAGCAGGGCATGAGCGGAGCAGCGGGCGAGGGGCGCATCCTCTCCGAGATCGGCTTCGTGCATCTGCATGTGCATTCGAGCTATTCTCTGCTCGAAGGCGCGATGACCATCGCGACGATCGCCAAGATGGCCGCCGCGGACGGTCAGCCCGCCATCGCTCTGACCGACAGCGACAATCTCTTCGGCGCGCTGGAATTCTCCGAAAAGCTGTCCGGCTCCGGCCTCCAGCCCATCGTCGGCGTGCAGCTCTCGGTGGATTTCGCCGATGAGGGGGAGGGTCGGCGCCCCGTCCAGATGCAGCGCCTGCCGCATATCGTCCTGCTCGCCATGGACGAGGCCGGCTACGGCAATCTCATGAAGCTCGTCAGCGAGGCTGCGCTCGCGACCGGCGGCTCGGGCCAGCCGGTGACGACGATCGAGCGGCTCGCGGCCTTCCATGGCGGGCTCATCGCCCTGACCGGCGGCAGCGACGGGCCCGTCGATCTCGCCCTTCGCAATGGTCAGCCGGCTCAGGCGGCGGCGCGGCTCGCGACGCTGGCGCGGATCTATGGCGACCGGCTCTATGTCGAGATCCAGCGTCATGGCCGCGAGAACGAGGCGGCGCTGGAAGCCCAGCTATTGCGCCTCGCCTATGACGGCGACCTGCCGATCGTCGCGACCAACGAGCCCTTCTTCGCCAAGCCGGCCGATTTCGACGCGCATGACGCGCTGCTCGCGGTGGCGGAAGGCCGGCTGGTCTCGGATGGCGAGCGCCGGCGGGTGACGCCGGAGCATTATTTCGCCTCCCGCGCGCAGATGAAGACGCGCTTCGCCGATCTGCCGGAGGCGCTGGCCAATACGGTCGAGATCGCGATGCGCTGCCATTGGCGCGTCACCACCCGCAAGCCGATCCTGCCGCGTTTCGGCGAGGAGGGGCGCGACGAGGCCGAGGAGTTGCAGGAGCAGGCGAAAGCCGGTCTCGCGGCGCGGCTCGCCAAGCATGGCCCGGCGGAGGGCTTCAGCGTCGCGGATTACGAGAAGCGGCTCGATTTCGAGCTGTCGATCATCACCCGGATGAAGTTCCCGGGCTATTTCCTGATCGTCTCGGACTTCATCAAATGGGCCAAGGCGCATGACATTCCGGTCGGGCCGGGGCGCGGCTCCGGCGCAGGCTCGCTCGTCGCCTATGCGCTGACGATCACCGACGTCGATCCGCTGCGCTTCGGCCTGCTGTTCGAGCGCTTTCTCAATCCCGACCGCGTCTCGATGCCGGATTTCGACATCGACTTCTGCCAGAACCGGCGCGAAGAGGTGATCGACTACGTCAAGCACCACTACGGGGCCGAGCGCGTCGCGCAGATCATCACCTTCGGCACGCTGCTCGCGCGCGGCGTGCTGCGCGATGTCGGCCGCGTGCTGGAAATGCCCTATGGCCAGGTCGACAAGCTGACCAAGCTCGTGCCGCAGAACCCGGCCAAGCCCATCTCGCTGAAGGACGCCATCGAGGGCGAGCCCAAGCTGCAGCAGGCGGCGGCCGAGGAGCCGATCGTCGCGCGCCTTCTCGAGATCGGGCAGAAGCTCGAAGGGCTGCACCGCCACGCCTCGACCCATGCCGCCGGCGTCGTGATCGGCGACCGGCCGCTGGAGCAGCTCGTCGCGCTCTCGGTCGATCCGCGCACCGGCATGCGCGTGACCCAGTTCAACATGAAATGGGTCGAGCAGGC
>NZ_JBMDWH010000172.1:0-5522 GCF_048595345.1 Allobosea sp.
CGCCTGGCGCTTGGTGCCCACGAAGAGCACGCGGCCGCCCTTGGCGACGGTGTCCGAGACGGCCTGCAGGGCGCGGTGCAGCATCGGCACCGACTGCGACAGGTCGAGGATGTGGATGTTGTTGCGGGTGCCGAAGATGTAGGGCGACATCTTCGGATTCCAGCGGTGCGCCTGGTGGCCGAAATGGGCGCCGGCTTCGAGCAGCAGGCGAATCGAGAGATCGGGCAGAGCCATGGTATCTTAAGTCCTTCCGGTTGAGCCTCTGGGGTGCGAATGAAACGGCCATAGGCTGGCCGATCACCGGAACGCCTCGGTGTCGAGGTGATGCTCCCCATGTGGAATGAGGCGCGCCTTACACGCCGCCGCCGGGGATTGCAAGTGCCGCTGCGTCATGGTGACGCCCGAAGCTGCACGCATTACGAGCATCATCATCCCCCGGGCAAATGCGCGGACGCTCGTGATTCTCGATCTTCGGACCATTTTCATCAGCGGGGCGATGACCTGCTTCCTGATCGGCGCCACGCTGCTGCTGGCGGTGGCGACGGGGCGCTTCACGCGCTGGCCCGCCTGGTGGGGCGTCAGCAGCCTGTGCATCGGCACCGGCCTGCTCTGCGGCGCGCTGCGCGGCCACATTCCCTCCGTGCTCTCGATCGAGTTCGGCAACACCGTCAATGTCGCGGGGGCGATCCTCCTGCTGATGGGCGTGCGCAGCTTCGCCGGCAAGCCTCCGGGCTGGAGCCTGCTGGCCGCCGCCATGCTCGCCACCTGGATCGCCATGGCCGTGATGCCGGGCGACGAAGGCTTCAAGGGCCGCGTCGTCTTCACCGCCATGGTGCTCGGCTGCTGCGATGCGGCGATCGCCCGCGAGGGCGTGCTCCTGGCCCGCCGGCACGGGCTTCGCTCGGGCTGGATCCTCGCCGCGTTCTTCATGCCCACGGTGCCGATCTATGCGGTGCGAGCGATCGCCGTGATCGCCGATCCGACGCACAACACCTTGTTTCCGCCTGCGGCGCCGGTCCAGAGCTGGGTCGCGGCCGCCAGCATCGGCTTCGTCATCCTGCGCGGCAACACGCTGCTGCTGCTCGTCGCCGAGCGCAGCCAGGGGGTGCTGGAGAACCTCGCCCGGCGCGACCCGCTGACCGGGCTGCTCAACCGCTCCGGCCTCGAGGATGCGCTGGCGGCGATGGCCGGGCGCGGCGGGGCCGGTGGGCTGCAGGCCACGCTGGTCGTGGCCGATATCGACCATTTCAAGACCCTCAACGACGGCGCCGGCCATGCCGCCGGCGACGAGGTGCTGCTGCTCTTCGCCGAGGTCGCCCGCCAGACCTTGCGGGGCAACGACATCGTCGCCCGCCAGGGGGGCGACGAATTCGTCGTCGTTCTGCCCGGGCTCGACGCCACCGAGGCGATGGCGGTGGCCGAGCGGCTGCGGATCGGGTTCCGGAAGGCCACCAGCCTGCGCACGCATTGGCCGATCCGGCCGACGCTGAGCATCGGCCTCGCCCAGGCCGAACTCGGCCGCCGCTCGATCAGCGACCTGCTGCGCGAGGCCGATGTCGCGCTCTATCGGGCCAAGCGCCTCGGCCGCGACCGCGTCGAGGCGCAATCGCCACTCGCCGCCACGCCGTAGCGCTCGCCGAATCGTCCGGCATGATCTCGGATCATCGTCGCCGCATCCGTTCGACGCGCGATGGTCTACCCCTCCGCCGGGCAGAAGACCCGCAGGCGGTGGCCGTCTGGATCGGCAGCCGTGAAGCTGCGGCCGAAATCGAGATCGGCCGGCGCCTGCAGGATAGCGATGCCGCGGCCGCGCCACTGCTCGTGCATAGCGTCCACGGCGTCTGCCGCAGGCACCATCATCGCGATCTCGGCCGCGCCGCCCTGCGCTGTCGCCGGGGGCTCCACTGTGTGGCGCGACCACAGGCCCAGACGCAGGCCCGACGGCAAGGCGAACATCGAGAAGGTCGGCGACTGCTCCAGCGGCGGCGCGCCGATCAGATCGGCATAGAACCGCGCGCTCTCGGCAGGGCTCTCGACATGCAGCAGAAGGAAATGGGCATCGAACATGGTCACTCTCCGGCTCGTCCGAGGGCTCTCGGACGCGACGCAGGCTAGGATCGGATGCTGCCAATTTCCGGCAGTGTCCCTCACGCAGGCCGATAGATGCCCTCCTTCTCCCGCCATCGCTTCAGCAGAACCGCCCGGCGCTCCGGATAACGCATCTCGATCGGCTCGAAGCGCTCGATCCGGTCGGCGCGGAAATGGCGGAAATCCCGGCGCAGCTCGCACCAGGCGATCAGGATCCTCACATGATCGAAGAAGGACAGCGCGAGCGGCCAGACGATGCGCTCGCTGCCCTGACCAGCCCCGTCGCCATAGGCGATCAGCGCCTTGCGTTCGGCCCGGATCGTGCGGCGCAGGAGGGAGAGGTCGATCGCGGTCGTGCTTTCGAGCGCACGGCCGGGCCCGACCATCAGCACGGCGTCCTCGACCTTGCGGGTCTGGTCCTGCGGCAGTACGGACGATCTTGGCCATGGCGTCGCGCGCCGCCAGCGCGAGTGGCCCGTCCGCCCGGTCCGCCACCCAGCGAGAGCCGAGCAGCAGCGCCTCGATCTCGTCCTCGCCGAACATCAGCGGCGGCAGCATGAACCCCGGCTTCAGCACATAGCCCAGGCCCGGCTCGCCCTCGATCGGCGCGCCCTGCCCCTGCAGCGTGACGATATCGCGATAGAGGGTGCGGATGCTGACACCCAGCTCCTCCGCCAGCCGCCGGCCCGAAACGGGGCGGCGATGGCGGCGCAGGAGCTGGACGAGATCGAGGAGACGCTCGGCGCGCGACAAGGCGAGCGTCAGCCCGGCAGATCGGCGACCCTGATCCGCGCGACGTCCTTCTCGGCCATCGCGGCCCAGGCCTTGTCGAGCGAGCCGTCGAGGTCGATGGCGCGGCAGGCATCCTCGACGACGAAGGTCTCGAAGCCGGCTGAGGAAGCATCCTGCGCCGTCCAGCCGACGCAGAAATCGGTGGCGAGGCCGACGACGACCGCCCGCAGGAAGCCGCGCTCCCGCAGGTAGCCGGTGAGCCCCGTCGACGTCCTGCGATCCGCTTCGACGAAGCCGGAATAGCTGTCGATCTCGGGGCGATAGCCTTTGCGGACCACCGCCGCGGCATGCGGCACGGCGAGACCGGGGTGAAACTCCGCGCCCTTCGAGCCCTGGATGCAGTGGTCGGGCCAAAGCACCTGCCGGCCATAGGGCATCTCGATCGTCTCGAACGGCTTCTTGCCGGGATGGCTGGAGGCGAAGGAGGAGTGGCCGGCCGGGTGCCAGTCCTGCGTCATCACCACATGGGCGAAGCGCTTCGCCAGCGCGTTGATGACGGGCACGACCTCGTCGCCGCCCTTCACCGCCAGGCTGCCGCCGGGGCAGAAATCATTCTGCACGTCGACGATGATCAGCACGGTCCGCTCGTCGATCACGGGTTTCTCCTGCGCCTTTCCCGGGCGGGCCGCGCTCGCCGCTGTCAGCACCGTCGCTGCGGTGAGCAGCTTGCGCCTGTCGATGTCGTACGGTTCGGCCATGCCAGTGTCCCCGAGCAACGCCCCATACTGCGCGAAGACCAGGGCGCGCGGAACCCCTCTCCTGTAAGGAGAGGGGCAGGGGTAAGGTGTAGGCCCCTGGACCCGTCGAGCGCAGACCGACCAAAGCAGCGGTCGGGTAACAGCTGCAACGTCCGAGGGCCTCCCCCCTCTCCCCATCGAAGTCGGCGACAGCCGATTTTGATGGGGAGAGGGTTCCCCGCGGATTTCGCCTACGGTGGCGCCTAGCGCAATTCCACGCTCACCACACCCGGCGCGGCGCGCACGGCATTGGCGATCTGCTGGCTCACCGGATACTTGCCCGGCAGCTCGATCTCCACCTCCTGCGCGCCCTCGTCGAGGATCATCACGATCGAAACCTTCCCATCCGAGCGTGCCGCCCCGTCGCGGGGGCGGATGCGCTCGGCGATGGAGGGCACGGCCTTCTCGTCACGCAGATAGATCAGCAGATCCTGCTTCTGGCGCGCGGCGAGCTCGTCCAGCTCTTCCGCATCCTCGATGCGCGGGCGCACCTCTTCGCCATCGAGCACGGCCGAGAGCCTGAGCACCAGAGCCCTACCCGGCTCGAGCAGATCGCGCAGCTTCATCAGCCCTTCGGAGAAGAGCACCGCCTCGAACTGGCCGCTGGGGTCGGAGAGGTTGACGATGCCCATCTTGGAGCCGGATTTCGTGCGCCGCTCGGACTTGTCGATCACCGAGACCGCGACCTTGCCAACACCGGTGCCGTTGGCACGGACGGTCTGGGCGAAATCGGCATAGCGCTGCACGCGCAGGCGCTTCAGCACATGCTCGTAGTCGTCGAGCGGATGGCCGGAGAGAAAGAATCCGACCGCCTCGTGCTCGCGCTTCAGCTTCTCGGCCGGCGCCCAGGGCTCGACCTGCGGAATGCGGAAGGCCTCCTGCACCACGCCGTTGCCGAGCAGATCGAACTGCCCCGCCGCCGCCTCGTCGCGGACGCGGTTGGACAGCGCCAGCATGCCGTCGAGCGCGGCAACCGCCCGCGCCCGGTCCTCCATCAGCTCGTCCAGCGCGCCGGCCGCGATCAGCGCCTCCAGCGTGCGGCGGTTGACGAGGCGGGTGTCGATCCGCCGCGCCAGATCGGCGAGATCGCGGAACGGCCCCCCGGCCTGCCGCGCCTTGACGATCGATTCGACCGCCGCGGTGCCGACGCCCTTGATGGCGCCCAGCGCGTAGAAGATCTTGCCGTCCGCCACGTCGAACTCAACACCGGAGCGGTTGATCGCCGGCCGCTCGACCTTGATGCCGAGCCGCTCGGCATCGCGCCGGAATTCGGAGAGCTTGTCGGTGTTGCCCATATCGAGCGTCATCGACGCCGCCAGGAACTCGACCGGGTAATTCGCCTTGAGATAGGCGGTCTGGAAGGCGACGACGGCATAGGCCGCCGCATGGCTCTTGTTAAAGCCGTAATCGGCGAATTTCGCCAGGAGATCGAAGATCTCGGAGGCCGTTTCCTTCTTGATCTTGTTGTCGATCGCGCCCTTCACGAAGCGATCGCGCTGGGCGTCCATCTCCGCCTTGATCTTCTTGCCCATTGCGCGGCGCAGCAGATCCGCCTCGCCGAGCGAATAGCCCGAGAGCGCCTGCGCTACCTGCATCACCTGTTCCTGATAGACGATGATGCCATGGGTTTCGCGCAGCCAGGGCTCCATGCCCGGATGCAGATAGGTCGGCTCCTCCAGCCCGAGCTTGCGGCGGCAATAGGTCGGGATATTGTCCATCGGACCCGGCCGGTAGAGCGCGACCAGCGCGATCAAATCCTCGATGCGGTCGGCCTTCATCTCGACCAGCGCCTTGCGCATGCCGACCGATTCCACCTGGAACACGCCGACCGTCTCGCCGCGCGCCAGCATGGCGTAGGTCGGCGGATCGTCGAAGGGCAGCGCCGCGAGATCGATGTCGATATCC
>NZ_JBMDWH010000173.1:0-108037 GCF_048595345.1 Allobosea sp.
AGCCGGCGCTGGTTGCGCGTGCGGCGCGCGCTGACGCCATAGCGCAGCCAATCTTCCTCGCGGGCGATCTTGCGGTCGAGCTTGTGGCGGTCGAGTTCTTCCTGCGCCAGCACCTCGTCGCGCCAGGCCTCGAACTCGCCGAAGCCCTTTTCCATCCGCCGCGTCACGCCGCGATCGAGCCAGACCGTGGCGCGCGAGAGCGAGGTGAGGAAGCGCCGGTCATGGCTGATCAGCACCATGGCCGAACGCAGCGATTTCAGCTCCTGCTCCAGCCATTCGATCACCGGCAGGTCGAGATGGTTGGTCGGCTCGTCCAGCAGCAGGATGTCGGGTTCGGGTGCCAGAACGCGCGCCAGCGCGGCGCGGCGCGACTCGCCGCCGGACATCGAGGCAGGGTCCTCGTTGCCGGTGAGGCCCAGTTCATCGATCAGATACTGCGCGCGATAGGCGTCGTCGCCGGGACCGAGGCCCGCCTCGACATAGGCCAGAGACGTCTTGTAGCCGGTGAAGTCCGGCTCCTGCGGCAGATAACGGATCGTCGAGCCCGGCTGGACGAAACGCTCGGCATGGTCCGGCTCGACGATGCCGGCGGCGATCTTCAGCAGCGTCGACTTGCCCGAGCCGTTGCGCCCGACGAGGCAGACGCGCTCGCCGGCCGAAACCGCGATCTCGGCGGATTCCAGCAGCGGCTGGCCGCCGAAGGTGAGCGCGACGTCGCGAAGATGCAGCAGAGGAGCCATGTGTTGTCCAATGAACGGAACCGCGTTCCGTGAGCCAGCGAGCGGGATAGACCGGCACCGCGCCCCTGTCACGCCCCGCGCCGGGCGGCTCAGGGGACCGGTCGGCGCCGGAGCAGACGCAGCATCGGGCGCTCGAACCCGGCATGCAGCAGCAGCGCCGCCAGCACGGAGGCGGCCATGGCGAGGGCGACGAAGGCGAGCGGCCAGACGCCCCCCGCTTGCAGGACAAGCTCGCGCAGTCCGCGGATCACGAAGGGGTGGACGAGATAGAGCGCATAGGAGGCGTCTCCGAGCCGTGCCAGCGCCTTGACGGCGGCAGGCGGCTCCCCCCCCTCTCGACCGCAGACCGCAGACAGCACGAGCAGCACCGCGGCCGAGCCGTTCCACGCCACCACGCTCCAGCCAGCGCCTTCGCCCTGCCGCGCGGCCAACAGCAGCACGCCAACCCCGGCCAGCGCGGCGAGGCTGCGCATCGGCGCATTCAGACGCAGGCCCCGGCCGCGCAGCACGGCCAGCCCCATGCCGGCGGCGAACTCCAGCACGATCGGCTGGCCCCAGAAGCCGAAGGGCAGCGGCAGCGGCCCCCGCAGCGCCTCCGTCGCGACGAGACCGGCGAGCACCATCGACACGGCCGGCAGCACCCAACGCGCCGGCAGCAGCAGCGCGGCGGCGAACACCCCATAGAATAGCATCTCGTAATTCAGCGTCCAGCCCAGCGAATAGACCGGCTGGACGAAGCCCTGCGTCGACAGCATCGGCCAGAACAGGAGCGAGCCGAGGATCTGCGCGGCGTCGGGCGGGCCCGAGTTCAGCACGGAAGGCTTCACCGCCCCTACAAGCAGGAACAGACCCGTCATCGCCCAGTAGAGCGGCACGATCCGCACCAGCCGGCGCCGCAGGAAGAGACCTGCGGCACCTTGCCGGCCCAGCAGCTCGCGCGAGCTGTGGACCATGATGAAGCCGGAAACGACGAAGAAGATGTCGACGCCCGCCATCCACGGCAGGAAGTGCGCCGGGTGAAATGCGCTACCGCTGACTTGTGCCAGCAGCGCAGCGTCGGGCTGAACATGGTGGACCACCACCATCAGGGCGGCGAGCGCGCGCAGAACCTGGATGGAGGAGATGGACGGCACGCTGCTTCGTCGTTGGGTTGGGCTGGCGGGAGCGCTCAGCCAAACCACAAGCGCCGGGGATCGTCGAGGCCGAAGCGCGACAATTGCGCGGCGATGGCGGCGAGGCCCTGCTCGGCCGCGTCCTGCGCCGTGACGACGTGGAGCGGAATCTTGGCCATCAGCTCCTCGAGCGGCGGCTTGGCGACATAGACGGCGCGCAGCGCGGCCCTGTCGGCCAGCGGCAAGAGATGGGGCGCGATCCCCCCGGCGATGTAGACCCCGCCCGTCGCCTTGAAGGCGAGCGCGAGATCCCCCGCCACACGCGCCAGCAGCCGCCAGAAGCAGACCACGGTCATCAGCGTCGCGGGGTCACCGTCCAGGGCCATCCGGCTGATGTCGGCGGCGCTGATCTGCGGCTCGTCGAGGCCGGAACTGGCCGCGACCGCCTTGTGCAGCCGCACCAGCCCGTCGCCGCTGAGCAGCGTCTCGATCGTCATCCGCGGCTCCTTCGCGGCGAGGATCGGCCAGAGCTTCTCTTCGGCCGGATCTTCCGGCCCGAGGCCGAGATGACCGCATTCGGTCGGCAGCAGGAAGCCGCGCTCGCCCTGCGTCAGCAGCGCCGCCGCGCCGAACCCGGTCCCCGGCCCGAGGACAAGCTTGACACCCCCCTGTTCCGGCTCGCCTTCGATCAGCGTCTCGACGTCGTGGGCTTTCAGCACCGCGAGGGAGGCGGCGAGCGCCTCGAAATCATTGACGAGCAGGCCTTGCGTCAGCCCGAGCCGGCCGGCGATCCTTGGCCCGTCGAAATGCCAGCTCGCATTGGTAAGCTGCGCAATGCGCCCCTCCATCGGGCCCGCCACCGCCAGCACGGCCGAGCGCGGTCGTTGCGGCAGGGTTGCGATCACGCTGTCGAACGCCTCCTCGGCGGTGGCGAAGCTGCCGGTGCCGATGCGGGCGAGATGGCGATGCGGCCGTTCCGCATCCTCGACCAGCGAGACGCGGCAATTCGTCCCGCCGATATCGGCGATGAGAACCGGATAGGCGATGGAGGGCGGGCGCATCAGAGCGGCTTCCGGAACGGCGCGAACCAGCCGAGGCCTTCGAGCGTGCCATGCTCGGGCCGGTATTCGCAGCCGACGAAGCCGCCATAGCCGAGCCCGTCGAGCTCGGAGAACAGTGCCGGATAATCCGGGCCCGACGCATCGGGCTCGTGCCGGCCCTTGGCGCGTGCGACCTGGACATGACCGACGAGGGAATAGAGCGCCTTGAGCCTGGCGGAGACGTCGCCATGGATCAGCTCGCAATGATACATGTCGAACTGGAGCTTGACGTTGGGCCGCCCCGCCTCTTTCACGAAAGCGGCGGCGCGGTCGAAATCGTTGAGGAAGTAACCCGGCATGTCCTTGCCGTTGATCGGCTCCAGCAGCAGGTCGATGCCATGCTCGCGGAGCTTATCGGCAGCATAGGCGAGGTTCTCGCGATAGCTCTGCTGCGCTTCCGGATCGTCCGCATCGGCAAGGCCGGCCATCATGTGTAGCCGCTTCACGCCGGTCTCATGGACATAGGGCAGCGCCTGGTCGATCGAGGCGCGGAACTCGCCACCGCGTCCCGGCAAGGCCGCGATACCGCGCTCGCCCTTGGCCCAGTCGCCGGGCGGCAGGTTGAACAGCGCCTGCTCCAGCTCGCCGCCTGCGAGCGCCAGCCCGATCTGCTCGGGCGCGTGTTCATAGGGAAACAGGAACTCCACCGCCTCGAATCCGGCGTCCGACGCCGCCTTGAAGCGGTCGAGGAAGTCCCATTCGGTGAACATCATCGAGAGATTGGCGGCAAAGCGCGGCATGGGCGTCTCTGGGCGTCGAGCGATCGTGGTCGCAGGCTAGCCTGTGCGACTGCCCGCGTCATGCGGCAACGCGAAACGGCGGGGCAGCGTTCCGCCCAAGCCAAAACGCGCCGTCGTCCCGGGCGGAGCGAAGCGCAGACGGGATCCATGCCGGAGCACGTCCAGGAAAGGTTCAGGCATGGATCCCGGATCGGCGCCGCTGAAGCGGCTTGTCCGGGATGACCCAAGGGCGTGACGTCAGCGGGGCAGCCCCGCTCACTTCTTCTCCGCCTGAGCAGGCGGGTTCGGATCGGCCGAAAAGTGACGGAAGATCATGTCGGGCGAAGACGTGTTGTGGCGCGAGTAATTGGTGCGCCCCATCCAGACATCGGTCGCCTTGCCGCCCTGAAAGGGCATCAGCGGCTCCTCGCGCCAGCCCTTGGCGCCCGGCTCGCGGATGGCGATGCGGGCCACGTCGTTGTTGAACTCGGTCACGTACATCGAGCGCAGCGCGACGAAGCCCTTGCCCTCGCCCACCGGCCTGTCGAGCACGGCGTCGAGCACCATGCGGTTCTCGTCGACGCTGGCCAGCGTCAGCGTGCCGGCATTGCCATCCTTGAAATGCATCTTGAACGAGACCGTCTTCGGGTCGAATTCGATCTCCCTGATATTCACGACCGGGCGGCCCTCCTGCTCGATCGGCCCGAACAGGAAGGAGGAGCCATAGGAGTTGAAGCCGAGGCCCTGCGGCGGCATCGGCCGGGCGCGCCAATAGCCGTCCTGCGGATAGACGACGAGCACCTCGTAGGATTTGTCCTTGCCGAGCTTCCAGAGCTGGACGAGATGCAGCCCCTTCTCCACCCGGTCGCCGACCCGGAACGTCGTGTCGGCGGGGCGCCAGAAGGTCGGGAAGGTGTAGCCCACCAGCCAGTAGTCGATGCTTTCGTAGAAGGTGATGCGCCGAGGCGGCGTCGGCGGCGCGAAGGACGGGTCGCCCTTCATGTCGCAATTGGCCCAGTCGGCGTCCCAATTATCGCGCACGAGACCGGCGGCATAGGCCGGATGAGCCGCCTCGATCTGGAAGCGGCGCACCTGCGGCGACATCGCCTTGATGGTGACGTTGTCCTTCTCGGCACAGAGCACCGGCTCGGACTCGTTCTTGAGCTCGACGGCGATGTCGCCGGCGGCGAAGGCCGGCGCGGCGAATCCGAGGCAGAGCAGGAGGGCGGCGGCGCGGAGGCGCGAAACGGTCATGGCTGGTCGGTCCCGTTCGTCGTCGATGGGTTTGGTCGTCAGATGGCCTGCCCGGGCGGCGTCGCGCAAGCCGCAGATGACGTCAGGCGGCCTTCGGCAGCTCTGGCGCTTCGGCGCTCACGCCGGTGCTGGCGATGGCTTCGAGCACCGGTGCGGTCACGAAATCCTCCGGAATCCCGCAAAGCCCGCGCCGTTCCAGCCAGGCACCGAGCGCGGGCAGCGCCGTGATCATCGCGAAGGGGATGGCGAGAACATAGCCCGCCGTCATCGGCAGCGACCAGAACAGCACAGCCGGCGAGAGCAGCCCCAGTGCGACGAAAAGGAAGCCGCCGAACAGCAGATGTGGCCAGAGCCCGGCGAAGGCGGTGGCGAAGGACAGGGCATGGGCATCGCGCGCCTGCCCGTTCCAGCCGATCCGCGAGCGGCCGAAGAGAAGCCCGACCATGAAGATCGTGGTGCGCAGGGACGACACGGCCCCCTGCAGGAAGGCGAAGACGAGCTCGATCGCCATCGAGGCGAGGAAGCGCGGGAGGCCGCCATAACGCTGCACCGCTCCCTTGCTGATCAGGATGTCGACGAAGCCGGCGAGCTTGGGCGAAAGATACATCGCCAGGAAGACGAGATAGAGCCCGATCGCGACACCGGCCGGATAATCGGCGATGGCGCGGTCCTCCAGCACCTTGAGCGGCAGGAGGCCGATCATCAGCGTCCAGGCCGGCAGGCCGAGGAACATCAGCACCGCCCAGGCGAGCTGGAAGCGGCTCATCGGCTTCAGCCCGCCGAGATTCAGCAGCTTGAGATATTGCAGATTGCCGAGGCACCAGCGCAGGTCGCGCTTGAGGTAGTCGAGCAGCGTCGGCGGGTTTTCCTCATAGCTGCCCCCCTCGACCGGAAGCACGCGCACCTCGTAGCCGGCCCGGCGCATCAGCACCGCCTCGACCTGGTCGTGGCTCAGCACGGCCCCGCCGAGCGGCGCCCTGCCCGGCAGCATCGGCAGATGGCAGTGATCGCGGAAAGGCGCGACGCGCACCAGCGCGTTATGCCCCCAGAACGGCCCGCAATCGCCGCCCCACCAGGCCGAGCCCATCGTGTAGGGGCGCATGCCCTGGCGCATGCCAAACTGGAAGATGCGGGCGAAGGCCGAGCGGCTCGGCATGCCGACGACGAGGCTCTGCAGAATGCCGAGGCGCGGATAGGCCTGCATCATCCGCGCCATCGACAGGATGGTCTCGCCGGACATGACGCTGTCGGCATCGAGCGGCAGCATCAGCTCGTAGCGATCGCCCCAGCGCTCGCAGAAATCGCGGACATTGCCGGCCTTGAACCCGGCATTGTCGCTGCGGCGCCGATAGGTCAGCCGCGCCGGCTCGCCGATCTCCCGCGCCCAGGCGGCTGCGAGCGCCTCCTCGGCCGTCGCCACCGCGGCGTCATTGGTGTCGGACAGCACGAAGTAATCGAACCAGACGCCCTCGCCGGTCGCGTCGAGGCTCGCCTTCACCGCCCGCAGCCGGCGGAAGGCGCGCGCCGGGTCCTCGTTGCGGAGCGTCATCAGCACGGCGGTGCGCAGCGCCAGGGGCTTGCCGTCCTCGCCCGCTGCGGCGAAGGGCGCGACCTCGGCGAGCCCGTCGCCGCGACGGTGGAGCAACCACAGCCCGATCACCGCGTTCCAGAAGCCGAGCACCGTCCAGGGTGCGCCGAACAGGAAGGCGACCAGAATGACACCGTCCGCGACGCTCCAGCCACCGGCGCCGAGCACATGAGCGAGGCCGTAGACCAGCGCTGCGAGCGTGACGAGATTGAGAGCGAGCACGACGAAGCGCCGGCGCGCCAGAGTGGCGGCACTCTGGATGCCGGCGGGCGTGAGGCCGATGGCCTCGATCGCTTGCGCGGGCTGCGCGAACGTGGTCGGAGCAAGGCGCGGGTTCGTGACGGTGTCTGTCATGGGGCGCAGGTAGGCAGGCTCGGGCTGAAGAGATCGGATGCGATGGCGCGGGAGACGGAACCGGCAACCACGGGAGAGGCACGGATTGCAGCCCGTGCGCTCTGGTATACGGCGCCCCGTGAATGCAGTCTGAATGAGCAGAGCCTGCCTGCCCCTGGAGCACAGGACTGTCTCGTCACCACGCTCTGGAGCGGCATCAGCCGCGGAACGGAGCGGCTGATATTCGAGGGCCGCGTCCCGGCTTCCGAGCATGAGCGCATGCGCGCACCCTTTCAGGAGGGGCATTTTCCCTTCCCGGTGAAGTATGGCTATTGCGCCGTCGGCCGCGTCGAGCAGGGCCCCGCCGGCTTGATAGGGCACACCGTCTTCTGCCTCCATCCCCATCAGGATCGCTTCGTCGTGCCGGCCGACCGGGTCTCGGTGGTCCCGCCCAACGTACCGGCCCGCCGCGCCATCCTCACCGCCAATGTGGAGACCGCGCTCAACGCCCACTGGGATGCCGGCTCCGGCCCGGCTGACCGCATCGTCGTTATCGGCGGCGGCGTGCTGGGGCTTCTGGTCGCCTGGCTGGCCGGGCGCATGCCGGGGGCCGAAGTGACCCTGGTCGATGTCGAGCCCGGCCGGGCGGCGCTGGCCGAGCATCTCGGCATCGGTTTCGCCTTGCCGGAGCAGGCCCCCGCCGATGCCGATCTGGTCTTCCACACCAGCGCCAGCCCCGCGGGGCTGGAAACGGCGATCGGCTGCGCCGGCATCGAGGCGCGCATCGTCGAGCTCAGCTGGTATGGCGAGGGCGAGATCCCGGCCTCGCTGGGTGGCGCCTTCCATGCGCGCCGGCTGCAACTGGTCTCGTCGCAGGTCGGCATGATCGCCCCCTCGCGCCGGCCGCGCTGGGATTATGCCCGGCGCACCCGCGCTGCCCTGAGCCTGCTCGCGGACGAGCGGCTGGATGCGCTGATCAGCGAGGAGATCGCCTTCGCCGACGCGCCCGTCGAACTGCCGCGCATTCTGTCGCCGGAATCGCGCGCCCTCACCGCCGCGATCCGCTACTGAAGCCGACATGACCACCGACCGCAGCCAGCCCCGCCCCATGCTCGTGCCGGAGCTGAACATCACCTCCCTGCCGGCGAGCCTCGCCTTCTGGCGCGACCTGCTCGGCTTCCGCATCCTCTATGACCGCCCCGAAGAAGGCTTCGCCGCGATCGAGCGCGAGGGCGTGGAGTTCATGCTCGAGGAATACGACACCGGCCCGGACGAGCGTCTCGGCATCTGGGACACCGGCCCGCGCGAAAGGCCCTATGGCCGCGGGATCAATTTCGAGATCACCGTGCGCGATGTCGGACTGTTGCTGGAGGCGCTCTCGCGCGGCGGTTGGCCGCTCTTCTTCGGCCCCGAGGAGCGCTGGTACCGGGTCTCCCCGCATGAAGAAACCGGCGTCCATCAATTCCTCGTTCAGGATCCGGACGGCTATCTGCTGCGTTTCTCGCAGCCGCTCGGCCGGCGCCCATCCCGGGCCGCTTCGCTCTGAGCCACAGGAGATCGCATGTTTTCCGTCGAGGTCCGCGACCGCATCATGATCGGCCATTCGCTGCCCGATCCCTTCTTCGGCCCGGCACAGGCCATGCACGGCGCGACTTTCGTGGTCGATGTCGCCTTCTTCCGTGAACAGCTCAACCGCCAGAACGTCGTGGTCGATATCGGCGCGGCGCTGGACGTGCTCTCGAAGACGCTGAAGCCGCTGAACTACCAGAATCTCGACGTGCTCCCGCAATTTGCAGGGGTGCTCACCACCACAGAATTCCTCTGCAAGCACATCTTCGACGCCATGAAGGCAGCGGCCTTGTCCGGCGCCCTCGGGGCCGATGGCGCCGGGCTATCCCGCATCCGCGTCACGCTGCACGAGACCGATCTCGCCCGCGCCAGCTTCGAGGGCGCGCTCGCGTGAGCGGGATTGCCTTCGCCATCCCCGGCGACATCGACCTGCCGACCGGGGGTTACGCCTATGATCGGCGCCTGCTGCAGGAATGGCGGCAGGCTGGCATCCCCGCCCGCCATCTGGCTCTGCCGGGTTTCTTCCCCTTTCCGGGCGAGGCCGATATCGCGGCGACCGAGGCCCTGCTCGCGTCGGCGGCGCCCGGTGAGACTCTGCTGATCGACGGGCTGGCCTTTGGCGCCTTTCCGGAAGAGCTCGCCAGACGCTTCGGCGATCGGATCGTCGCGCTCGTCCACCATCCGCTCGCTCTCGAAACGGGCCTGTCCGGTCCACAGGAGGAGGCTCTGCGCGCCAGCGAGCGCGCGGCCCTGCGCCATGCCCGCGCCGTCATCGTGACCAGCCCGCCGACCAAGGACATCCTCGTCTCCGATTTCGGCGTGCCGGAGCAATCCGTCGCCATCGCCATCCCCGGCACAGATCCCGCCCCGCGGACGCTCGCACGCGCCGCGACGGAAACCGTCCGACTGCTCGCAGTCGGCTCGCTGATCCCGCGCAAGGGCTATGAAGTCCTGCTGGCGGCGCTCGCCACCATCGCCGACCGGCCCTGGCACCTCACCATCGCCGGCTCGCCCGACCATGCCCCAGCCACGGCGGCCAGCTTGCAGCAGACGGTCGCCGGCCAGGGTTGGTCGCAGCGTGTGGCCTTCGCCGGGGCCGTCGACGCCGAACGGCTGGACACCCTTTACGCAACGGCGGACATCTTCGTCATGCCCTCGCTTTATGAGGGCTACGGCATGGTTTTGACCGAAGCGCTGGCTCGCGGCCTGCCGATCGTCTGCTCGCGCCGCGGCGCCGGCGCCGAGGCGCTGCCCGAGGCGGCGGCGCTCAAGACCCCTCCAGGTGACGTAGCGGCACTTGCCAAGGCGCTGGCAACTCTGATTGATGCGCCGTCCGAGCGGATCGCGCGCGCGGATGCCGCCTGGGCTGGAGCCGCCGCGCTCCCACGCTGGCGGGACACGGCACGAACCGTCGCGGAGGCATGCCTCGGCGCCGGCGCAAGGATGAACTGATGGCTGGGTTTTCTCCCGATTGGCTCGCTCTGCGCGAGCCCGCCGATCATGCGGCGCGCAATCCGCAGGTTCTCGGCGCCGTCGGATCGCATTTCGCCGGCCGGGCCTCCGTGTCGGTCGTGGATCTGGGTTGCGGTGCCGGCTCCACTCTGCGCGGCAGCTTTGCCGCTCTGCCCGACCGCCAGCACTGGACCCTTGTCGATTACGACGCCGACCTGCTGGCCCACGCTCGCCGGCGCCTCACCGAATGGGCCGACGAGGCACGCGAGCAGGGCGAGGAACTGGTGCTGACCAAGGGCGCAAAGGTCCTGACCGTCGACACCCGCCAGGTCGATCTCGCCAAGGATCTGGAATGGGTATTGGGCTGGCAGCCTGATCTGGTCACGGCCGCCGCTTTGTTCGATCTGGTCTCCAAACGCTGGATCGAGCGCTTCGTCGCCGTGCTCACCAGCCTCAAGCTGCCGCTTTACGCCGCGCTGAATTATGACGGGCGCGAGCAATGGAAGCCCGAGCACCGTGCCGATGCCGGTGTCCACGCCGCCTTCAAGCATCACCAGCATGGCGACAAGGGCTTTGGCCCCTCGGCCGGTCCCGATGCCTGCGATCTGCTGGCGGAGGCCTTCCGCAAATCCGGGTTCGCCGTCTCGACCGGAGACAGCGCCTGGCGGCTGAATGACCGGCACGCTCCGCTGCTGGAAATGCTGGCGCAGGGCATCGCCGATGCGGCGGCCGAAACCGGCCATCTCGATCCCGGCCTGCTGGAGGATTGGCTCGCCGCGCGGAAGACCGCCAGCAGCGCGCTGGTCGGCCATCACGATTTGTGGGCGCGTCCGGTCTGAGCCTCGCTCAGCGGCGGCTCGGCCACATGCGGCCGAGCACCCCGTCGCGCAGGACGAAGCGGTGGAACAGAGCCGCCGCCGCATGCAGCCCGACGAGCCCGGCCAGCACGAAGGCGAGCGTCCCGTGCAGCCCGAGCACGCGGCCGGCCGCAGCCTCGTCCGGCTTGGCGAGAGCCGGCAGATCGAACAGGCCGAAGACGCCCAGTGCCGGGAACAGCGAAATCCCGATCCAGCCGAGCAGCGGCACCACCAGCAGCAGCCCGTACAGCGCCCAGTGGACGAGATGGGCGGCAAGGCGCTGCGGGCCGGACAGGGACGGCTCGTCCGGCGGGGCGCCATGCAGCAGCCGGTAGATCAGCCGCCCGGCGGCCAACCAGAGCAGGATGAAGCCCCCGAGCTTATGCGCGCTGTAGAGCGCTTCGGTCAGCCCGTCCCAGAGATCGAGGGTTTTGCCGCGATAGGTCATCGCCAGCCCCAGTGGCAGCAGGACGAAGACGCCGATGGCGGTTAGCCAGTGCAGGATGCGGGCCGGCCGCGCATAGACGCGCTGCGTTTCCGGGGTTGCTCTCGGCATGGCCTGCTCCGCGGCGGTGATCGTAACGTCATTCATGCCATGTTCAATCCGGGAGGCCTATGGGCTGCGCTGCGGCTATCTCGACTGCGACAGGGTGCGGCTCCGGAAGGGGCCGTACCGGAGGAACTCCTCCGATATCGCAGACGTTGGTAGCGGTGTGCGGGATGTGATCCTATATCCACGGTCCGGCGTATCTGAGACATTCCTGGGCCAGACGGCCCGCTCTGATGGATTTCCCTCATGCCTGAGTCGCGTAGTCTCCTGGGCCTTCCCGGTGAAACCGATCTCGTCACCGTCGACAGGGCCATCTCCGAATTCCGGTCCGGGCGGCCCGTTCTGCTGCGGCAGGACGATCGCCTCGCCATCGCTCTCTCGGCGGAACTGGCGGACCCCGACCTGGTCGCACGCCTCGATGCGCTGGCCTCCGGCGGGGCTCATCTCGTGCTTTCTGCTGCGCGGCTGCGGCGTCTGGGCGCCAAGGGGCGCGAGGAAGCCGGCATTTTCGCCCTGCCGAGCATCGATCTGGAGCGAGTCGAGACGCTGGCCCTGAAGATCGACGGCCGCATGGATGCGCCGATCGCACCGGCTTCGGCGCTCGACGAAGCGGCGCTGGAGTTGGCGCGCCTGTCGCTGGTCCTGCCGGCGGTGATGCTGGTCTATGTCACGGCCGAGCAGATTGCGGCCGAGCCACTGATCGAGGTCTCCACCAACGCGATCGGCGGCTACCGGGCGGCCCAGGCCGCGACGCTCAAGATCGTAGGCCGTGCGCCGGTGCCGCTGGAGGGCGCCTCGGAAACCGAATTCGTCGTCTTCCGCGGCGGGGAAGGCCTACGTGATCAGGTCGCCATCGTCGTCGGCAAGCCGGACCTGTCGAAGGCGGTGCCGGTGCGCCTGCATTCAGCCTGCCTCACCGGCGACCTCTTCGGCTCGCTGAAATGCGACTGCGGCGACCAGCTGCGCGAGACCGTCCACTGGATGGCGCAGAACGAGGGCGGCATCCTGCTCTATCTCGACCAGGAGGGCCGCGGAAACGGCATCTCCAACAAGATGCGCGCCTACAAGCTGCAGAGCCAGGGCTGGGACACCTATGACGCCGACGAGGTGCTGGGCTTCGATCTCGACCAGCGCCATTTCGACTTCGCCGCCACGATGCTGAAGCAGCTCGGCGTCGCTCACGTCGTCGCGCTCACCAATAACCCGCAGAAGATCGGCGCCATCGAAGCCGCCGGCCTCGAGGTTGCGGCGAGCCAGCGCGTTCTGGGCCGCCCCAACGCCCACAACGTCCGCTATCTCGCTTCCAAGCGCGACCGCGCCGGCCACATCATCGACATGGACGCGCTGATGGCGCGCGCCGCGCCGACGGATTGACCGCCCGGCGATTTTCGGACACCCCGCTCCCATGGCGAGGCCCGACGATCACATGGATGCCGACGAAACCCGACGCTGGCCGCTGGCCGGCGTCTGTTTCATCGTCTGCGCGGCCTGGCTATGCCTGTCATGGCCATGGCTTTCGGGCGCCCTCACCATCCCTTGGGACGCCAAGGCCCATTTTTATCCGCAGCTTCAGTTTCTGGCATCGAGCTGGCACCAGGGCCTCTCGCCCTTCTGGACGCCTTATGTGTTCTCAGGCTCGCCCCAGGTCGCCGACCCGCAATCGCTGATCTTCTCGCCGCCTTACGCGCTGGTTGCGGCGCTGGATTCCGACCCGGGCTTCCGGCTGTTCGATGGCGCCGCGCTCGGCACGCTGCTCGCCGGAGCGCTGGCGATCGTGATGATCTTTCGCGATCGCGGCTGGCATCCGGGCGGCGCGGTGGTCGCGGGCCTGGCCTTCGCCTTCGGCGCGGCCGCCGCCTGGCGCATCCAGCATATCGGGCAGGTCCTCAGCCTGGGTTATTTCGCGATCGCGCTCTTCCTGCTCTCCCGCGCGCTCGAACGCGGCTGCATCCGCTATGGCTTTGCCGCCGGGCTGGTGGCTGGCTTCATGGTGCTCGGGCGCGATCAGGTCGCGCTGCTGGGCGTCTATGTGCTGGCGGGGCTCGTCGCCGCAGCGATCGGGATGGCGCGCCAGCCTTTGCGCGCCCTGCGCTCCAGCGTGAAGCCGCTGCTGGCCGGGGCGCTCGGCGGCGTGCTCGTCGCCACCATCCCGATCCTTCTGACGCTGTTCATCGCGCAGGAATCCAACCGGCCGGTGATCGATTTCGTCGAGGCGGGCAAGGGCTCGTTGCACCCGGCCTCGCTCCTGACCGGGCTCATCGCCAATCTCTATGGCGCCGCGGGTCCGCTCGCCGATTTCTGGGGCGCGCCGAGCCCGGCCTGGGAGGCGCGGTTCGGCCCGCTCGAGCTCTTCCTCGCCCGTAATATGAGCCAGCTCTATCTCGGCCTGCTGCCGATGGCGCTCATCCTCACCGTGGGACTCGTGCGCGGCGCTCTGTTCCGGCGCGAGATCGTCGCCCTCACCATTGCCGCCGCGATCATGCTCGTCTTCGCGCTCGGCCGCTATACGCCCGGCTTTCGCCTGCTGTTCATGCTGCCGGGGATCGACTTCTACCGCCGCCCCGCCGATGCGCTGTTCATCCTCGGCGCGCTCTTCGCGATTCTCGGCGGCTATCTCGCCCATCTCCTTCTCTCCGGCCTCGCACCGAAGCCGCAGCGCTGGCAGATCGCGCTCGAAGCGCTGATCTTCGCGGGCGCCTTCGTGGCCGCGCTCTGGCTTGCCTGGACGATCGGGCGCGTTCATGTCGCGCTGGTGCCGCTCGCCACCGCCCTTCTCTGCGGCGTGCTCGTGGCCGGGGCGCTTGTCGCCGCGCGCGGCTTCGCCCGGCGCGGCGCGGCGATGGCTGCCGCCATCGTGCTGGGGGCGACGATGACCGTGGATCTGTCGGTCAATAACGGCCCCAGCGAATCCACCGCCCTGCCCTCGGCCATGTTCGACGTGCTGCGCCGCGACACCGGCAACGAGACCATCGCGGTGCTCAAGCGCGAAACCGCCCGAACCGCCGCCCCGGACCGGCGCGACCGGGTCGAGCTCGCGGCGATCGACTTCCATTGGCCCAATGCGAGCCTCGTCCACCAGCTCGAGAACACGCTGGGCTATAATCCGCTGAGGCTCGGCCTTTACACCAAGGCGACCGGCGCCGAGGATCAGGTCGCCCTGCCCGACCAGCGCAAATTCTCGCCGCTGATGCCGGGCTACCGCTCGCTGCTGGCCGACATGCTGGGCCTGCGCTTCATCGCCACCGGCGTACCCGCCGATGAGATCGACCGCAGGCTGAAACCGGGCGACCTTGCGCCCATCGCGCGCACGCAGGACGCCTATATCTACGAGAACCCGCGCGCTTTGCCGCGCGTGCTGGTCGTCGGCGAGGCCAGGCAGGCCGATTTCGACGCGATCCTGGCGAGCGGCCAATGGCCGGAGGGCTTCGATCCGCGCCGCACCGTGCTGCTCGACCGCCCGCCTCCGAGCGCCTCGGCGCAGCCCGGCCCGGCCCAGCCCGGCGCCGTCGCGATCCGCGATTACGGCACGACCACGATCAACCTCGCCGTCGACGCCCCCTCCGGCGGCTATGTCGTGCTCAACGACGTCTGGCACCATTGGTGGCAGGTCGAGATCGACGGCCGGCCCGCCGAGATCCTGCGCGCCAATGTGCTGTTCCGCGCCGTCGCGGTGCCGCCCGGCCGCTCGACCGTGCGCTTCGTCTTCCGGCCACTGGAGGGGTTGTGGCGGGATGTGATGGCGCGGCTGACGAAGCGCGGCAGCGACCGTGCACCGTGACGCTCAGCCCAGCGCGCCCATCGCCGCGACCGGCTGCACCGGGAGCCCTTCCAGCACTGAGGCCAGCCCCTGAGGATCGACACGGCCGCCGCGCATCGTCTCGTCGCGATGGATGCCGCCGGCGATGAACAGGCTGTCGAAGCCCATCAGTCGCGCGCCGGCGAGATCGGTGCGCACCGCATCTCCGATCACCAGCACCTTCGCCGGATCGACGGGTCGCCCGCCGCGGGTCTCGGCCGCGGCGGCGAGCGCTAGATCATAGGCCGGCCGATAGGGCTTGCCCGCCCAGGCGACGGAGCCGCCAAGCTCCTCATAGATCGTCGCAAGCGCCCCGGCGCAGGGCAGGAGATCCTCGCCGACATGCACGACGAGATCGGGATTGCCGCAGATGAAGGGCAGGCCGCGCGCGGCGAAGCCTGCCAGCAGCGGGCGATACTGCTCCGGGGTCTCGGTGCGATAATCGTTCAGCTCGGTCGCGACCACGATGTCGGCCTCCTCGGCGCCGACCAGCTCGACGCCGAGCCCCTCGAACACCGACAGATCGCTGTGCCAGCCGATGTGATAGACGCGCTTGTGATGGCTCTGCGCGATCAGCGCCCGGGTCACGTCTCCCGAAGTCACGAGCCTGTCCCAGCAGCCGCGCGGCACGCGCTTGGCGTCGAGCACGCCCGCGACCTGCTGCGAAGGGCCGGGCGCGTTGGACAGCAGCACCACCGCCCCGCCGCGCTCGCGGAACGCGGTCAGCGCCGTGCAGGCCGGCTCCAGCGCCCACAGCCCGTCATGAACCACGCCCCAGACATCGCTGACCAGAACCTCGTAGCGCGCCAGCAGATCGCCCGCCCTCTCCAGAACCGGAACGCTCATCGGCCGGCCGCCTCCATCGCGATCCGGGCCTCGACATCGGCCCGGCGCGGCAGCGGCGCCACAGCGCCATAGCCCTGGGTCGAGAGCGCGGCCGCGACATTGGCATAGGCCCCGGCGGCGAAGGCGTCGTCGGTGCGCAGATATTCGGCGAGGAAGGCGCCGTCATAGCAATCGCCGGCCCCGGTGGCGTCGATCGCCTCGACCCTGATCGGCCGGAAGCGCTCGCGCCGCTGCGGGGTAGCGACGAGCGAGCCTTCCGAGCCCATGGTCAGGGCCACGACCTTGGCGCCGAGGCCGAGATAGAAATCCGCGATCCTGTCGGGATCGCTCAGCCCGGTGAGCTGGGCCGCATCGTCGAGCCCCGGCAGAACGATATCAGAGAGCGCGCAGGCAGCGTGGATGATCGCCCGCGCGCGCGTCAGCGGCCAGAGCTTCAGCCGAAGATTGGTGTCGTAGGCGGTGAGGACCCCGGCCTGACGTGCCGTTTCGAAGGCTGCAAACACCGCGTCGCAGGCGCTCGCCGAAATCGCCTGGCTGATGCCGGAGGCCTGCACGATGCGCGCCGAACGGATCGCGTCGGCCGGCAGGTCGCGCGGGCCGTAAAGGCTCGAGGCAGACCCCGCGCGCAGATAGGAGAAGACATGGCCGGCAGGGCCGTGCTCGACGAAATAGAGCCCTGTCGGCGCTGTGGGATGGGTGGCGACATGGCTGTCGTCGATCCCCTCGCGGCTCCACAGCGCGCGCAGCGAATGGCCGGCGCTGTCGTCCCCCAGCGCACCGAGATAGCCGACGCTGAGGCCCTGCCGGGCCGCCGCCACCGCGCAATTGGACGTGTCGCCGCCATGGCCGAAGAGAAAGGCGCCGGCCTCGCCCCGCGTCGCGTTGAACTCGCCCAGCGGCTCGCCGAGGCAGAGAAGGTCGAAATGTCTGGCCGTCACGGGATTTCAAACCATTTAAATGGCGCAGGAAGCGCCTCGGGCAGCGCCCTCCTCCTACAGCATCGGCGAGAGCCCTGTCATGCGCTTTTCCCGCTGGGCGGGCCGGTGACCGGCAAAAGCGAGCCGCCTCTCGAGACACGCGGCGCCGACCCGGACGAGCTCGAGTGCGGCATCGCCCCGGACGCGGCTACTCCGCAGCGTGCTGCTTCGGCACGGTATCCATCAGGCTGTCGGCCAGCCTGACGATTTCGCGGCGCAGCGCCGGGGCATCGGCCGGTTCGACGACGGCCCGTCTTGCGGACGAAAGCGCCTGCCGCGCCTCCTCGCCATCGGCCCGCGCCTGGGCGAGCGCGCCCTCCAGCAACATCAGTTCGGCCCGCAGCGTTTCCATGCGGGCCTCCCGTTCGGTGTCTGCCTGATTCAAGGCGCCGATCTCCTCCGCATGGTTCCGCCTCGCCTCCAGCAGCGCGGCCGAAGCGGCGCTCGCCTGCGCATCGGCCGCCGCCAGCCCTGCTTCCGCCTGCCCGATCCGCGCCGCGAGCGCCTCGGCCCGCAGCCGCTCTGCCTCGTGCCGTGCGGACATCTCGCCGAAAGCCGCTTCAGAGGCGGCGCCCTGCTCGCTCGCCGCCGCCAAGGCGACAGCGAGTTCGTCGCGCTTGCCCTGCAGGACGAGGATTTCGGTGCGGCTTTCGACCTGGGCGACGCGAAGGCTCTCATATTCGTGGCGAAGCGCAGCCAGCTGAGTTTCGCGCTCCGACAGCGATGCCTGCGCATCGCGCAGCGCAGCAGCGTCCCGCGCCAGTTCCTCGGTGCGTGTGGCGAGCTCCGCCTGGGTCTGCGCCAGCTCCGCCGTGATCAGCGCGAGACGATGCTCGGTTTCGGACAGAGCCTGCTGCTGCCGGGCGATCTCCATGTCGCGACGGCCGAGGGTCTGGAGGCTCTCGGCCCTGGCGGCGAAGCCGCGCTCGGCCTGCTGTTCGGCCGCGCGGATCTTGACCGCCCATTTGGCCCGCAAATGGTCGCGATCCGCTGCGATCTCGGCCAAGGACAGAGGAAATGCCGCTTCCGCCCGCCGCCGGGCCAGACGCTCGGCGCGGCGCGCCAGCGCCGGCAACAGCGCGAGCGCCAGGAGCGAGGCACACAGAAAGCCGAGCGCGATCAACATCGCGGCCTGGATCACGTCACGCGCCTCCGATCGAGCGAGGAAACGAGTCTGCCATGCCGCCGCCCGCCTTGCCAGAGCACCCGGCGCGGAAGCAGCAGCGACGCTCGAGGAGAATCCGACGCTTCCGCAGCGGCTTGGAGAGTCGGGACCGGCTCAGAAAGGGTTCCAGGTCGATTGCGAGGTGAATTTGAGATAGCCGAGATTGACACCCAGCCGCCAGCCGACGCCCGTGCGGATCGGCACCAGCGTGATGCCCTCCGCGGTCAGCGCGGTAAAGCCGAAGCCGCCGATGAAATAGGCCGAGCCGTCGACACCGGCGAAGCGCTGATAGACGGCATCCACGCGCGGAAGATTATAGACCAGCATCATGGTGCGCGCACCCTCGCCCCCGAAATCGAACCCGATCGAGGGCCCTTGCCAGAACACGCGCCGGTCGCCCGCATTGCGGGTGTAGAGCGTGCCCTCGCCATAGCGCAGCCCGCCGACGAAGGCGCCGGCGGCCTCCTGACCGAGGATGTAGCCGTTGGGCTCTCCCCAGCGGCGAACCGCCTCCTCGATCGTCAATGCGAGGCCGCGCGAGACATTGCCGAAGAATTTATGCCCGGAATCGACCAGCTCGTTCTGCGAGAAGGAGCGCTGGCCGTCGTAATTCTGGGCAAGGGCGGCGGTGGCGAGACTGGACAGGCTGGTGCCGGTCAGGGCCGCTGCCAGGCCACCCTTGATCAGATTGCGGCGGGTCTGGATCATGCAGGCGATCTCCGAATAGGGGCCGCCGGGTGCCGACGGCGGGACGCTTGAGAGGCCGGATCGCCAGGTCCATCCGGACGATGGCGGCGCGGCTGCGTCGCGGCAGGCGCACCGATCCTGGGCCGGTCGGCAGTCATCGACATGCAGAAAATGCACGGATCCGACAAATCCGAATCAATTCGGTTACCTGGTTGATACGCCGCAAATCTATCCAAGGGGTGAATTTGAACAGCCTGCCTCGTTTGGCGGAGCAATGAAGGATTTGCGCGGATGAAGGCGGTAACATGGCAGCGCTGGATAGCGCTGGCCGTCGGGATGGTTGCGCTGTCGGTTCTGAGCCACCCTGCTTTCGCCAATGCGCCGAACCCGCCGACGCAGGCCGTCCCCGGCAAGAGCACCAACTCGTCCTCGGCCAACCGCGACCTGCCATCCGGCCTGCCCGAGCTGCCCTCCGTCGGCGAGACGATGCAGCGTGATCTGCGCCTCGGCCTCGCCCTCAACGGCTTCGACCCCGTCAGCTACCGGCTCGGCGCACCAACCGCCGGCTCCCCGGATTTCGAGCTGATGATCAACGGGATCGCATGGCGCTTCGCCTCATCGGCCAATCTCGCGGCGTTCCGCGATGCGCCGGAAATCTACGCCCCCGCCTTCGGCGGCTTCGATGCCACGGGCGTGGCGGCCGGTGCCGCCGTGGACAGCGAACCTCTTTATTACGCGGTGGTGGGCACCCAGCTCTTTCTCTTCCGCAGCGCCGAGAACCGCACGCGCTTTCTCGCCGATCGCGGCCTGCTCTCCCGCGCCCGCGAGCGCTGGGCCGAAGTATCCCGCCAGCTCGTGCGCTGATCGTCGCCGGTCAGGCGGCTGCGTCGCCCGCGATCGCCCGGCGCGCCAGCGCCTCGCTGGACGCCGCGACGAAGGGCGGGTTGCGGAACTGGCGTTCCACCACGCCATAGCGGGGCACGGCCCCGTCCAGCGTCAGCACGACCCCGCCCGCCGCCGACAGGATCGCATCGCCTGCCGCGATATCCCACTCCATCGTCTGGCCGCAGCGGACATGCAGATCCGCCTCCCCTTCCGCCAGCAGCCCGAATTTGATCGCGGAGGAGACGGGCACGCCTTGCATCGAACACAAGGATGCGGCGATGCCGTCGCTGCGGCCGTCGCCGTGAAAACGGCTGACCAGCAGGCGCGGCCCGGCGTCCGGAACCTCACGCACATGGACAAGGCGGGCCCGCCCCACGGGTGCGCCGCCCATGCCGAACCCTTGTGCATAGGCATGCTCGCCCGCGAACCACAGCCGGCCCAGCGCGGGCGCGGCGATGGCGCCGGCGATCGGCCGGCCATCGACGACGACCGCGATGGCGACGCAGTAATTATCCCCGCCGGCGATGAATTCGCGCGTGCCGTCCAGCGGATCGAGCAGGATGAAGACCGGGCCCGGCTGCACGGTCTCGACCGTTTCCTCACTCACGACGGGGATGCCCGGCGCCAGGCGTTCGAGCGCCGCCTTGGCCGCCAGATCCGCCGCCAGATCGGCCGAGCAGACGGGCGAGCCGTCGGTCTTGAGCCGGACCTCGTAGGCGGCGCGCTTCTGGAGCAGGGCGACGCTGGCCGCGCGCGCGGCCGCGGCCAGTTTGCGCGCAATGGCGTCACGGTCTTTGAGGCGGGGATCGTCACGGCCGATCATCGCGGCCCATCCTTGAACATTGCGGGCTGAATCTGGTGATTAACCACATGAAAACCAAGAGGGCAGCATACCAGAGCGCAACGGCGCCACGCTCTCGGCGCAGCGCTCACCCCGGGATTTCGCCTCCATGACCGCCATCTCGCTCGATTCGCTCGATCTGGCCGCGCTTCTCTGCAGCCGCGTCTGCCATGATGTGATCAGCCCGGTCGGCGCGATTGTCAATGCGCTGGAAGTCCTGGAGGAAGACGACCCCTCCATGCGCGATTTCGCACTGGAACTGATCAAGAAGAGCGCCCGCAGCGCCTCCGCACGGCTGCAATTCGCCCGCCTCGCCGTCGGCGCCGCCGGCTCGGCCGGCGCGATGATCGACCTCGGCGACGCCGGAAACGTCGCCAACGGCTTCCTCAACGACGACAAGCTTTCGCTGGATTGGGACGCGCCGCGCGCCCTGCTGCCGAAGAACCAGGTCAAGCTGCTCCTGAACCTGCTCGTCATCGCGACGCAGGCCGTCCCGCGCGGCGGCAAGCTGATCTCGCGTACCACGGTCGAGGGCGAGCAGGCCCGCTTCGAGATCACCGCCACCGGCTCGCATGCCCGCATTCCGGCGCATGTCGAGGAGTTGATCGCGGGCCGCTCGGAGACCGGCACGATCGACGCCCACGCGGTGCAGCCGCTCTACACCGGCATGGTGGCGCGCGCCGCCGGGATGGAGATCACCTTCGCGATCGAGGGTGACACGGTTTCGATCGCCGCAGCCAAGGCCGCCTGACCCCGGATCGGGGGGCATGACCGGAGATTCGGCGCCCGCGCCGGAAAATCTCGCATGACGCAGCAAGTCTTCAACCGATCATCAACCCTTCTGGGCCCTAATGGCCCCATGTGTTGCGTTGGGTGATGGTCCTTGCATGGACGACTTGCTGCAAGAGTTTCTGACTGAGACCGGCGAGAATCTCGACACGGTGGATCGGGAACTCGTCCGTTTCGAGCAGGAGCCCAACAACCGCGAGATTCTGCGGAACATCTTCCGGCTGGTTCATACGGTGAAGGGCACCTGCGGTTTCATCGGCCTGCCCCGTCTGGAAGCGCTGACCCATGCGGCCGAATCCGTCATCGGCCAGTTCCGCGACGGCGCCATGGTGCGCCCGACCGCCGTCACCGCCATCCTCGAAACGATCGACCGGGTGAAGGACATCCTGGCCGAGCTCGCCGAGAAGGGGCAGGAGCCGGCCGGCAGCGACGACGGGTTGATTAGCGAACTGCAGACCCTGGCCTCCGTCGCCCGCGCCGAGCTGGCGTCGACGCAGCAGGCCGAGGCGCCGGCACCGAGCCCGGACGCGCCGATCGATCCTGTCGCCGCCTATCTCGCCCGTCACGGACAGGCCGCGCCGCTCGCCGCAGCCGCGCCCGCCGAGGATATCGTCTTCCAGCGCGCGCCCGATCCCGAGCGCGGGCCGGATGGTCGCCTCGCGGTCCTGGAGACCGGCCACGAGGCCGGCCAGCCGCGCAGCGGCGGTCCCGCCACCTTGCGTGTCGCCGTCGACACCATCGAGCATCTGATGACGATGGTGTCCGAGCTGGTGCTGACCCGCAACCAGCTGCTGGAAGTCTCCCGCCGCAAGGAGGATATTGGCCTCAAGGCGCCGCTGCAGCGCCTCTCGCTGATCACCGCCGAACTGCAGGACGGCGTGATGAAGACCCGCATGCAGCCGATCGGCAACGCCTGGTCGAAGCTTCCGCGGATCGTGCGCGACCTCAGCGCCGAGCTCGGCAAACGCATCGAGCTCGTCACCGAAGGCGCCGACACAGAGCTCGACCGGCAGATCCTCGATCTCATCAAGGACCCGCTGATCCATATGGTCCGCAACTGCGCCGACCATGCCATTGAGATGCCGCCGCAGCGCCTCGCCGCCGGCAAGCCCGAGCACGGCACCATCCGCCTCAGCGCCTATCACGAGGGCGGCTCCGTCACGATCTGCGTCGCCGATGACGGACGCGGGCTCGACATCGAGCGCATCCGCAACAGGGCCGTCGCGCGCGGCCTCGCCAGCCAGAGCGAGGCGGAGCGCATGAGCGACGCCCAGATCAGCCGCTTCATCTTCCACCCGGGCTTCACCACCGCCGATCAGGTGACGGCCGTGTCCGGCCGCGGCGTCGGCATGGATGTCGTCAAGGCCAATGTCGATTCCATCGGCGGCCAGATCGACATCGTCAGCCGCCCCGGCCTCGGCTGCACCATGACGATCAAGATCCCGCTGACGCTGGCCATCATCTCCGCGCTGATCGTCGTCTGCGGCGACGAGCGCTACGCGATCCCGCAGGTCGTGGTGCGCGAAATCGTGCGCGTGAAAGCGGACGGGGAGAATCGGATCGAGGAGATCAACGGCGCGCCGATCCTGCGCCTGCGCGGCAAGCTGCTGCCGATCGTCGCGCTCTCGGGGCTGATGTGTTCCTGCCGCGCCTCCCACGAGGACGGCTTCATCGTGATCACCCAGGTCGGGGAGCGCCAGTTCGGCATTCTGGTCGATGGCGTCTTCCATACCGAGGAAATCGTCGTGAAGCCGATGGCCAGCCGGCTGCGCCAGATTCCGCTGTTCTCGGGCAACACCATCCTGGGCGACGGCAGCGTGGTCCTCATCGTCGACCCCAACGGCGTGGCCGCCGGCATCGGCCGGATCCCGCCCGCCGAAGCGGAACGCGGGGAGGCGTCCGGCCACGCGCGCACAGCCGGCCCGGAGCGGACCACCATGCTGGTCTTCCGCACAGGCGGAGACCGCACCCAGGCACTGCCGCTGTCTCTCGTCGCCCGGCTGGAGGAAATCGACAGCGCCCAGTTCCAGAAGAGCGCGGGCCGCACTCTGCTGCATTACGGCAACCGGCTCGTGCCCGTGACCCCGCTGGGGCAGACGAAGCTGTGCAGCGAGGGGCTGCAACCCCTCATCATCGTCTCCAACGGCGAGCTGAACGTGGCTCTGGCGGTCGAATCGATCATCGACATCGTCGAGGAGCCCTTCGCGCTCGAAATGACGGGGGCCACCGAGCGCGGCGTCATCGGATCGGCGATGATCCGTGGACGCGCCACCGACATCGTCGATCTGTCGCATTACCTGCCGCTCGACGAGCCCGGCTGGTTCGGCATGCCCGCTCACGATCGCAGCGAGAGCATCCTGCTGGTGGAGCCTTCGGAGTTCCTGCGCGAGATGCTGAGCCCCGTGCTGAAGGCCTCGGGACGCGCCGTGCTGGCGGCGGCCGATCCCTCGACGGCGCTCGACCTGGCGCGGGACAGCTCGCCCCGCGCCATCCTCGTGGATCTCGACCGCGACACCGATGCGGCGCTGCGGCTCATCGCCGATCTGCGCTCGGCGGCGGCCGGGCGCCCGGTGCGAATCCTCGGGCTGACCGCGCTGGTCACGCCCGATCTCCAGATCCGCGCCAACCGCGTCGGCGCCGACGACGTCCACGCCAAGTTCGACCGGCGCGCTCTCCTTTCGGAGCTGCACGCCCGCGGCGAGATGAGGGACGCGGCATGACCGACCATCACCCCGCCCGCGACGCCTCGCCCGAGCCTTTCGAGGGCTCGCTCGACTATGTCACCGTGCGCATCGGCACCCAGCTTCTGGGCCTGCCGATCCAGCGCGTCCGCGACGTCTTCATCGCCGACCGGATCACGGTCGTTCCCGGCGCGCCGCCGGAGATCGTCGGCCTGCTGAACCTGCGCGGCCGGGTCGTGACGGCCATCTGTCTGCGCCAGCGGCTGCAGCTGCCGGCCTTGCCTGTCGACAGGGGCGCGCTGAACCTCACCGCCATCGGTCTCGATCATCGCGGCGAGGCCTACGCCCTCATCGTCGATGCGGTCGGCGAGGTTCTTCGCCTCGACCCATCGACTCTCGAACCCCTGCCTGGCCATCTGGACGCCGCCTGGACGGCGCTGGCCGGCGGGGTCCACCGCCTGACCGATCAACTGCTCGTCGTCCTCGATCTGGATGTCGTGCTCGACTTCGACCTTCGCGTGGCTGCCTGAGCCGCACACCGCCTCTTCGGAGAACCGCATCATGAAATATTGTCTCGTCGTCGATGATTCGGCCGTGATCCGAAAAGTCGCCCGCCGCATTCTGGAGGGCCTCCAGTTCCGCATCGCCGAGGCGGAGGACGGCGCCCGCGCCATCGATTCCTGCAAGGGCGAGATGCCGGATGCCGTGCTCCTCGACTGGAACATGCCGATCATGGACGGCTACGAGTTCCTGCGCGCGCTGCGTCAGATGCCGGGCGGCAAGCGGCCCAAGGTCGTCTTCTGCACCACCGAGAACGACATCGCCCATATCGCGCGCGCCATGCACGCCGGTGCCGACGAGTACATCATGAAGCCTTTCGACAAGGAGATCGTGGCGTCGAAGTTTCATCAGGTCGGGCTGCTCTGAGCCTGACGGCAGATCACGAGACGGCTGTTGCCCGTCTTCCGGAACGATCGGATCCCATGATGGGCTCGTCCTCCCTGATAGGCCAGGCCTCGCGCTACAAGACGGTGGTGATCGCCGACGATTCCGTCGTGGTGCGCGGCCTGTTCGCGCGCTGGCTCGGCGAGGTCGGCCATGTTCAGGTCGTGGCGGTCGCCGGCGACGGCGAGACCGCTCTCGCCCATGCCGGCCGCTTCAAGCCCGATGTGATGGTGCTCGACCTCGACATGCCGGGGGTGCTGGGCGCCGAAACCATGCCTCAGATCCTGCGCGAAAGCCCGCAGACCAGCATTCTGCTCGCCGCGACCCTCAACGAGCGCAACACCCGCGTGGCGCTGGAATGCATGACCAGGGGCGCGACGGACCTCGTCTCGAAGCCGGACAGCCGCACCGGCATGACGATGTCGCTCGATTTCCGCAGCGAGTTCCTGCAGAAATTCGGCAACATCACCCGCCTCCCGGGGAAGCTGGGCGTTCCGGCGGCCGATCACTCCTCCGAGCCCGCTCCGCAGCGGCTGGGCAATCTGTCGCAACACGTCTCGATCATGCCGCGCTATCTCGTCATCGGCGCCTCGACCGGTGGCCCGCGCGCCGTGGCGAAGGTGCTGTTCGACATCGGCGAGCACCTGAACCATCTGACCACGCTCATCGTCCAGCATATGCCGCCGCTGTTCACGGCCTCCTTCGCCGAGCAGATCGGCAGCCAGATCGGTGTGCCGACGCGCGAGCCCTATGATGGCGAGCGGCTGAACCGCGGTTCGGTCTATATCGCGCCGGGCGGGCGCCATCTCGGCATCGACCGGCGGCTCGGCCATATCGTCGCGACGGTCACCGACGGCCCTCCGGTCCATTTCTGCCGTCCGGCGGTCGATGTGCTGTTCACCGATGCGGCGCGCCACTTGGGTGCGGCTGCGATGGGCCTCGTGCTCACCGGCATGGGCAGCGACGGCACGGACGGCGCCGGCGCGCTGCGGCGGGCCGGCTGCGCCGTCATCGCCCAGGACGAGGCGAGCAGCACGATCTGGGGCATGCCGGGCTCGGTCGTCCGGGCCGGCCAGGCCAGCGCCACCATCTCGCTCGACGACATCGGCACGGCGATCCGCGCGCTCCTGCAAGGGGGCGGCGCCTGATGAACGAGAGCGATTTCGCCTTCCTCCGCGCCCTTCTCCAGCGCAAATCCGGCATCGCGCTCGGCAGCGACAAGCTCTATCTCGCCGATAGCCGTCTGAGCATCCTGTGCCGCAAGCGCAACGTCGACTCGATCGACACGCTGATGCGCCAGCTGAGGCTTGGGCGCGAGCCGGAGCTGGAATCCGCCATCGTGGAGGCGATGACCACGAACGAGACCCTGTTCTTCCGCGACCAGACGCCGTTCACGCTGTTCAGGGACGTGATCCTGCCCGAGCGCCTCGCGGTCAATGCCGCCCGCCGCCAGCTGCGGATCTGGTGCGCAGCCGTCTCCAGCGGGCAGGAAGCCTACTCCCTCGCCATGATTCTCGAAGACATGGCCGAGCGCCTCGCCGGCTGGCGCATCGAGATCCTCGGCACGGACATTTCCGGCGAAATCCTCGAGAAGGCTCGGGCAGGCGTCTACAGCCAGTTCGAGGTCCAGCGCGGCCTTCCGATCCAGATGCTGCTGCGCCACTTCACCCAGGTCGGCGACAAGTGGCACATCTCGGACCGGCTGAGGTCGATGGTCGAATTCCGCCAGCACAACCTGCTCGACGCGAGCGACTCGCTCGGCCAGTTCGACGCGATTTTCTGCCGCAACGTGCTGATCTATTTCGACCCGCCGACGAAGACGCGCGTCCTCGCCCGTCTGGCGCAGCGCCTGGCGCCGCAGGCCTCGCTGGTGCTGGGCGCGACCGAAACCGTCCTCGGCCTGCCCTCCGACTTCACGCCGGATCGCGACAATCGCGGTCTGATCCGGCTGTCGCGCGACATCCGCCCCTCGCCCCTGCCCCTGCCGATGGCGGCCCGCGGCGCCGGCCTCGCCCGGCCGCTCTGACGCCGGTCGCGGGCTCGAGCAGGACCCGGCACGCAAGGCGGCGCCCCTCCGCGGACACCGGCTGCGCGCCGGCCCGAGCGGTCTTCGGGCACCCCTGAACGACAAAAACCCCGCCTCGCGGCGGGGTCCCGTCGACCTGTCGTTTACATCCGACGATCAGATCAAAACTGTTATCGGCGTTCTGCGTGACCGGAGCGTGACGCTCCCGCGACGCGATGATGTCGCCTCAGGCGGGGATGCGCTCATCCGCCTCGGACGGCTCGCGCAGCACATATCCGCGGCCCCAGACCGTCTCGATGTAATTCTTGCCGTCCGACGCATTGGCGAGCTTCTTGCGCAGCTTGCAGATGAAGACGTCGATGATCTTCAGCTCCGGCTCATCCATGCCGCCATAGAGGTGGTTCAGGAACATTTCCTTGGTGAGCGTGGTGCCCTTGCGGAGCGAGAGCAGCTCCAGCATCTGGTATTCCTTGCCGGTGAGATGCACGCGGGCGGCGTCCACTTCGACGGTCTTGGTGTCGAGATTGACGACGAGGTCGCCGGTCGTGATCACCGACTGGGCGTGGCCCTTCGAACGGCGAACGATGGCGTGGATGCGGGCGACGAGTTCGTCCTTATGGAACGGCTTGGTGAGATAATCGTCGGCGCCGAAGCCGAGGCCCTTCACCTTGTCCTCGATGCCGGCGAGACCGGAGAGAATCAGGATCGGCGTCTTGACCTTGGCGACACGCAGGGAGCGAAGCACCTCGTAGCCCGACATGTCCGGCAGGTTGAGATCGAGCAGGATGATATCATAGTCGTAGAGCTTGCCGAGATCGACGCCCTCCTCCCCGAGATCCGTCGTATAGACGTTGAAGCTCTCGGATTTGAGCATCAGCTCGATCGACTGGGCGGTCGCGCTATCGTCCTCGATCAGCAGAACCCGCATGTCCACGTCCCCAATTTCGCCCGCAGGGCAAGGTTGATCGTTTGCTTGGCCCGGACCGGAACGGCCCTCGGCGACAACGCACTTGCCCGATGAAACGCCACGCGACACGCTAACGACGAATTGGTTAACAAACCGTGATTCCCGTGCGCAAGCGCTGTCTCGGAAAAAGTGCACGATCCTTGTCGACGTGAGTCGAATTTGACACGGATCGCCCGACACTCCATCCGCGAAAACGCCTTTTCGCGGAGAGCCGCTCCGAAAACGGGGGTGTTGTCCCCGTCAGACGATTCAGCTCTCGATGCCCAGTGTTAATCACACGACTTAATGAAGCGTAAATCCTCGCAATTTGTTAGGAGAGATCAACAGATCATGCACGAGCCGCCGCACGCCCCGCCTCCTTCGCCGCCGCGCGCTGGACGCCCGCGTCGCGACGGACGGGAACGGGTGAGCCCATGAGTGGCACCGCGCACGGCCCCGGTCGGCTCGCCGCCCTCACCCGCACGGTCGCCGCCATCGAGCCGGTCTCGCTCTATGGCCGCGTGACCGGCGTGCGCGGCCTTCTGGTCGAGGTGGCCGGCCCGATCGGCGCCATGAGCCTGGGCGGGCGGGTCGGCATCGAGATCGCGCCTGGCCAGCGGGTCCCCTGCGAGGTGGTCGGTTTCTCGGGCGACAAGGCGCTGGTGATGCCCTTCGGCAGCCTGGACGGCGTGCGGCGCGGGTGCCCGGTGCATGTCGACCGCATCCTGCCGGGCCTGAAGCCGACCGCGGCGTGGCTCGGCCGCGTCATCGACGCGCTCGGCAACCCGGTCGATGGCGGGGCCGCGCTGCCCGAGGGCGACACGCTCTATCCCTTCCGCGCCGATCCGCCGCCGGCCCATTCGCGCCGCCGCGTCGGCCGCCCGCTCGATCTCGGCGTGCGCTCGCTCAACGCCTTCCTGACCTGCTGCCTTGGCCAGCGCATGGGTATCTTCGCAGGGTCAGGCGTCGGCAAATCCGTCCTGCTCTCGATGCTGGCGCGCTATGCCAAGGCGGATGTCAACATCATCGGCCTCGTCGGGGAGCGCGGCCGCGAGGTGCAGGAGTTCCTGCAGGAGGACCTCGGCCCCCAGGGCCTGGCGCGCTCCATCGTCGTCGTCGCGACCTCGGACGAGCCGGCGCTGATGCGCAAGCAGGCGGCGTTGACGACGCTGGCGCTGGCCGAATTCTTCCGCGACCGCGGCCTGCAGGTCATGTGCCTGATGGATTCCGTCACCCGCTTCGCCATGGCGATGCGCGAGATCGGCCTTGCGGCCGGCGAGCCGCCCACGACGAAGGGCTACACCCCGACCGTCTTCGCCGAATTGCCGCGTCTGCTCGAGCGAGCCGGCCCGGGCACGGGAGACGGCGCCATCACCGGCCTCTTCACCGTGCTCGTCGATGGCGGCGACCATGACGAACCGGTGGCAGACGCGGTGCGCGGCATTCTCGACGGCCATATCGTGATGGAGCGCTCGATCGCCGAGCGCGGCCGCTTTCCTGCGATCAACATCCTGAAATCCGTTTCGCGCACCATGCCGCGCTCCTGCGATCCGGCCTATTATCCGGTCGTGCAGAAGGCCCGCGCGACGCTGGCGACCTATGCCGACATGGAAGAGCTGATCCGGCTGGGCGCCTACCGTCAGGGCGCTTCGGCCGAGGTCGACGAGGCGATCCGCCTCAACCCGGCGCTGGAAGCCTTTCTCAAACAGGCCAAGGACGACGCGACCTCGCTGCCTGAGAGCTATGCCAGGCTGGCCGAGATCGTGGGCGCCGCCTCCAACTGACAGGAACGGACCGGGCATGGTCGCCACTCTCCTCACTGGCCTCGTGGCACTGATCCACGTCTACATCGTCATCCTCGAAATGGTGCTGTGGACGACGCCGCGCGGGCGCGCCGCTTTCGGCCTGACCGAGGACTTCGCCCTGAAGACGAAGACGCTGGCGGCCAATCAGGGTCTCTATAACGGCTTCCTCGTCGCCGGCCTCGCCTGGGGACTGTGGCTTGGGCCGAGCGGCTTCGCGATCAAGCTGTTCTTCCTCGGCTGCGTCCTCGTCGCCGGGTTGTTCGGCGCCCTGACGGCCAGCCGCAAGATTCTCTATGTGCAGGCTCTGCCCGCCGCGCTCGCCCTGCTGGCGCTGGTCGCGGGTTACTGAGTCGCCTCGGCCTGCGCCAGCATCCGCACCAGAGCGAGCATCGCGAAGAAGCCGACGAACTGGATCGCCGCCGAAATCGCCAGCGTCTGGGAGGGGCCGAAGCGCTCGATCAGCACGGCGAAGAGCAGGGGAGCCGCCGCGAAGGCGATGTTCTGCGGCACGGTCAGGCGGCCCAGCATGGAGGCGAAGCCTCGGCGCCCGAACAGCGCCAGCGGCAGGGTTGCCCTCGCCACCGAGATGACACCAAGCGCGGCGCTGAACACGACGATGAAGCCCGTCGCCGCCGACATGGTCATCGGCAGCAGCGGCAAGGCCACGCAGCAGAGCGGCCCGAGCAGCAACCCTATCAGCGCCACCCGCTCCGCCGGCAGCTTGTCCCCCACGGTCGCGTCGATGGCGCGGGCCGCGATCGTCGCCGGCCCGCTGAGCGTCGCGACCCAGACCGCCTCCGCCGGGCTGAGCCCTCCGGCCTGGAACAGCGAGATCAGATGCAGCGGTAGCCCCCAGGACACCAGCCCGCTGGCGGAAAAGGCGAGCGCCACCAGCCAGAAGGCCTGGTTGCGCCGGCAGGCAGCAACGCGCCCGGTCTCCATCACCGCAACATCCGCAGCCTCCGGCACCGCGACGGCGAGCGGCGTGGAGGGCCCTGCGGCATGGCCGCGATGGCGCGGAACCATCGCATAGATCGGCAGCACCACGAGGAGTTGCAGCGCGGCGAAGACCAGCACCGTGTCCCGCCAGCCATAGCGCTCGGTCAGAAACGCCGTCACCGGCCAGAAGATACTGGACGCCATCCCCGTCACGAGCATCATCAGCCCGATGACTCGGCGGGTCCGGTCCCCCATCAGCTGTGCGACTGTGACATTGCCGACATTCGCCAGCGACATGGCATGGCCGAGCCCGATCACCGCCCAGCTGGCGAGATAGCTCCAGGGTCCCTGCACCG
The DNA here is from genome assembly GCF_048595345.1 of Allobosea sp. Classification (GTDB taxonomy): domain Bacteria; phylum Pseudomonadota; class Alphaproteobacteria; order Rhizobiales; family Beijerinckiaceae; genus Allobosea. The sequence goes on from NZ_JBMDWH010000173.1 coordinate 30,959, forward strand.
CGGCCAGCAGCACGAAGCCGAGTGCGCAGATGACGGCGCCGAGGCACATGGTGCCGCGCGTCCCGTGGCGGTCGAGCCGGCGGCCGATGGCGGGCGCCACCAGTGCCCCCGTGATCAGCAGCACCGTAATGCCACCGAAGACGATCTCGGCATTGAGCCCGAGCTCCCGGTCGAAGGCCTGCACGAGCACAGAGGGCGAATAGAACGTCGTGCCCCAGCCGATCAGCCGCGTCACGACGAGACCGCTCAGGAGTGGTCCGTGACCGGCGAAGCGAGGAAGCAGAGCAGGCAAGACGCGAGGATCCGGGGGAGGCCACGGGGCCGGGGAGCCTCTGCTAGATCATCATGCCAGCCCTTGGCAGCAGCCCGGAAGCGACCTGAACATGCGTTGAAAGCAGGGCATTGCGGTAAGGAAAGGTCAACCTCCTTGCGCCAAGGTGCTCGGGTCTCGCGGATGGAGTTCGGTCGTCGATCGAGGGGTCGGTCGCTGCCGATGCGTAATGGAGTACGAAACGACATGAAGTCGCGAGAGACGCTGCTTCGGCTCAAACGGTTCCAGGTCGACGAGAAGCGTCGGCGTGTGGCCCAGATCGAGATGATGATCGCCGATTTCCACCGGATGGCGAGCGATCTCGATCGCGAAATCCAGTCCGAAGAGGCCCGCGCCGGTATCACCGATCCCGGCCATTTCGCCTACCCGACCTATGCCAAGGCCGCGCTCGGCCGCCGCGACAACCTGCGCCAGTCGGCCGACAATCTGCAGGGCCAGCTCGACGAGGCGAAGGCCGAGCTGCAGGAAGCCTTCGAGGATATGAAGAAGGTCGAGATCCTCGAGGATCGCGAACGCGCCACCGAGCGTGCCGCCGAAGCCGCCCGCGACCAGGCGACGATGGACGCCATCGGCCTGCGCTCGCGCGCCTGAGCGACCCCTCCTCATTCACGAAGCCCGCCGGACCGCTCCTGCGGGCTTTTTCATGCGTCGGAGGCCGGGCGCCTGCGGGCTGCCATGATGCGAGCCAGCGCGCCGTGAGGCCCTCAAGGTCCGGTGAGCCAGGCGATGAGCGGATGAATCAGGGTCGCGCCGCCGATCGGCGCGATCACGAGCAGCACCGCGTTGAGGCCGAGCACGCGGCCGAGCATCCTCCGATCCGCCGGTGAGAGGTTCGGCCGTTTCGGCGCCGGTTTCGGCCCATCGCCGGGTCCGAACGGCCATTCGTCGCTGGTGTCTCTGAACATGCCTGCGCATCTCCGCGACTGCGGCCGGAACGAGAACGGACCGGCGCCTTAGTCAGCGGACCGATCCTGACGAAGAGCGAGGGCCCTGTCCATGAGGCCGGGCCGGTCCATAGCGCCGGCCCCGAGCCTCAGCCCGCCGCTCGGCCCGGCTCCACAACCGGGTGATGCGGCACGCTCTCGCGCCCCAGGGCGCCCTTCAGCCGCGGATCGTCGTCGACCTCGACCCCGCGCTTGAACACGCTGAAGCCGGAGCGCTGGTAGAACTCGACCGCGCCCTGATGGTCGATCGTGCAGGTATGGACCCAGAAGCGCCGGATCGGCGCGGCCCAGGCGAGCTCCAGCGCCCGGTTCATCAGCCAGCGCCCGGCGCCCTTGCCCAGCACGGGCTCGTCGATGCCGAAAAAGGCGAGTTCGCATTCTCCGGCGACGCGGAAATCCAGCTCCAGCAGGCCGGCATCGCAGCCCTCCCACCGGAGCACATAGAGCGCGACGGCCGGATCGGTCAGGATCGATTCGAGCTGAACCCTCGGCATCACGAGGCGGCTGAACCACATCCAGCGCTCGCCCAGCACCCTGTAGATCGCGAGATAGCGCTCGGTCTGGCTGCCGCTCAGCCGCTCGAGGGACAGCTCCTCCGTGCCGGGCGGATCGGCTTTGACCGGCGGCCGGGCCGTCATCTCCAGCGAAGTCACGATCGCCGCGATCTTGCCGGGCGGCAGATCGGTCGTTCCGGTCAGGGTAATGGTCAGGGTGCCGCTCATGCCATCATCGTCCGAATGGAAAATCCGGCCGCGATGATGACATGATCGGCGCCGAAAGGTCAGGGTGCGATGATGCATGCCGGTCCCTCACATCCGCAGCCGAGCCGCAACCCCCGGCCGGGCCGTGTCCTGCTCGCGCTGCTGGTCATGCTCGCGGCGGTGATGCCGCATCTGACGCTGCTCGCCGCCCCCGGTCTCGCAACGCCCCGCCCCGCCTCGTCGGGAATGTCGCACCATGCGCCCGCGTCCCTCGCGCCCTGCCACGATTCCGGTACCGACCGGGCCCTTCCGCCCAAGGCACCGGCGTGCTGCGTCGCAGCCTGCACGCTCTTGCCGGCGCCGGTCTCGATCGCGCTGCCCGCGCGCCTCATCGTCTGGGAGCCCTGGCGGGAGGCCGAAAGACCGCCGGGCGCCGGCCTCTCGCCGGAGCCGGCCAAGCCCCCACCCCGAACGGAACAGCTCCGCGCCTGAACCCGTTCCCGACGAAGCCGCCGGCCAGCCGAGGCGCCCGGCCACGTCGCTCATTTTAAAGGATTGCCACGATGAACCGTTATGTTTCGCAGACCGCCGCCCTGGTGCTCGGGCTCTGCCTCGCCGCCCCCGCTTTCGCCCAACAGGGCCATCAGCACGGCGCGGCTCCGGCCTCCCGCACCAAGGCCGAGACAGCCTCCACACAGGCCTACAAGGCCGCGAACATGAAGATGCACAAGGACATGGACATCGCCTATTCCGGCGATGCCGATGTCGATTTCCTGCGCGGGATGATCCCGCATCATCAGGGTGCGATCGAGATGGCGAAGATCGTTCTCAGCCATGGCAAGGACCCCGAGGTTCGCAAGCTCGCCGAAGCCATCGTCCGCGACCAGGAGAAGGAGGTCGCGATGATGCGCGAGATGCTGAAGAAGCTCGGCAAGTAGCCGCCGCACCAGAGGCCGGCAGCGGCGACGCCGCCGGCCTTTCGCCGCTTGCGCCCCGCTCCGGCGACTGGCAAGACGGCTCTTTAAGGTTCGCGCCGCTAAAGCATCGGACCGGGAAGCGGGACCCGCTTGCCGGAAACATCCGGCGCCTCGGCACAGGCTGGATCATCGCAATCGCGTCCTTGCGGACACGCGATGGTCCAGCGTGACGACGTGGGCCGCACGCCCCTCACGCTGCAGCGAAGCCCCGCGCCCGATGAAACGCTATCTCGACTATCTCTGGCCGATCATCGGGCTCGTCGCGGTGGTCTGGTCGGTCGAACTGCTCTGGGACAAGCTGAAGTCCGAGGCAGGCTCGGATGCTGCCGTCGAGGCGCTGCTGCAGAACGCCAATCTCTGGCAGAGCATCAAGATCATCGCCCAGCGCATCGGCCACAAGATCGCGGTGATCCCGCCCGACGCCTTCTTCCATGCCGCACTGGCCACGCTCGTCGCCTACGCCGCCCTCGCCTGGTACGACCGCATCGCCCTGATGCATCTGGGCAAGGCCAAGGGCATTTCCTGGTTCTACATCTCGCTGTGCTCCTTCGTGACCTACGCGCTCTCGCACAATATCGGCGCCTCGGTGTTCTCGGGCGGCATGGTGCGGTTCCGCGCCTACACGGCGAAGGGGTTGAATGCGGCCGAAGTCGCGGTGCTGATCGCGCTGTGCTCCTTCACCTTCGCCTTCGGCACCCTGCTGCTGATGGGGATCGTGCTCATCTACGAACCCGAGATCCTGCGGCCCCTGACGCGCATGTCGAAATGGTTCGCCATCGGCGACGGCACAGCGCGGATGATCGGCGTCGGCATGCTCGCCTTCGTGGCGCTCTACACGCTGGGATCCTGGCTGAAGTTCAGGCCTCTGAAGATCGGCAAGTTCGAAGTCATCTATCCGCGCCTGCCGATCGTCGCGCGGCAATATCTGGCCGCGCCGCTGGAGCTGGCGGGCGCGGCCGGCATCATCTATTTCGCCCTGCCTGAGCAGGGCAATCCCGGCTTCATGATCGTGCTCGGCGCCTTCCTGCTCTCCTTCTCGGCCGGGCTTCTGAGCCAGGTCCCGGGCGGGGTCGGCGTGATGGAGGCGGTGTTCCTCGCCGTGATGCCGGGCATGCCGGCCCCCGCCGTCTTCGCCGCGCTGCTGATCTGGCGGCTGTTCTACCTCATCATTCCGCTGGTGATCTCCCTGCCCATCGTGATCGCCTTCGAACGCGCGCAGCTCAAGCGCAGCACCCGCATCGCGCCAGCTCCGTAGCAGGAGCCGTCATCGCGGGTTACGCGCGCTCCCGCCCAGGCCGCTTCAGCGCGATCGCGGCGGCGCCGAACATCAGCAGCGCCCCCACCGCCTCCGACCAGCCGAACGGCTCCGACAGCGCCGCGACACCGACCGCCACCGCGATCGCCGGGCTGACGAAGGCATAGAGCCCCGCCCGGAAGGCGCCCCAGTCGCGCAGCAGCCGCATATAGATGGTGAAGCCCATCAGCGAGCCGCCGATGATCAGGAAGATCACGGCCGGCAATACGGGCCATGTCATCAGTCTGGCGAGATCGGCGCTGGTGACCGGCTCCAGCGCCAGCGACACCGCCGTCAATCCGATGCCGCCGATCAGCGTCTGCCAGCCGGCGAGCGTGAGCGTCGGCATCGCGCCCGCGATCGGCCGCGCCAGCACCGCCCCCGTGCAATAGAGCAGCGTGCCGGCCGCGACGGCCGCGAGCGCCAGCGCCTCCAGCGGATCGCCCTGCGCCGAGGAGAGGCCGCCAAGCGCCCGCGTCGCGAACAGGAAGGCGAGCCCGACCGTGCCCAGCCCGATCGCCACGAGCTTGCGCCCGTCGATCGGCTCCCCCGCGATGGCGCGGCTCGCCAGCAGTGTGAAGATCGGGATCGTCGCGAAATTGACGATGGCGGCGAGGCCGCTGGGGGCGTGGGCGGTGCCCCAGAACAGCAGCGTGTAATTGCCGGTGTTGAGCAGCAGCGCCGTCACGATCAGCCGCGGCCAAGCGCCGGCCGGCACCTTGCCGACATCGCGCCCGGCCCAGAGCAGCATCAGCAGCCCGGCCAGCGAGAACCGCGCTGCGGCCAGGAACACCGGCGGCACATGCGCTGCGCCCACCTTGACCGGCAGCCAGGTCAGGCCCCAGACCAGGCACATCACGGCGAACAGGGCGGCGTTGCGGCTCATGCCTCGGGCTTAGCCCTGCGCCTGGCCGATGACCATTGCGCGGCGGGCATCCGGGGGGCGTGGAATCAGACGCTACCGACGTTGCGCAGCCTCACGCGCGGGTGGATCTCCGCCTGCGACAGCACCGGCGTCTCCCGGCGGAACCGCTCGATGATCTGGCGGGCGAAGGGCCGCGCAAGGCCGGAGGTGACCAGCGCCGGCATCTCGCCCATGCGCGCCGCGTCCTCAAAGCGCTCGCGGACATGGCGCACGAAATCCTGCAGGCGGGAGGGCTGCATCGCCAGATGACGGTCCTCGCCCTGGCCAATGACGGATTCGGCGAAGACGCTTTCCCAGGCCGGCGAGAGGGTGATGATCGGCAGCGTGCCGTTGGCGTCCGAGAACTGGGCGCAGATCTGGCGCGCGAGGCGGGCCCGGACATGCTCGGCGATGTCGCGCGGGTTCTTCACGCCGCCGGCGACCTCCGCGATCCCTTCGATGATGGTCGGCAGGTCGCGGATCGAGACGCGCTCGCCCAGCAGCAATTGCAGCACGCGCTGGATGCCCGTGGTCGAGATCTGCATCGGCACGATCTCCTTGACGAGATCGGCATGGTCCTTCGGCAGTTCGCGCAGCAGCTTCTGCACCTCGCCATGCGAGAGCAGCTCCGGCATGTTCGACTTCAGCACCTCGGTGAGATGCGTCGAGATCACGGTCGCCGCGTCCACCACCGTGTAGCCACGCAGCTGGGCCTCGTCCTGCAGCGCCCCGTCGATCCAGGTCGCGGGCAGGCCGAAGGTCGGCTCCAGCACGTTGTGGCCCGGCAGGTTGACCGTGCCGCCCATCGGGTCCATCGCCATGTACTGGCCGGCATAGACGATGCCGTGCCCGGCATCGATCTCCTTGATCTTGATGTAGTAGTGGTTCGACTCGAGCTGGACATTGTCGACGATGCGCACGGCCGGCATCACGAAGCCCAGCTCGGCCGCCAGTTGGCGCCGCAGCGCCCGCACCTGGTCGGTCAGCCGGTCCTGCCCGCTCGTCGAGTTGACCAGCGGCAGCAGGGCGTAGCCGATCTCGATCTTGAGCTCATCCATCTTGAGCAGATCGTTCAGCGTCTCCTCGCGGGCCGAGCCGTCTGCCGCGGTGCCGCCGCCGGCCTGGGCCGCGCCGGGCGCGGTGGCCGCAGCCGCCTCCTTCTCCTTCGCCAACCGGCCGAAGCGACGGGCGAGGTAACCCGCCCCGCCCGCGAGCGCGAGGAACGGCAGCATCGGAATGCCCGGCAGCAGCGCGATCAGCAGCATCACCGCCGCCGACATGCCGAGCGCCTTGGGATAGCCGGAGAGCTGCTGGCCGAGCGCCTTGTCGGCCGCGCCGCGCACGCCGGCCTTCGAGACCAGCAGGCCGGCCGCGGTCGAGACGATCAGCGCCGGGATCTGGCTGACGAGGCCGTCGCCGATCGTCAGCTGGGTGTAGTTGGTGGCCGCCTGTCCAAAGCTCAGCCCCTGCTGCGCGACGCCGATGACGATGCCGCCGAGCACGTTGATGAAGGTGATCAGCAGGCCGGCGATGGCATCGCCGCGCACGAATTTGGAAGCACCGTCCATCGAGCCGAAGAAGGCCGATTCGTCTTCTAGCGCGCGGCGCCGCGACTTTGCCGTGTCCTGGTCGATCAGGCCGGCGGAGAGATCGGCGTCGATCGCCATCTGCTTGCCGGGCATCGCGTCGAGGGAGAAGCGCGCCGCGACTTCGGCGATGCGGCCGGAGCCCTTTGTGATGACGATGAAGTTCACGATCAGCAGGATCGTGAACACGATCACGCCGATCACGAAATTGCCGCCCATGACGAAGCCGGCAAAGGCTTCGATGACATGGCCGGCGGCCGCCGTGCCCTCATGCCCATGCGCCAGGATAAGGCGCGTCGAGGCGAGGTTCAGGGCCAGCCGGAACATGGTGACGATGAGCAGCACCGTCGGAAAGGACGAGAACTCCAGCGGCTCCTCGATGAACAGCGCCGTCATCAGCACCAGCACCGAGACGATGATGGAGAGCGCCAGCATCAGATCCAGCAGGATCGCCGGCATCGGGAAGATGAGCACCACCAGGATGCCCATGACGCCCGCCGCCAGGAACAGGTCCGGCCGGCTCAACATCTTGGCGAGCCCGCCCCGGCTCGGCATGCCGAACCCGCCCGCCTGCCCTGCCGTCACATCGGTCATCGACCGCCTCGTCCCTGGCCATGCCGCGGCAGACCTGGAACGGTCGCCGAGCTCGGCAATTCTTGCCGGGTTTATGGTGAACGAGTGGTTAAGATCGGCGCCATCCCCGCGCCGGCCGGAACCTTTGCCGCCGGGCTCCGGTTGTCGAGAGCCGACAGAGGCCCGGCGCCGCCGGGTCGCAAACGTGCCGCCGGCACGGACGGATCGGGGGAACCGTGCGAAACGCGCAGCCAGCCGCCATCATCGAAACCGACGTCCCCGCGCGGCTCGACAGGCTGCCCTGGTCGCGCTTCCACACGATGGTCGTGGCCGCTCTGGGAATCACCTGGATTCTCGACGGGCTGGAGGTGACGCTGGCGGGAGCCGTATCGGGCGCGCTGAAGGAAAGCCCCGTCCTGAGATTCACCAATACCGAGGTGGGTCTGGCGGGAGCGGCCTATATCGCCGGCGCCGTTCTCGGCGCGGTCGTCTTCGGCTGGCTGACCGACCGGCTCGGCCGCAAGAAGCTCTTCACCATCACGCTGCTGGTCTATCTGGCGGCCGCCGCCGCGACGGCCTTCTCCTGGAACCTGTGGAGCTTCCTGATCTTCCGCTTCCTCACCGGCATGGGGATCGGCGGCGAATACACCGCCATCAACTCGACGATTCAGGAACTGATCCCGGCCCGCATGCGCGGCTGGACCGATCTGGTGATCAACGGCTCCTTCTGGGTCGGCGCAGCGATCGGCGCCGTGGGGGCGATCGTGCTGCTCGACCCGGCGCATATCGACCCCGAACATGGCTGGCGCCTCGCCTTCTTCATCGGCGCGGCGCTGGGGCTGGTCATTCTCCTGCTGCGGCAATTCCTGCCCGAAAGCCCGCGCTGGCTGATCAGCCACGGCCGGCCCGAAGAGGCTGCCGCTATCGTCGCCGAGATCGAAAGGCGGGCTGGCTTCACGCCTCCGGCCGGTGAGCGGCTGGCCATGACGCGGCTACGTCCGCGCGCCGCCACCCCGCTCGGCGAGGTGGCGCGGGCGCTGTTCGTCGTCCACCGCGGCCGGGCGCTGGTCGGGCTGACGCTGATGGTGGCGCAGGCCTTCTTCTACAATGCGATCTTCTTCACCTATGCGCTGATCCTCACCGATTTCTACAACGTGCCCTCGGCCTCGATCGGCTGGTTCATCCTGCCCTTCGCCGCCGGCAATTTTCTCGGCCCCCTGCTGCTCGGCCGCCTCTTCGACACGGTCGGCCGACGCAGCATGATCGCGGCGACCTATGCGCTCTCGGGCGTCCTGCTGACCGGCACCGGCTATCTGTTCTGGCGCGACCTGCTGACGGCGGGCCAGCTTACCGCCTGCTGGAGCGTCGTCTTCTTCTTCGCCTCCGCCGCGGCGAGCTCGGCCTATCTCACGGTCTCGGAAACCTTCCCGGTCGAGATGCGCGCGCTCGCCATCGCCTTGTTCTACGCGGTGGGCACCGGCGCGGGCGGTGTCGCCGGCCCCTGGATCTTTGGCGCGCTGATCGACACCGGCTCTCGCGCCAGCGTTTTCGGCGGCTATCTGTTCGGCGCGCTGCTGATGCTGATCGCGGCTTTCGTCGCCGCGCGCTTCGCCGTCAGGGCGGAACGTCAGCCGCTGGAGGCGGTGGCGCGGCCTCTGACAGCCGTGGATTGATGCGCCTTCACCACGTTGCCTCGTACCGGGTGGAACAAGAGCCTCGCCGCGTGCATTATGATGAGCCCGCCCTATGATCGCGGGATTGGTGGAAACAGTCTGGAGGTCGTCGTGGACAGACGCTCATTCCTGATGACGCTGGTCGGGGGCCTCGCGGCTGCCGGCATGGGCGGCATCGCCGCTGCCGAAGCAGCCCAGCCCAAGGTAGCCCCGCCCGCGCCGGCCCCGCAGCCGGAACCCGCTCAGCCCAAAGGCGACGAGGCAGTGACGGCGGAGATGAAGGAGGCGCTGGACAAGACCGACGCCGAGTTCAGCCAGTACTACTATTATCGCCGGCCGCGTTATTATGCTCGCCCGCGCCCCTATTACCGGCCGCGGCCCTATTACCGTCCGCGCTATTATTACCGCCCCCGGCCGCGCTATTATCGCCGCCGCTACTGGTAAAATCGGATGACGGGCCGGGTCAGGCGGCGCTGATGCGCGTCTGGCCCGGCTCCGCCACGCTGACGCCGGCGGAGCTGTATTCGCTGAGCTTGTTTCGCAGCGTCCTGATCGAGATCCCGAGAATCTTCGCCGCATGCGTGCGGTTACCCAGGCAGTGGTCGAGCGTGTCGAGGATCAGCTCGCGCTCCACATCGGCCACCGTGTTTCCGACCAGAGACCGCGTCACCGCCTCCGCCGTCTGCGCCGCACGCGACGCCGTATCGCGCCCCGGCGCGGCGCCGAGCGCATCGCCTTCCGGTGTCAGCACGGACGAGGCGGCGATCTCCGGCCCGCTCGCCAGCAGTACGGCCCGGTGCATGGTGTTTTCCAGCTCGCGCACATTGCCCCGCCAGCCATTGGCGAGCAGCAGCTTGCGCGCATCGGCGGCGATCGGGCGTGGCGGCAGCCCGTTGAGATCGGCATATTTGCGGGCGAAATGCTCCGCCAGCGCCAGGATGTCGCCAGGCCTCTCGCGCAGCGCCGGCAGGCGCAGATGCACCACATTGAGCCGGTAGAACAGGTCCTCGCGGAAGGCCCCCTTGCGGACGGCATCGCCGAGATTGCGGTTCGAGGTCGCGATGATGCGGATATCGACCTTCACCGGCTGCGTGCCGCCGACGCGATCGATCATCCGCTCCTGCAGCGCGCGCAGCAGCTTGGCCTGCAGGCGCACATCCATCTCCGAGATTTCGTCGAGCAGGAGGGTGCCGCCATTGGCTTCCTCGAACTTGCCGACGCGCCGCGCGATCGCGCCGGTGAAGGCGCCCTTCTCATGGCCGAACAGCTCCGATTCCAGCAGATTGTCCGGAATGGCGGCGCAGTTAACCGCGACGAAGGGCTTGTCCTTGCGGCCGGATTTCTGGTGGAGATGGCGGGCGATCACCTCCTTGCCGGTGCCGCTTTCGCCGGTGACGAGCACGGGCGCTTCCGACCGGGCGATCTGATTGGCCAGCTGAACGACGCGCTCCATCGCCGGATCCTTCCAGATCAGGCTCGACTGGTCGGCGGCGACCGCCTCCAGCACCGCGGCGATGAGCTCCGGATCCGGCGGCAGCGGCACATATTCGCGCGCCCCGGCCTGGATCGCCGCGACGGCCGCGCGAGCATCGGTCGAGGTGCCGCAGGCGACGATGGGCGTGCGGATGCGCTCGGCTTCCAGAGCGGCGACATAGGCCGCGATCGGTTGGGCGACGTCGATCATCAGGAGATCGGCGCCCTTGGCGCGCAGCACCGCCAGAGTCTGGTCGAGGCTCTCGGTGTGCGTCACCGCCGCGCCCTTCGCCATGGCGATCCTGGCGGCGGCGATGATCTGTCCCTTGAGACCGCCGGCAATGATGAGGCGCATGGCTCAGGTCCTTGTGCGTGAAAGGAGGATCGGCGCAGCGCGCATCAGCGATCCGCCTTGATGATTTCAGTCATGGTCACGCCAAGGCGGTCCTCGACGACCACGACCTCGCCGCGCGCCACCAGCCGCTCGTTGACGAAGATGTCGATCGCCTCGCCGACGCGCCGGTCGAGCTCCAGGATCGTGCCGGGCACGATCTGCAGCAGGTCGCCGACTGCGACCTTGGAGGAGCCGAGCACCGCCGAGACCGTCACGGGCACGTCGAAGACCTGCTCGAGATCCTCGGCCGTCTTGACCGGCACCGGGCCGGAGCGCGCGACCGATCCCTCCCCCATGTCGAAAGACAGGTCGGCCTGGTTCAGCGGAGGCAGATTGATGTCGTTGTCCTGGCTCATGACTCAGACTTTCAATGGCCCGCCATGCCGGAGGCGGCATGGGCGGGAAACACCTCTGCGACGGCGGTCTGGATGAGGCCGGTGAGGCGGTCGCGATCCATCACGAAACCGCCCTCGGCCCATTCGATGCGCCCATCGCCCGGCATGATGTCCGGCTCGCCGAGCACGATCAGCCGGCCGGCGAAGCCGGTTTCCAGCGTCAGCCGCTTCACCAGCGTCTCGGCCGCCTCGACCATCGCTTCATTGACACGCACCACCAGATGCGGGGCCTGGCGGGCATGGCTCAGGCATTCGCGCACCGCGTCGCCCAGCAGGGCGAGCGGCTTTTCGGCGAGCGCCGCGCCGGCGAGCGCCTGCGCCGTGGCGATGGCGAGCTGCGCCGCCTGCTCCTCGATGGCCGCGACCCGCGCCTCCTCCATCGCGAAGAGGCGCTCGGCCGAGCGCGCGATCTGCACGGCGAGGCCGGCGACCTGTCCCTCCGCCTCCTGGCGCCCCTGCTCCAGCCCCTGGCGAAAACCCTCGACTCGGGCGGCGGCGAGATCGGCCTCGCCGGCGGCCTTGCGGCCGCCTTCGCGAAAATCCGTCCCGAACATGAATTTCGTCGCCGCTGCCATGTCAGTACACCAGTTCGTCCTCGGCGCCGCCCTTGGTGAGCGTGATCTCGCCCTTGTCGGCGAGCTCCTTGGTGAGTTGCACCAGCTGCGTCTGCGCCTCGTCGACGTCCTTCAGCCGCATGGGGCCAAGCGCCTCCATGTCGTCCTGCATGTTCTTGGCGGCGCGGGCCGACATGGCCCCGAAGAAAAAGTCGCGCATCGGCTGGCTGGCGCCTTTCAGCGCGCGGGCGAGCGCCGCCTTGTCCGCCTGGGCGACCAGTGTCTGCAAACCGGCCGGGTCGAGCTTGGCGAGATCCTCGAAGGTGAACATCAGAGCGCGGATGCGCTCGGCGGCCTCCTGGTTCGAGACATCCAGCGCGGAGAGGAAGCGCATCTCGGTCTGGCGGTCGAAGCCGTTGAAGATTTCCGCCATCATCTCGTGCGGATCGCGCCGGCGGGTCTGGGTCAGTGTCGAGACGAATTCGGTGCGCAGCGTGTTCTCGATATGGTCGAGCGCCTCCTTCTGCACCGATTCCAGCCGCAGCATCCGGCCCACCACCTCGATCGAGAGATCTCCTGGCAGGTTGCGCAGCACGTTTGCCGCGTGCTCCGGCCTGATCTTCGAGAGGATCACCGCGATCGTCTGCGGATATTCGTTCTTGAGGAAGTTGGCGAGCACGACGGCGTCGATATTGCCGAGCTTCTGCCACATGTTGCGGCCGGCCGGGCCGCGGATTTCCTCCATGATCAGCGCGACCTGCTCGGTCGGCAGGATCTTCTCCAGCAGCGAGATGGTGCGGTCGAAGGAGCCGGTCACCGCGCCGGCGCTGGAGAGCTTGCCGACGAAATCCAGCATCAGCCGCTCGACCTCGTCGGCATTGACGGTGCCGAGCTCGGCCATCGAGCGGGTGATGATGCGGATCTCGTCGTCGTCGAACTGCTGCCAGATCGTGCGGCCATGGTCTTCGCCCAGCACCAGCAGAATGACGGCGGCCCGCTGCGGGCCGGTCATCTCCGCGAGGGTGGAGACGCCGATGCCACCGCCCTCGATCTCTCCGAGGTTCATATTGCCGGCGACGAGGGAACGGGCATCCGCCATGGGTCAGGCCTCCGTCACGCCGCCGCCCGTTCGTGGATCCAGCTGCGCAGCACCGCGACGGAATCCGCCGGGTTCTGCGCCACGAGCGCGCCGATCTTCTCGACCGACTGCGCCTTGAGCTGGCCCTTGATCTGAGCGATCGCGAGCATTTTTTCCGAGGGCATCTCGTAATCGGCCGCCGAGACCTCCGAAGCGGCGCTGCGGGGGAGCATGGCCGGATCGCCTGTGCCTTCCGGCACCGCGACGGCGCCGGTGCGCATGAAGCTCGGAATCGGGCGAACGGCGACACTGTTGTCGGCCGCCAGGATCTGCTTCAGCAGCGGGCGCACCACCGTCATGAGCACGATCAGGGTCAGCAGCGAGATCACGGCCAGCTCGGCGAAGCGGACGATATCCTCCCGTGTGAAGGACATCAGCTGCTGCACCAGGCTCTGCTCGACCAGATCCTGCGGTGCGGCCGGCGCCTCCGCGAAGCGCAGATTGACGACCTCGACCTTGTCGCCCCGGCCCTGGTCGAAGCCGACGGCGGTGCGCACGAGTTCGCCGATCCGGTCGAGATCCTCGTTGCTGCGCGGCTGATACGTCGCCTCGCCATTGGCGCCGCGGGTGTAGACGCCATCGACCAGCACCGCGACCGACAGCTTCCTGACGCGGCCGCCCTCCTGCATCTCGGTGCGGATCGTCTTGGAGATCTCGTAATTCGCGACCTCCTCGTTCTTCTGCGAGTTTTCGCGCTGGCTCTGCGCGCCTTGCGTCTGCTGGGCGCCGGGCAGTTCGTTGCCGACGGTGACGGTGCCGTTGCCGCCATCGCTGGTGGTCGAGGCTTCCGTGCGGTTCTGGCTGGAGCGCAGCACGCGGCTTTCGGGATCGAAGCTTTCCGAGCGGCTCTCCACCCGGTTGGTGTCGAGCGCCGCCGAGACCTGCACCCGCGCCCGGCCATAGCCGACGACGCTGGCCACGATATCCTCGACCTGCGACTTCAGCCGCTTCTCGATCGCCGTCTGCCGTTCCTCGACGCCGAGCCCGGCGAGGCCGCCATCGCTCTGCGCGCCATCGGCGAGCAGCCGGCCGCGCTCGTCGACGATCGAGACCCGCTCCGGCTTGAGCCCGTCGACCGCCGAGGCCACGAGATGACGCACCGCGCGCACCTGCGCGGCATCGAGCTCGCCGGCGAGCTTGAGCGCGATCGAGGCCCGCGGCGGCTCGCGGTCGCGCTCGAACAGGCGCCGCTCGGGAATGACGAGATGCACCCGCGCCGCCTGAACACGGCCGATCGAGCGGATGGTGCGGGAGAGCTCCCCTTCCAGGGCCCGCAGATGATTGATGTTCTGGACGAAGCTCGTCGAGGAGAAGGCATCGCCCTTGTCGAAGATCTCGTAGCCCACGCCGCCGCCGGCCGGGATGCCCTTGCCCGCGAGGTCCATGCGCAGGCGGGCGACGTCGGTCTTCGGAACGAGGATGGTCTGCCCGTCGCCGCGAAGCTCGTATTTGATGCCGCGTGTATCGAGGTCCTTGACGATGGCGCTGACGTCCTGACTCGACAGGTCGGCGAACAGCACGGTCAAGGCCGGCTGCGACATGCGCATCATCACGAAGGCGAAGAAGCCCACGAGCACGAGCGTGACAGCCAGCATGGCTGCCAGCCGCGCCGCGCCGAACCTCGCAAACTGCTCGAGAACCGCGTTCACGCCGCCATCCGTTCCACAAGACCGTGGCCACCGCGCGCCTGGCGCGATCCACTAGGCAAGTTTTTCCCGGTGCATGGTTAGCGGTCGGTTAATTTTTCCGGCCGCGGCGTTAACTTTCCTGTTCGAGGGTCGGTTCAGACGCGAAAGGCGCCGGTCCCGAGGAACCGGCGCCTGCCAAAAAATCCGCCTGCAGAAGCCGGATTACTGCCGGTAATGCTGGATGCGGGTGGTGCGCAGGCCGGCGAGGCCGTGCTGGTCGATGGACATCTGCCAGCTGAGGAACTCGTCCACGGTCAGGGTGTAACGCTGGCAGGCTTCTTCCAGGCTGAGCAGGCCGCCGCGCACGGCGGCGACGACCTCGGCCTTGCGCCGGATGACCCAACGCCTGGTGTTCATCGGGGGCAGGTCCGCGATCGTCAGCGGACTGCCGTCCGGCCCGATCACGTACTTTACCCGCGGTCGCATTGGCTCGGTCATGATACTCTCACACAACTCAACAGAGCTACTGGAGGGGAGCGTATCCATGCGGTTTTAAGATTTGCCTAAAGCGATGGATCGTGATCGCGCAGAGTGATTCGCGGGCCTCACTGGCTGCGCACCACGCTCTTGACCTTGTCGATCGCCACGCCGATCGAACCGATCTTGAGGGTCGGGACGGAGCTGGTGAAGTCCACGCCGTCCACCGTGCCGCTGATCTGCGTCTTCACCGTCAGCGCATCGCCGGCCAGGCTCTTGCCGTCTACGGTGATCGTATAGGCCCCGGCCGGCGCCTGCGTCCCGACCGAGGTCGTGCCGTCCCAGCTCAGCGACTGGTCGCCCGCGGTGAGGCTGCGCGTCATCGTCTGCACGACGTTGCCATTGGCGTCCTTGATCGTCACGGTCGCCTGGCCGCCGGCGGAGGAATTGACCTTCCAGGCCGCCTTGCCATCCGTCAGCTGAGCCGTCGCGCCATCGGCCGTGATCGTCGAGCCGATGAAGCCGACCGCGTTGGTCGCCGTGCCGGCCGCGTTCAGGCTCAGCAGCGAGCTCAACGTGTCGTTGGTCTTCAGCTGCTGTTCCACCCCGGCGAACTGCACCAGCTGCTGGGTGAACTGGTTGGTGTCCATCGGATCGAGCGGGGACTGGTTCTTCAGCTGCGTCGTCAGCAGGGTGAGGAACTGATCGAAATTATTGGCGATACCGGTCGCGCTGCTGGACGTGCCGGACTTCGCCGTACTGCTGGCACTGCTGCCGGAGGCTGTTCCCGAGGAGGACGTGCCGCCGCTGGTGACGATGGACATGGGGCGATCCTCCTCAGATGCTCAGATCGACGCCGCCGAGGCGCATGATCCGGCGTTGGGGCTGCGCGGCGGTCGCCGCAATGGTTCCGACATCGTCCACTTCGTCACCGGCGCGGCCGCGGCGCTGGCGCTGCGGGGCCTCGTCCTGCGGGCGCTGCTGGCGGAAGGCCTGGCCGCTATCGTCGCGCAGGCTGATATCGACGCCGCTATCGGAGGGCTTCAGGCCCGCCTGCTCGAAGGCGCGCTCGAGCGTGCGTGCATCGCGCTGGAGCAGATGGAGGGTCTCGACGCGGTCGACCACGAGCTTGGCATGGACCTCGCCCTTGTCGGAGATCGAGAGATTGACGTCGATCCGACCGAGCTCCGCCGGATCGAGCCGGATGTCGAAGCGCTTGGCGCCGGCCAGCGCGCGCATGCCGATCTCGATCGGCACGACATGCAGCGGCGTCGGCGCGCCCGCCCCGGCCTGCGCCTGCTGCAACTGAGCGGCCGCCGCCGCAGGATCCTGAACGGCGGGAGCGGCCTGCGGATGCCCTTGCGCCTTGCCTGCCGCATGGGCCGTCAGCCCGGAGAGATCGATCGGCGCGAGGATCTGCTGAAGCGTCTCCGACCGCGCCGCCGCTTCGGCGGCCGGCTGCGGTGTGGCAGAGGTGGCGGCCGGATCGGCTGGCGCCGTAACCTTCCCATCCGCCGGGACCTTGCCGTCGGCCGAGGCCTTGCCCTCCGCCGAGACCTTGCCGCCCAGCGCGGCCTCGATAACCGCAGCAGCATTTGCGCCGGTGGTGGCCTGACCGCCATCGCCTGGACCGGCCCCGGCATTGCCGCCGATCGGTGCAGCCACGGCATTGGCCGGGCCGGCGGCGCCGGATGCGGGCTGGCCCTTGGCCGCGACCGCCGCGGTGGCCGATGCGTTCGGCTGCGAGGCCGGCGCCGCAGCGGGCGTCGTGGCGGCTGCGGTCATCAGCGCGAGCAGGCCGGCATCGCCAGGAGCGAGCTGCGCCTGCTGCGTCACGCCGGCGGACGCTTCGGCTGCGGCTTCCGTCTCCTCGCCCGACTTCTTCTTGCCGGGCGTCAGAAGGGTGCTTTCAGCCTCCTGAGCCACCGCGGCCATGGCCGGGTTCGTCACGGCCTTGGCCGGATCGGCGGCGGGACTCGCAGGGGCCGGTGTCTGGGCGGCCTGCGTCTCGGCCGCCTGATCCTGCGCGGCGACGATCAGGCTCGCCAGAGTGCCGATATCGTTGATCGGGAGAGCGGCCTTGCCATTGGCGGCGTCGGGCTGCCGCACGACCGCAGCGGCCGGCTTCGCTTCGGTCCCCTCGGCGGGAGCGGGCTTGGCGGTCGCAGAGTCGCCGGCGTTCGCGGCCTGGGACGGCGCCTTGCCATCCTCCGCCTTATGGTCGTGACGCGGCGGGGCATCAGGTTTCGCGGCCGGATCGGCAGCGCGGCGGGGGCTGTCCTGTGCGGGTGCGGGCTTGTCGTCCCGCCGCTCGGGCAGGGTGAATTCCGCCGACCCGTCCCTGGCATCCGAGGCGCGGGGGCGCTGCGGAGCCGGCTCCGGCAGAACAGGGGGCGAGAAAACGGGATCGATGGCCATGGTCGGGTCCGTATGGCGGCGCATGAGCCGCCCACCGCCCGCGCAGCAAGACGCAAGCCAGAGGCGACATCGTTTGATATCAGTAACTTGGACGCAACAGCGCCCTGCGCTCCGCGGCAGGAAGCGCCCTCATCCGACCCGCCCCCGGCAGGATTTGCCGATCATGCTGGCAGCTTCGCGCCAAAGCCGGTATAGAAGCGGCCTTCGGCGCCCTTCGAGCCCGCACTGTCCTTAAACCCGCTTTTCGGATGACGACCATTCTCAATTCCCTCGACATCGCCAAGCCGCCGGCGGCCACGCGCGTCGTCGCGGCGATGTCGGGCGGCGTCGATTCCTCCGTGGTGGCCGCGCTGCTGAAGCGCGAGGGCTACGACGTGATCGGGGTCACCCTGCAGCTTTACGATCACGGGGCGGCGGTCCACCGGGCCGGCGCCTGCTGCGCGGGGCAGGACATCCACGACGCCCGCCGGGTCGCGGAGACCATCGGCATCCCGCATTATGTCCTCGACTACGAAAGCCGCTTCCGCGACGCGGTGATCGAGCGCTTCGCCGAGAGCTATCTGGCCGGCGAGACGCCGATTCCCTGCGTCGAGTGCAATCGCACCGTGAAGTTCCGCGACCTGCTGGACCTCGCCCGGGAGCTGGGCGCCGATGCGCTCGCCACAGGCCACTACGTGCTCAGCCGCGATCTCGGCAGCGGGCATCGCGGGCTGTTCCGCGCCGCGGACGCCAACCGCGACCAGAGCTACTTCCTCTATGCGACGACGCAGGAGCAGCTCGATCTGCTGCGTTTCCCGCTCGGGCATATCGACAAGGCGCGGACCCGCGCTCTGGCGGCCGAACTCGGCCTCGCCATCGCCGACAAGCCCGACAGCCAGGATATCTGCTTCGTGCCGAACGGCCGCTATGCCGACGTCATCGAGCGGCTGAAGCCCGGCGCGTCCCGCCCTGGCGAGATCGTGCATCTCGACGGCCGGGTGCTGGGCCGGCACGAGGGCGTGCTTCACTACACGGTGGGCCAGCGCAAGGGCCTTGGCATCAGCTCCGGCGAACCGCTCTATGTGCTGCGGCTGGATGCCGATGGCGCGCGGGTGATCGTGGGCCCGCGCGAAGCGCTCAGCATCCGGGAAATCCGGCTGCGCGACATCAACTGGCTCGGCGAGACCGGGCTGGACCGGCTGCCGCCCGAGGGGCTCGAGGTCGCCGTACGCGTGCGCTCCACCCGCCCGCCCCGCCCCGCCCGCCTGCTGCGCGACCCCGAAGGCCTGCGCATCGAGCTCGCGGCCGACGAGGAAGGTGTTTCGCCCGGACAGGCCTGCGTGATCTATGCCGATGCCGGTCCGGGCGCGCGCGTCCTCGGCGGCGGCACCATCCTGCGCCGTCCTGCGGAACCTGCCGGGGCGCCCGCCTCCCCTGTCGCCCTCGCCCTGTCCTGACGGCGACCTGCTGCGCCTTGCCCTGAAGCGGATCTGCCGATGCCGGTGACCTATGACCTCGATGGCCAGAAGCGCGTCTACGCGACCTGGGCGAAGTTCTACGACCGCATCTATCAGCGCATGCTGGCCCGCCCGCAGCGGGAGGCCGTCGCTGCCGCTTGCGCCTGCGGACCGGACATCCTCGAAATCGGCGTCGGCACTGGGCTGACACTGCCCTATTTCGACCCCGCCAGCCGCGTCGTCGGCGCCGATCTCTCGCTCGACATGCTGCGCGTCGCGCAGCGCAAGGTCACGGCGCAGAACCTCGCCCATGTTCGCGGCCTGACCGTGATGGATGCCTGTCGCCTCGGCTTCTCTTCCGAGCGCTTCGACGCCGTGACGGCGCAGTTCGTCATCACCCTCGTCCCCCAGCCCGAGCAGGCGCTGGCGGAGATGGACCGAGTGCTGAAGCCGGGTGGCGAGATCGTCATCTCCAGCCGGCTGGTCGACGATGGCGGGTTGCTCGCGCCGTTCTGGGCAGCCGTGGCGCCGCTGGCCAAGGCCGTGGGCTGGAGCAGCGACTTCAAGGTCAGCCGCCTGACGAACTGGGCCTCGGCGACCGGCCGCTACGAGACGGTCCATGTCGGTCGGGGCTATTTCAAGGTCGTGCGGCTGCGCAAGCTCGCCTCGCTCGCATCCTGAGCCGGGAATATTCGCAAGCCGAGGCTTGACGAGCCCGGCGGGCCCCGCCTATACCGCGCCCCTGTGACGGGCGCCCTCGGCGTGCGGCGCATGTGGCGGGGTAGCTCAGCTGGTTAGAGCAGCGGAATCATAATCCGCGTGTCGGGGGTTCGAGTCCCTCCCTCGCTACCACATTCTCTCTCCTTCGATCGTGTTCGGTTCCCGGCGGCTCTCGGGCTGCAAGGCGTTCGATTGGCGCCAGCCGAGTCGCTCCGCAACCCTCACCTTCACGCGCAGCCCGGATATCGCAGCCCGCTGAACCGTTGGGCCTCGGGGGCCGTATCCAGTGGCATCCGCTTCTGGAGGTCGTCATGCGCTTCGCCGCGAGCTACATCGCCTTTCTCATCGCCTTCGGCATCTGCGATGCCCTTTGGCTCGGCACGATGACCGCAAGGCTGTATCGGCCGGCGCTGGGCGATCTCATCGTCGAGCCGATCCGCTATGTGCCGGCGGCCATCTTCTATTTCGGCTTCCCGCTGGGCGTGCTGCATTTCGCGGTGATGCCGGCCCTGCGCAGCGGCGTCGGCAGCGAGGCCCTGATCAACGGCGCGCTGATCGGCATGCTCGCCTATGCCACCTACGACCTCACCAACTATGCCACGCTGCGCCCCTGGACCTTGACGATCACCATGGCGGATATCGTCTACGGCACCGTCGCCGTCGGCCTTTGCAGCTGGATTTCATACGAGGTGGTGCGCCGCGGCTCGGCGATGGGTTGGTTCTGAGCGTCCTCCTTCGACCTCGTCCATGATAAAAACCCCGGATGCCGTCGGCCATCCGGGGTTTTTTACAGGAGAAGGCCAGCGCCTGGGTTCTGCATCGGCATGGCCGAACGCTGTCGCGAGAAGGAGCGCGGCAGCTAGCGCGCTGCTCCGGTCAGACCGGCTTCAGCCGATAGTGGTTCACGCCCCAGGAGGCGCCGCCCGCATGGCCGAACAGGCCGCTCGTCGCCAGGAAGAACAGGCGCCAGCGGCGCCGCCAGAGAGAAGCGTCGTCGCCGTAGACCGAGCGCAGGATCGGCTCGATCTCAGGCAGGTTCCGGTCGTAGTTTTCGAGCCAGTGCTCGGCCGTGAGGCGGTAGTGCTCGCCGCTCCAGCGCCAGTCCTGCTCCACCGTGAACAGATCCGGGAACTGATGGGCCAGCGCGGCGCTCGGCATGATGCCGCCGGTGAAGAAATGCTGCGCGATCCAGTCCCCCGTATCGGCGACGTCGAAACGATAGCAGCCGGTCGCATGGGTGAAGACATGCAGGAACAGGCGGCCCTCGGGCTTCAGCCAGCCGCGCACGCGCTCGAGCAACGACCGCCAGTTCGCCATGTGCTCGAACATCTCCACCGAGACGACCCGGTCGAATTGCTCCTGCGTCGCAAAGTCATTCATGTCGGCGGTGACGACGGTGAGATTGGTCAGGCCGCGCTCGCGCGCCTGTTCCTCGATGAAAGCGCGCTGCGAAGCCGAGTTGGACACCGAGACGATCCGCCCCTGCGGGTAATGCTGAGCCATCCACAGCGACAGAGAGCCCCAGCCGCAGCCCAGTTCGAGGATCATCTGGCCGTCGGCGAGCCCGGCATGCTCGGCGGTCAGCGCCAGTGCGGTTTCCTCGGCCGTGGCGAGGCTGTCGGCGGGCGAGTTGTAGTAGCAGCAGGAATATTTGCGGCGCGGCCCCAGCACCTTCTCGAAGAACGCGGCCGGCACCTCGTAATGCTGCGCATTGGCGGCGTCGGTATGCATCGCGATCGGGAAGGACGCCATGTCTCGCGCGAAGCCGGCGGTGTCGATCGGCGCGCGGGCGAGGTCGCGATCGGTGCGCCCGACCAGCGAGCCGATCACCATGCGGCTCACCGCATCCGGCACCGGCAAGGCCTCGCCCCAGTTCGACAGCTTCTGCATGATCGTCATGGCGCGTTTCCTTTGGGCGGCAGGGGGATGAGCGGGCTGGTCCGGCGCTGATAGGCGCGATAGGCCTCGCCATGCTTGGAAACCATGTGTTCCTCGAGCGGTGGGATGCCCGAAATCCGTGCGAGGAGCAGCGTGATGCAGGCCGGCGCCAGCCAGGCGAGCCAGCCCCAGGCGAAGCCGGGACTCGTCGCGATCACGGCATAGGCGGTCCACAGCACGCATTCGAAGAAGTAATTGGGATGGCGCGACCAGGCCCACAGGCCGCGGTCGCAGACGCTCTTCGCGCCCGAGCGCGCGAAGGCGCGCAACTGCGAATCCGCTACGCCGCCGCCGATGATTCCGGCGGCGAAAACCGCCAGCCCAAGCCAGTCCTGCCAATCGCCGAAGGGCGCCGGACGATGCGCTGCGAGGATCACGCCCAGCGCCAAGGGCACGCTGGCGACCGCCTGGATCTGGAGCAACCCGGCGATCTTCCGGCCGGCCTGATCGCCCCAGTCGCGCTTCATCTTCGCATAGCGCGGATCGTCGCCGATGCCGCGGGTGCGCCCGGCGATATGCAGCCCGAGCCGGAGCGCCCAGGCGACGATCAGCGCGCCGACGACGAGCCGCCTGCTCAGCGGCCCGTCACCGAAGGGCAGCAGCACGCCGCACAACCCGGTGAAACCGAGGCCGAACGTCCAGACCACGTCGATCCAGCCCGAATTGCCGGTTCGCCGCTCGATGAGCGTGGCGCCGGCCATGATCGCCGCCATCGCCAGCCATAAGCACAGAAGCGCCAGGCCGAGCGAGGCGGCCGTCAAAATCGCACCAGCGGCTGCAGCATCCGCCCGAACCAGCCCTGCAGCAGCACATCGCCCGTCAGCGCCACGATGCAGATGCAGCCCTCGACCGGATCGACGCGGGGGGTGTGCTCGTGCTCGGCATCGGCCTCGTCGAAATCGCCGGCGCCGAAGCGGCCGAACTCGTGCTCATAAGCACCGGACAGGATGGTGGTCCATTCGAAGCCGGTATGTTTGTGGTTCGGCAAGGCGACACCCGGGCCGGCCTTCAGCATGAAGACGCGCGCCTGCGAGCCGGGCACTTCGACCCGCCGCATGGCGAGGCGCAGGCCGATCTTCCGCCAGGGGCCGAGTTCATAAGGCGCAAGCACCTGCGGCATGCCCGGCTCATGCGCGACGGGGACACGCCGGGCCGGCATGGCGGGCATCCGTGCGAGCGCCTCGGCCGCGGTCAGCTCCATTTCTTCAGGCTCCACCGCATCGAGCAGGGAGCCGTGGACGGACTGGAAATCGCGGGCGCGCGCCCGGCTGGAGCGGTCGATTTCGAGGTGGCTCGCGACGACCAGGGCCAAACCATCATCCAAACGGCCGGCGGCGAAGGCGGCCAGCGTCTCGTCGGAAGGGCGATGGGTGACGCTCATCGCAGATCCTCCAGCCGCGAGCGCAGATGCGCCAGCGCCAGCCGCAGCCGCGACTTGACCGTGCCGAGCGGAATCGACAAACGACTAGCCACCTCCTGATGGCTGAACCCTTCGAGGAAGGCGAGTTCGACGACGCGATACTGTTCTTTGGAAAGCCCGGTCATGGCCGCCCTCACCCGCGCCTCGCGCTGGGCGCCGGAAAGGGTCTCGTCGGGTTGCTCTGGGGATTCTTCATCGAGGATCTCATAGACTTGCGAAAGCCGCGAGCGTGCCTCGCGACGGGCGATATCGATCCGCTGGTTGCGCGCGATCGTGGCGATCCAGGTCGAGGCACTGGCCTTGCCCGGGTCGAACAATGCGGCTTTGCGCCAGACCGAGAACAACGTCTCCTGCGCGATTTCCTCGGCGAGCTCCGCCGAGGCGCCGCCGCGCATGAGCAACCCCTTCACGCGCGGAGCGAAATGGTCGAACAGCTGCGCAAAAGCGTCCCGGTCGGCCGAGCGCGCAATGGCGGCGATCAGAGCGTTGGGGTCGAACAAGGCGACGAACCGGTAGCGCTGCGTGGCGGCCCGCGCCGCACGCATCTCCGAGAAGGGTATGACGAGCGCCGAGGCCATATCAACATACGGCCCCGTTGCGAAGGCGGTTCACTGCCGGGTGAGGATCGGGCGCGGTCGTCATCAGTCGACCGCCTTCCAGCCGACGTCCCGGCACAGCAGCTTGGCGAGAATGCAGCCGCGCGTGGTCAATTCGCCCTTTCCCACCTTGACCGTCATCGAATAGGTGGAGTCGCGTTTGGCGTCATAGGCAGTGCCGGAAAAGCTGCCGTCCGGCTGCTGCGACAGGTCCATCACCAGCTTGTCGCCGGGAGCCTCGCCCTTGCTGGTGTCGCCGATCCACAGATTGGTTGCGCAGATCTTGTCGCCGCAGGGGGCTATGCGGACCCGGGCGTTTCCGTCATCGCGCATCCAGGTGCCGTCCAGAGCCTGCGGGGAGGCGAAGGCGGCGCTCGGTAGAATGAGCATTGCGGCAAGCAGGAAGCGTTTCATGTCCTGTCCTTTCCGTAGCGTTGCCGACATCTACGCGGCGCCCCCGCATCCGGTTCACGCATCGCGCGGCGATTTCGCGCGCTCTCGGGCGAAGACCCAGCCGATCAGCGCTGTAAGCGAGGCGGCGCTCAGGAGATTGAGCCGCTGGAAGGCGGCATATTCGTCAGCCGTGTAGTGATGCAGCGGCTCGATAAACTGTTCGATTGGCGCGAGCAGGATCGCGAAGCACAGCGCCGCGAAGCCGAGCGCCAGGCCCCGCCGTTCCGGCATGAACAGCAGCATCGACAGGATCAGGCACGGGAACAGAAACACAGCGACGCCGGAGGCCGCGCCGAAGGCGGCGATGCAGAGCAGCGTATTGCCGATGCCTGCCGCCAGCATCACGCCGCGCCCCAGAAGCGCGCTGCGGCGGGCGAGCAGCGGCGCGGCCAGAAAGAGGGGCGTCGAGAGAAAGGTGAGGAAGGATGGCCAGATGACGGGCGAAACCGCCCAGCGCAGATAGAGCGGATAGAAGGGCTGGTTAGAGAGAATGACCAGCGCCACCGTATTGGCGAGAGCGGTTCGCCCATCCGGGTGCGAGCTCAAGCGGCCGATCGCCCCGGCCATCTTCGTCCATGCACTTGCCAGCATCACTGCCATCTCCTCACCCGGCTCATACGGATGCGGCGGCCGCGCAGGTCACCTGGAGGGGACGATGAGGCGGGGGAAAGCGGGCGATCGGGCAGATCCAATCCAGACCTGCCCGCGTATAGGTTCCTGAAAGACCAGTTTAGGTCCGGGAGTGACGATGCAGCGGAATGGACAACAGCGCAGGCGCGTCGCGGTGATCGGTGCCGGTGTCGCTGGGCTCTCCTCGGCCTGGCTGCTGGCGAAGGCCCATGACGTCGTCCTGTTCGAATCCGAGCCGAGGCTCGGCGGCCACGCCCACACGGTGCGCGTGCCGGACGGAAAGGGCGGGGAAACGCCCGTCGATACCGGCTTCATCGTCTACAACGAGAAGACCTATCCGAACTTCGTCGCGTTGCTCGCCCATCTCGGCGTCGCCACCTGCGCGACCGAGATGTCCTTCGCCGTCTCGCTGGACGGCGGCGCGCTCGAATACAGCGGCACCAGCCTGTCCGGGCTGTTTGCGCAGCGGCGCAATCTGGCGAGCCCGCGCTTCTGGTCGATGCTCCAGGATATCGTGCGCTTCTATCGCAGTGCGACACAGGACGCGCAAACGGGATTGAGCGCGGGCACGACGCTCGGCGACTACCTCGCCGCCGGCGGTTACGGCGCTGCCTTCCGCGACGACCATCTGCTGCCGATGGCGGCGGCGATCTGGTCTGCGCCCTGCGCCGAGATGCTGGCCTATCCGGCCGAGGCCTTCCTGCGTTTTCACCACAATCACGGCCTGCTGCAGCTGACAGATAGACCGGTATGGCGCACCGTGTCGGGCGGCAGCATCGGCTATGTCGACAAGCTGGCGCTCGACTTTGCCGGGGAGATCCGCCTGTCGGCGCCCGTCCGTGAAGTGCGGCGGCTGGCGACGGGCGTCACGGTCGCCGGCGAGGGCTGGAGCGAGAGCTTCGACGATGTCGTCTTCGCCACCCATGCCGACCGGACGCTGGCGATGCTGGCCGATGCCGACCCGCTGGAGCAGCGGGCGCTCGGCGCCTTCCGCTACAGCGTGAACCGTGCGGTGCTGCATAGCGATGCCGCCCTGATGCCTCGGCGCCGCCGGGCCTGGGCGAGCTGGAACCATCTCGGCGACCGCAGCCGGCCGCATGACGCTTGCGCCGTCACCTACTGGATGAACCTGTTGCAGGGCCTGCCGGCCGATAACCCGCTCTTAGTCACGCTCAACCCGCCGGAGAGCCTTCGGCAGGAGACGATCCTGCGTGAAGACGTCTACGAGCACCCGGTCTTCGATCGCGCCGCGCTCAGTGCCCAGCAGAGCTTGTGGGATCTTCAGGGCACGCGCCGCAGCTGGTTCTGCGGCGCCTATTTCGGCTCCGGTTTCCATGAGGACGGCCTGCAATCAGGCCTGGCCGTCGCCGAGGAGCTCGGCGGCGTGCGCCGGCCCTGGCAGGTGGCAGAGGAATCGGGCCGCATCCCGCGCAAGACCCTGCGCGAGCTGGCGGCATGAGCCTTCGTTCGGCCCTCTATGTCGGCCGCGTGCGGCATCACCGCTTCCGGCCCAAACCCCACGCGCTGGCCTACCGCGTCTTCTGGATGCTGCTCGATCTCGACGAGATCGACACGCTGGCCGCCCGCAACCGCTTCTTTTCACGCAACCGCTTCAATCTCTACTGCTTCCGCGATGCCGATTACGGCGACCGCAGCGGCAGGCCGCTGCGCGGGCAGGTGGAAGAAGCACTGGCCAAGGCCGGTATCGATTGGGATGGTGGCCCGCTGCGGTTGCTGACGATGCCGCGGATCCTCGGCTATGCCTTCAACCCGCTCAGCACCTGGTTCTGCTATGGGCGGGACGGCGCTCTGCGCGCGACGATCTACGAGGTCCACAACACCTTCGGCGAGATCCACAGCTATGTCGCGCCGGCCGGGGGCGAGCCGAATCTGGTCCGGCAGGAAGCCGAGAAGCGCTTCCACGTCTCGCCCTTCATGGGGCTGTCGATGCGCTACGCCTTCCGGGTCGAGCCTCCGGCGGAGAGGATGGCGATCTCGATCGACGGCCATGACGGCGAAGGCCGGCTCATCTCCGCCACGATGAGCGGCACCCGCCGGCCGATCGACGACCGCACCTTGCTTCGCCTGCTGGCGAGCCACCCGCTGCTGACGCTGAAGGTGACGGCGGCTATCCACTGGCATGCGCTGCGGCTGCTCGCCAAGCGCATCCCCTGGTGGAACCACCCGGCGCCCCCCGAGACGCCCTTCAGCCCCGCCCATCTCGTGACGTCCCCGGCGAAAGGATCGCTGCAGCCATGACCTGGCGTGAAAACGACCATGCGAGCGCCCATGACGCCGCCCTCTCTCTGCCCGAAGGCCTTGGCCTCTCCGCCTGGTTCCTGCGCCGTCTCCTCGCCCGCATCGCCGTCGGCCGGCTCAGCATCGTGACGCCGCAGGGCGAGAGGCTTTCCAGCGGGCCGGCCGCGCCCGGGCCGCATGCGGTGATCGTGCTGCATCGCTGGCGCGCCATGCGTCGCCTGATCCTCGATGGCGATATCGGCCTCGCCGAGGCCTATCGCGACGGGGATTTCAGCACGCCGGACCTGACCGCCCTCATCGAACTCGGCGCCCGCAACGATGCGACCGTGCGCGACCTCGTCTCCGGAACCTGGCTCGCCAGAGTTTTCAACCGGCTGCGCCATCGGCGGAACGCCAACAGCCGCGCCGGCAGCCGCCGCAACATTACGGCGCATTACGACCTCGGCAATGCGTTCTACGGCCACTGGCTCGACCCGAGCATGACCTATTCCGCCGCGCTCTATGAGTCTCCGGCCGAGAGCCTGGAACGCGCACAGGAACGTAAGCTCGACCGCATCGTCGCCATGCTCGATCTGAAGGGCGGCGAGCATGTGCTGGAGATCGGCTGTGGCTGGGGCGCGCTGGCCGAGCGCCTGGCCCGCGCCGGCTGCCGCGTGACGGCCATCACCCTCTCGCCATCGCAGCTCGCTTTCGCGCAGGAGCGGATCGACCGTGCAGGCCTGGCCGACCGCGTAGAGCTGCGCCTTCAGGACTATCGCGACGTCACCGGCCGGTTCGACCGGGTCGTTTCGATCGAGATGATCGAAGCGGTGGGCCGGGCCTATTGGCCGTCCTATTTCGCCACGATCGCGCGCTCCCTGCAGCCGGGCGGCTCGGCCGTGCTTCAGGCCATCACCATCGATCCGGCCCTGTTCGAATCCTATCAGAGCGGCACCGACTTCATTCAGCGCTTCATCTTCCCGGGCGGCTGCCTGCCATCTTTAGAGGCGATCGCGGCATCGGCACGGTCCCAGGGGATGGCGACGGGCGAGCGGCTGGATTTCGGGGAAGGCTATGCGCTGACGCTCAAGGAATGGCGCCACCGCTTCCTTCAGCAATGGCCGCAAATCGCCAAGCTCGGCTTCGACGAACCGTTCCGGCGCATCTGGGAATTCTATCTCTGCTATTGCGAGGCCGGCTTCCGGGCCAAGACCATCGATGTGAGTCTGGTCACGCTGAAGACCTGATCTTTCTGTCCTCGCTCGTCCAAGGCGCCGATGGCGCCTGACGGTGCTGAGGGTCGCTGCGGCCGATGCGCGTCATGAGCTTGGGAGCCAGAACCGCGCCGGAATCCTCATGGCTCGAGGGAGCTGAATAAGACGAGTGATCAAAAGTCGCAGTTGCAACCAGGAGCGAACCTGTCACATATTCGTAGCAAGGCCTGGGCGGAACAGGTCTGCGACAAGATGGGGGAAACGATGATCGTGTGGATTGGGATCGCTTGGCTGGTCTGCACCGCGATCTTTCTCGAACTCGCCAATCGCGCCCCGGTTTTCGAAACCATTCCCCTGCGTAAACGCAAATCTTGAGCGGCTGACGGAGGCTCACCCGTTCGACGTCGGGATCGCGCCATGGCGCGATCCCCCAAGCAGTCCGGCTTTCGAGCCTCAGGCCGCGGCGAAGGCCTTGCCGACGATCTGCTTCGCCTCGTCCTGAATCCGAGCGAGATGCGCCTCGTCACGGAAGCTCTCCGCATAGATCTTGTAGACCTCCTCGGTGCCCGAAGGGCGGGCCGCGAACCAGCCCTCTTCCGTGACCACCTTCAGCCCGCCGATGGCGGCGTCATTGCCGGGTGCGTTGCTCAGGATCGCGGTGATCGGCTGGCCGGCCAGTTCCCGCGTCTCGATCTGGGCTGGCGTGAGATTCTTCAGCACCGCCTTCTGCGCCGCCGTCGCAGGCGCATCGACGCGGGCGTAGCAGGGCTTGCCCAGTTCGGCCGTCAGCCCGTCATAGAGCACGCCGGGGTCAGAACCGGTCTTCGCCGTGATTTCCGCCGCGAGCAGGCCGAGGATCAGCCCGTCCTTGTCCGTGGTCCAGACGCTGCCATCCTTGCGCAGGAAGGACGCACCGGCGCTTTCTTCGCCCGCAAAGCCGAAATCGCCGGAAATCAGCCCGTCCACGAACCATTTGAACCCGACCGGCACCTCGACCAGCCTGCGGCCGAGCTTGGTTGCCACCCGGTCGATGATCGCGCTCGACACCACCGTCTTGCCGATCGCGGCATCCGCGCGCCAGCCGGGCCGGTTGGCGAAGAGAAAGGCGCTGGCGGCAGCGAGATAATGGTTCGGGTTCATCAGCCCGCTCGAACGGGTGACGATGCCATGGCGGTCGGCATCGGTGTCGTTGGCGAAGGCGACATCGAACCGGTTCCGCATGCCGATCAGGCTCGCCATCGCATAGGGCGAGGAGCAGTCCATGCGGATCTTGCCGTCCCAGTCCGCCGTCATGAAGCCGAAGGTCGGGTCGACCTGCTTGTCCACGATGGTCGCGTTCAGCCGATAGCGGTCGATGATCGGCTGGTAATATTCGAGGCCCGCCCCGCCGAGCGGATCGATGCCGATCTTCACGCCCGCCCCGGAGATCGCCTCCATGTCGAGGATGGTGGCGAGATCGGCGACATAGCCGGTGATGTAGTCGTGCCGCCGCACATGCTCGCTCGCGAGCGCCTTCTCGTAAGGGATGCGGCTGATCCCGGCGAGCTTGTCGAGCAGGAAGGCATTGGCCTTCTTCTCGATCCAGCCGGTGGCGTCGGTATCCGCAGGCCCGCCATGGGGAGGGTTGTATTTCAGCCCGCCATCGGCCGGCGGATTATGCGAGGGCGAGATGACGACGCCGTCGGCGCGGCCGGAGGAGCGGCCACGATTATGCGTCAGGATCGCATGGGAGATCACCGGCGTCGGGGTGAAGCCGAGATTCTCGTCGATGATCGTGGTGACGCCATTGGCGGCGAAGACCTCGAGCACCGTCTCGAAGGCGTTGCGCGAGAGGGCGTGTGTATCGATGCCGAGGAAGAGCGGGCCGTCGGTGCCCTGCTCGCGGCGATAGAGGCAGACCGCCTGGGCGATCGCGAGGATATGCGCCTCGTTGAAGGATCTGGCGAAGGAGGAGCCGCGATGCCCGGAGGTGCCGAAGGCCACCTGCTGGGAGCGCTGGGACGGATCCGGTTGGTCGAAATAGGCGTTCTGCAGCGCCGCGACATCGACGAGCTGAGAGGGGGCCAGCCGCTGTCCGGCATGGGGGCTCACGGTGTCGGTCATGAAGCGTCTCGCGTTGCAGGCCAGCCTGTGTCGCCGCTGTTATAGACGGCAGGCAGGCAAAGTCGCGAGCAAAATAGGCCCTATCGCGGCAAGGGCGCGCTCCGGCAGCGCCAGCCCCTTCAGTCTTCGATCAAGGGCGCGCGCTCAGCCAGTTCCAGGAAGATGGCCGCGCAGCCCAACCAGATAATACCGAGCGAGATGAACACGAGAGAGGCCCCCGAAAGACTGGGCTCTCGATAGCGCGCGCACCTTTTCAGCTTGGTCGAAGCGATCGCTAGGATTTTACCGATATGCGCTTTTTCGCCGGCGCCGATGATCTTCCTCAGCCCATATCGGGCGACGAAGGTTGGCAAAGGGGGGCCGAACGCGCTAGTCCATTGTGCAGTGCAAACGTGACGATCGGCGCTGGGCGTCCACGAGCGTCGTGACATCATCGCATCGGCGCGCGAGGCTGCAGATGCATCGGAGGCGCCATGACGTTCATGACGGCTGGATCGGGTTTTAGCGGGATGGGCGCTCAGTCTTGGTCTTTTGATTTTCCCCCTCCCCGCAACCTTGGTCGCGCGCCGATGCGCCGGCGGGGCGCCCTTGTTCTTTCTGCCTCTCAGCCGCATTCGGAACGCGGCGGCACGAAAACTGCCCCGACCGAAGAGGGCTTCGACAACCGCACCGGAGAATCGTGATCTCATGACGTCCCGTCTCATCACCCCCCTGATCATGGCCGGTGGCGCCGGCACGAGGCTGTGGCCGCTGTCGCGCGATTCCATGCCAAAGCAGTTCATCCCGTTGCTGGACGATGGCCTGTCGACCTTCCAGGCGACGCTGACCCGCGTGCAGGGAGAGGGCTTCGACAAGCCCATCATCGTCACCAACAATGAGTTTCGCTTCGTCGTCGCCGAGCAGATGCGCGCGGTCGGCGTCTCCGGAGACATCGTGCTGGAGCCGGAGCGGCGCGATTCCGCGCCCGCCATCGCCATCGGGGCGTTGCTGGTCGCGCGCCGCGACGAGAAGGGCCTTTGTCTGGCGCTCGCCGCCGACCACGTCATCCCCGATGTCGAGGCTTTCCGCCGCGATTGCCGCAGCGCCGCAGCGCTCGCCGCATCAGGGCCGATCATGACCTTCGGCATCGTCCCAACGGAGCCGGCGACCGGATACGGCTATATCGAGCCCGGCGCGCCGCTGAAGGCCGAAGGCGCCAACGCGGTAGCGCGCTTCGTCGAGAAGCCGAGCGCCGACATCGCTAAAACCTATGTCGAGCAGGGCTTTCTCTGGAACAGCGGCAATTTCATTTTCGCGGCTGACCGCATGTTGGCGGAGCTCGAGACCTTCGTGCCCGAGATGCTGGCGGCAGCCGGTCGCGCGCTGGCCGGCGCGGTGGAGGATCTCGACTTCCTGCGCCTCGACGCCAAGGCTTTCGCCGAGGCGACGAAGGTCTCCATCGACTATGCGGTGATGGAAAAAACCAAATATGCCGGCGTTCTGCGCGCCAGCTTCGGCTGGTCGGATGTCGGAAGCTGGGATTCGCTCCAGGCGATCCGTCCGCAGGATGGGAACGGGAACGTGCTGGAAGGGCCGGTCGTCGCGATCGGCACCAAAGGATCGCTGATCCGCAGCGACGAGGTCCTAACCACTGTGATCGGCCTCGAGGATGCCGTCGTCGTCGCCACACGCGACGCCGTGCTCGTCACCACGAAGGCGCGTGCCGCTGAAGTGAAAGGTCTGGTCGAGCAGCTGAAGAAGGAAGGGCGGCGCGAGGCCACCGAGCATCTGCGGATGTACCGCCCCTGGGGCTGGTACCAGCGCATCGATCTGGGCGGGCGCTTCCAGGTGAAGCGGATCAACGTCAAGCCCGGTGGTCTGCTCAGCCTTCAGAAGCATTTCCACCGTGCCGAGCACTGGGTGGTCGTCTCCGGCACCGCCGAGGTCACGCTCGACGGGACGGTGTCCTATATCCACGAAAACGAGTCGATCTATCTGCCGATCGGCTGCACCCATCGCCTCGCCAATCCGGGCAAGATTCCGCTGGAACTGATCGAGGTGCAGGTCGGCTCTTATACGGGCGAGGATGATATCGTCCGGATCGAGGACATCTATGCCCGCAGCTGACGGCGTGACGCCGATGCCTGGGATCGACCTCGCCGCCTGGTGAGAACGCTGCGGCTGGGCCGGCCGGCGGTTGCCGCCGCCCCGGTGCAGCTGCTTCGATCAGCGCGCCGTCGCAAAGCCTGCCGCAACCGCTTGCAGGCGCTGCTGCCGCTGGCGGCCACGCTCGCCCGCAGCGAGCCAGAAACGCGGATCCTCTTCCGACTGCATCGAGATCCAGTCGAAGGACGTCTTGTCCCAGCGCCGGATCGCGTCGGTCAGATTGTCGAGCACCAGATCCTCCTCGGCCGTGCGCACGACGACGACGAGATGGCCCTGCCCTTCCGGCGTCGCCACCGCAGCCAGCAGGACATGGCTCGAAGGCCAGCCCGCCGCGATCAGCCGGTGGCGCTTGGTGACCGCATAATCGTTGCAGTCGCCCGCCTCCGGCGCGATCGTCCAGCTCGTCAGAAGAGGCTGCGTCGGCTTGCGCATCGGAGTGATGGAGCGGTTGACCTCGCGGTTGATCTCCACCATCCGCGCGAGCATCTCGTCCGTCGGTTCCTGCGATCCGGTGGCGGGCTGGCATTCCGGCGCCTGCTGCATGCAGAACTTGACGAAGGGTAGTGGCGCCAGGGTGTAGCCGTAGGATGCCACCCGGGACGGTTCGTTGCCGACCGGCAAGGGCTCGACCACGGAGGCCGCCCGCGAGGCGCCGGCCGTCAAGAGCAGGGCAAAGGCAGCACCGAGAACTGCGCGTTTCATGGTCGTCCCGATCCGTTGTCGAACCGGTTATGCCAAGGCAGCGCTGAGAGCCGCGTTCAGAAAGCCGCTAAAATTGCAGCGAACCGGGGCGCATCTGCCGCCGAGACAGCGCTGCCTCCGATATTGGTTATCAACTCACATCCGCGCTGGGGTGGGGGCTCGCTCAATTGCTGGGGCTGACGGAAAGCAGCGACACGCTCGATTGGCGGCTGACGCCGCCGACGACACCGAAAAACGAGTTCGGTGTGGCGTTCGATGGAATACCGGTCGCGTCAGCCGTCACCCCGCGGGCCCGCGCGCCGCCAGCGGTGGTTTCTCCGGTCGCCGGAAGTTCGGGGATCGCCTCGGTCGCGACATCGCCGACGATGCTCGTATAGGCATTGACGACCTCGGGCTTGTTGGTGGCCAGCACCGTTTCCTGAATGCGCAGCGCCGTATTCGGCTGCGAGAGCGCGCACATCGCCGCCGCGGTGCCGAGCCCTGCCCCGATCGCGCGCAACTGGTCCGCAGATGCATCATTTGCGAGCGCCGGCACACCACTCAATGTCTCAGGCCGCGTGATGGCGAAGTCCCGGATCGCAGCGGCCAGGCTGCCGCCGATATTCGATGCCTGCCCCAGAAGGGCCGCTGGCTGGTTGAGGAACGCGGCAGCCCGTTCCGCCGTCATGTCCGGCAGAGTGCCGCAGGCGCCGTTACCGACCTGCGCCCTCGCGGTGGACGCGAAAACGACGAGAAAGGCCGCGCTGCAGAGAAGTTGTTTCATCTCGAGCGCCACCCTCACCGAAAATCTGTCGGGTCGGCACCGATTGCGCGAGCCCACATCCGACGATGGAGGCAAACACAATGGCATAACCGGGAATCTGCAACGAAAAATCGACGCAGGAATGCCCGAACCCCAACAGGACGCAACCAAATGTCGCTACCGGGAAGAACCGATCACGACGCCGCTCAAAACAACCTTTTAATAATACGTATACTATGAATAGACAAGTCGCGACGATCAACATGGTTACCGGCAGGCCGGCCTCGGCTGCGATTTCGAGCGGTGTACTATGCGCCCGGTCCCAAAGGCCGCTGCTCCCGAGCTCGGCCGAGCGGAAGCGCGGAAAGACTGCTCCGAAGGCTCCGATCCCCACACCGGTCCAGGGATGCCTTGCGATCATCGCCAGAATATCGGCGTAGGCCGCGGCTCGATGCTCGTCATAAAGCCCGTACACATGGACGCGCGCCACCGCGGCGGCCCCCAGCGTGAGCAGCAGCGCACCGATGCCCGGCAACAGCAGCGCGAGCCGGCCCATCGTGAGGCTCTTCAAATGCCCCATTCCGCTCAGGCTGATAGCGACCACCGGCATGAGCGCCAGCAGCGTCAGGATCACGCCGGCGCGTGAGCCGGTCATTGCCAGAGCCAGAAGGCATGGAACGAGGCCGATCCAGGGCAGAATGCGAAAAAGACCGCTGCCCTCCCCGTTGACCGAAGAGCGGCCGGCGCGTTTCGCCGCATGATCCAGGCCCATCGCGAGGCAGATGACGGCACAGCTGCCCCAATAGGTCGCGGCCGTGTTCCGGTTGACGAACGTCCCGGTCACGGCGTCCAGATAGGCTGTCTTCGCCCGCCAGAGCAGCAGCTCCGGCGTCAGCACATGAGCGGCGATGCCATAGACCGCATAGATTGCTCCCGACACGGCGATGGCCGCGAACAACTGAAGGGCACCCCTGCGCTCGCTGCTCAGCGCGAGCGCCCTGGCGAAAGCGAGGAGCCCGGCGAGCGGCGCGCCCACGATCGCGAACGACACCGAAGCCGACCATGCCGCCTGACCCGTCAGCGGGATGCCGAGCAACGCTTCGGCCTCCGCCCAAATGGGCGCGGCCGGAACAAGCCCTGCCGCCGCGGGCAGATGCTGCAACGCAGCCATTCCGACATAGGCGGCGAAGGCGGCCAGAACCACCCAGAAGCCTTTCAGATGCGTTGCGGTCACGTGGCGCAGATCCGCAGTCAGCAGGCTGAGCGCCAACCCGGCCAGGGCCAGGGCAAGCGGAACCGGAGCTGTCGCTCCGAAGGGCAGCGGCGCCAAGGCGATGACCGCGAGAAACAGAATGCGGGAGCCGCGATGCAGCCAACGCCGCACGGCGCGGTGAAAAGCCCTGTCCTTCCGCATCATGCCCTGCCTCGAGCGAGCGACCGGAGAGAGGGGTCTACGGCCGGCCCGGCGTCATGATGCAAGGGCCGAGCCGTGGATTAGTCGACGCCAAAGCCCGAGGCAAGGCAAGGCCGGGGGGCGGCTCCCGGCTATTTCGCAGATGCGGTAGAATTGCCGCGCCGAGTTGGTGTATCCTCGGCCCGGCAGGCTCCTTGAGGTCGGCCGCAATCTGAAAGATGGACGAGAACGTGGCGCAGTCGGCAGCCAGCGCATTCAAGCGGCAGATTGGCGGGATGCCTGCACGGCCGCAAGCGGAGCGCCCGCTGTCCAGGGCCCTGTGGAGCATCGAAGCCGTCGCGCTTGCGCTCTACTTCATCCGCGACGCTTTCGCCGGCGCCATGCGCTATTATCTGAACGTCATGCGGCTGGATCCGCTGTGGTTCATTCCGGACCTGCTGGCGATCGTGACGATGGGCGTTTTCGTCTATCGCTACTGCCTTCGCGGAAGGAGCATTCTGGCAACGATGCTGGTCTTCTACACCGGCATCGCGCTGATCCTCGGCTATGTCTTCCTTGGAACCTTTGCGGGAATGTCTTCGGCTTTCAAGATGTTCGCGCCGATCTTCGTGGGCTTCTGCTTCTGCCAGCGTAACATCGATGACACACCCTGGCTGATGCCCCTGATCCGTGTCCTTTTTTTCAGTTCGATCTTCGGCGTCGTGGCATCGAAATTCATCAAATTTCCCTGGGTTGGCTTCTCCTACGAGTCGTTCGGCGCGACCCGCGAGGCGGGCCGGCTCTGGTGGTCGCAATCGGAGGTTCGCCTGTCAGGTTTCGCGGCCGACAGCACGATGGCGAGCTTCTTCATTCTGATCACGTTCGTTTTCTGCTCCGCGAGAGCCAAACTCTGGTGGATCTTCGTCTGGGGAGCGGTCGCCATCGCCACGGTGCGGCTCACCACGAACAAGACCGCCCTCGGCGTTCTGTGCATTTACATGCTGGCGCTGCTCTTCGTCAGGTTCCTCCCCGAAATCCAGCGCTTTCGCGCTCTGCGCATGCTGGCGCTGGGCTCCTTCGGCTGCATTCTGATCCCAATTGCACTGATCGTGGTGTTTTCCGGAACCGACGTCACGATGGCGTCGTCCTGGTTCAGCCTGATGGACCGCGTCAACAACAGCTGGCAAAAGCCGTTCATCTATATGGAAAAAATCATGCCTATCGGCTTCATCACAGGATGTGGCCTCGGGTGCTTCAATTATCCTCAGCAGCTATTCTCTCCTGAGACCAGGCAGTATTTTATGCCTGTTGATAATTTCTATATCGGAACCTATTTGATGTTCGGTCCGATTTTCGTCGTATTCATGATATTCGTCATTAAATCACTGCGCGAAACGATCAATATCGATAAGCTCACGATCTGCTTCGTGATGAATATCTATACGGTGACCGTTCTCGCATACGGGCCGGCCAGCGGGTTGCTGATGCTGGGCTTCGCGTTCAGCGAGGTTTTCGCTCCGCCCAAGGGGCGTTATTTCACGGCCGGAACGACAATGCGCCTGCCCACCCGCTCGACCGCTGGGCCGATGTCCCTGAGGCCGGCCGAGTGAGCGCTCAGGGCAGCGACGCCGAACCGGAGGCGCTAGCCCGGGCACAGCCTCCGTCGCAAGTGTCCGATCACGGTTTCATTCCGGCGATCCAGGGTTTGCGCGGGCTGGCCGCGCTGGCCGTCGTCGCGAGCCACATCTATGCGATGCCTTATCTCGCCGGCCTCATTCCGCCGGGCTTCCCGCAATGGGCGGATCTCGCTCTGGCCGCGGGCGGGCGGGGCGTGGAGCTGTTCTTCATCATCAGCGGCTATCTCATTCCGGCCAGCCTGGTCCGGCACGGCGCCTTGTCGAAATTCTTCCTCGACCGGGCGCTGCGCATCATGCCCGTCTTCGTCACGTTGCATGTGGTGCTGTTCGTCATCGGCCCGGTCATCGGCTACAAATTCTTCGCCGGGATCGATCCCCTCTCCTATCTTCGCATCTTCCTGACCAACCTGTTTTTCATTCAGGATTTCGTCGGCGATCCGATTGCTCAGCAGAACGCCTGGACCCTGACCTATGAGTGGGTCTTCTACATTTGGTTCGCGATGCTGTTCACCGCTTTCGCGCGTGGCAGGCTCGCTCTGGCGGTGTGCCTGGCGGCAGTGGCATTGCCGCTGGTCTGGTTCTTTCCGCGAACCATCTATTTCGGATTGGGCATGCTGATGGCCTGGCGGCCGATACGGCTGGTATTGCCCGGAGCGGCTGGCTTGTCGGCCGGCCTCGCCCTGCTCGTGGTGATGTTCGGGCTCTGCGAATATGTATCGCCCTATGCAGGCCTACCGCCGGCCGTGCTCCTCTTCGCCATGGTCCTGTCGGGGCGAAACGGGTTCGCCCGGCTGCTGGAGACGGCGGCGCTCCAATTCGTCGGCAAGATCAGCTACAGCCTGTATCTCGTCCACCCCTTCATTCTTTTCGCCTGTCTTGCGATGGCAAGGCGCCTCGTCGCGCTGGGTCTCGGGCCATGGACGGTCTTCGCATGCTTCGCGGTGCTCGGCGTGGCCGCGAGCCTGATCGCAGCGGCCGCGAGCTACGAGATGATCGAGGTTCGGATGCGGCAGCTGATCCGCCGGAATGTGTCAGCCGTTCGAGCTCTGCCCCGCCTGGGTCGCCTGCCCCGCTCCTGACGCCACACCATCCTGAGGCCTGCGGCTGGACATGGCCCGGGCGGGTGCGCCGACAGCGACGGCACCGGGCGGCACATCCGACAAGACGACGGCATTCGCGCCGATCGCAGACCCGGCTCCAAGACGAACCTGCCCCAGCACGACAGAGCCGGCACCGAGCACGACATCGTCGCCGATCTCCGGAGTCGCGAGCTCGAAGACGCTCTTGGTCCCGATGGTGACGTTCTGCATGATCGAGACACGTCGCCCGATCTGCGCCCGGCCGACCACGATGCCATAGGGGTGCGGAATGTAGAGTCCCCCCTGGATCGTCGCCGCCATCGCGATTTCGGCGCTGAAGAGGAGACAGGTCAGCCACCACACCACACGCCGCACGATCCGGCCGAGCACCGGAATGGCAAGCAAGGCCTCCTGGAAGCGGTGCGACAGCACGAACTGGAAGCCCGGCGTCACGAGCACCATCCGCAGCCAGAAGGCCGCGTTCGGCTCGCAGCGTTCGGCACGAGCGTAAGCCTCGATATCCATGCGGATTTTGGCGAGGACGCTCACGCCGAAGCTGTTCCCGATCCGTTGCGACAGCTCAGTTCCAACCGATCCTCAGCGCCCGATGCCGTCGATATTCGCGGCACTGGAGGTGATCGGGCTGACGACGTTCAACAGCTTGATCACTTCGATCGAGGGCGCTTCCGACACGAAGATCACATCCTTGTCGCGCAGCTGGAAGGAGTTCGCGAGGAACAATCCGTCCGGCTTGCTGAAATCGAGGCTGTAAACCGTCGGGATCGTCTCGCCGATCAGGCTCGACATATCGACGCCGCCACGTTCGAGCATCCGGCGGGATTCGGCGCGCAGCACATAGACCGCCTTCGAGTTCGCGCGCGAGCCGTCGAGCCCACCAGCCTTGGCGAGGGCCTCGGCGAGCATCATCCGGTCATTCTCGAAGCTGAAGCGACGGTTGTTGGATCCCCCGATCGAACCGGGCGAGGGAGTCGAGCCGAAGACGAGGAAGAAGCGCGGCTCCTTCGACAGATAGATCACGTCGCCTGGAGCCATGAAGATATCGTCGGCCGGTCGCTTGATGATATCGCTCAGCATCTGGCGGACCAGCCGACTGCCGCGCTTCACCGTCACCACGGTCTCGTAGGACGGGGAGCGGGCACCACCGGCGCGGGCGACCGCGCCCAGCAGACGGATGCCGCCGGGATCGATGGCGAAGCGCAGCGGCGCGCTCACATCGCCGAGGACGCTGATCTGGTTGCCGCGCTGCTCGACCACTGAAACGACCGCCTGGGGATCGATCGCACGATCCTTGATGCGCTCGCGGATCACCGCGGCGACTTCTCTCGCGGTCAGGCCCGAGACCCGGATCGTGCCGGCATAGGGCACGACGATGCTGCCGGACTGGTCGACCTGCTGACGCGGGATATCGACGAAATTACCGGCCCGGGAGCCGGCTTCGCGCGGGATGAAAAGCCCGCCCGCGGCGGCTTCGAAAACCGTCACTGTCACGATATCGCCGATACCGATGGTGACGTCGCCGCTTCGCTTGCCGCCACCGAGGCTCGACATGGAGCCGAGCGACGAAGCGGTGGCGCCATTGGTCGAGCGCAGAAGCTCCGGCGTGAGCGAAACCAGCGCGTAATTGACCCGTTCATCCGACAGCACCGAGAGCTGCGCATTGGCCTGAACGGACTGGATGTTGGGCGTATCTTGCGGTGTGACGCCCGCACAGGCGGACAGCAAAAGCGCGAGCGAGCTAACGGCGTAAGTGCGGGTCCGCCTGCCAAGCGCTTGGACCGAAGACCCGATGGTAATCAACTCACTCACGCCCGTTCCTTTATGAATAGATCCGGCACTCGGCCTTAACAGCTAAATCGACCTCGAACCACCTTTATCGTTCGCACCTGCAGTATAGGCCGGAATCTGTGGCACGAGGGCCACGGCATTGTTTCTGCAATGCCAGCGTCGGCGACGGCCGGGACTCGATCACCGTGCCGCGTTTCTAGCCGGATTCCTTGCATCTGCCGATACGTTAGCGGCTGAATGACTGGCTGGCTCATGAGCTGGAGAGGTTTCCCGATACAGTTCCTGAAGTTTGATCTGCATGGTGTCGACCAGGAAAAGGCGCCTGAAGCGCTGGAAGCCGGCCTCGCCCATCGGCCGGAGCGGCATGTCCAGAGCCCGTTTCAATCCGGCGACCAACGCTTCTGCGCCGGGCGGCGAGCAGAGAATTCCGGTCACGCCGTCCTCGACGATTTCCGGCAAGGCTCCGACGGCAAATGCGACGATGGGCCTCCGTGCCCGCATCGCCTCCAGCGCGACCAGGCCGAACCCCTCCCAACGGGAGGGGATGACCACGAGATCGGCAGCATCGAGTTGGGCCTCGATGATCTGGGGTGACTGCCAGCCGAGCATCTCGACATTGGCGGGATGCTCCAGCGCCTGCTCGCGCCCGACCACCGTCGAGCCGATCATCCGCAGGTGGACCTCTGTCTGGAGATCGGCCGCGGCTTCCAACAGGATATCGTATCCTTTCTGCCGATCGAGACGGCCGATAAACAGCACCTTCAGGCGCTCATCGGACCATTCGGCGGCGGGATAGTCGGGTCGCTCATTGCTCATGCCGTTGTAGATCAACGCCAGACGCCTGTCCGCGATCCCTGCCTCGAGGGCCGCGCGCCGTTCGCAGTCGGAAATGCAGACGATCCGGTCCGCCAGCGGGGCGAGCAGACGCTCCATCGTCCGCGTGACGACCCGGCTGGCCGTACTGGATTCGCGCAGAAACGCCCAGCCATGCGGGCAGTAGACGACTGCCAGCCTCGGAAACAGCAGTTTGAGCATAGGCCGCAGGATGCCCGAGAAGGTCGAGTGCAGATGCACCACGTCCGGTCGGAAGCGGCGAATGGCCCTGCAGGTGCTGACCGCCATGCCGGACATGCTGCTGACATCCCGGCCTTTGCGAACAAAGGTCGTGATGCTTGCATCCGGCACCGCATCGAGGTCGCGCTTGTGATCCTGGGGAATGACATAGGCGAGATTCTCCTCGCCGAGCGCGACCGCGTGGTGGCGGTGCAATTCGTTCAGATAGGTCGCGATGCCGCCACGCACCGTCTCGGCGACATGCAGGATTCTCGGCGGCCTCGAGCGGTCGGTCATGAGAAATCTCCGCAGGCAAGGTCGGACGTCGAAGCCGCCATAGCCGCGAGGCGCAGGCTGGCGATGGCGACGTGGTGCATCGGCACGGCTGGAGCCGCGAGGATGGGCTGGCGCGCTGACGATGAGCCGATACGGGCAGGATCGGTCATTCTAGCGCCCCGCGAGGGCCGAAACGGCCCTGGTCAATGCTTCGGCGGAGGCTCGCCAGGAATAATGCGCGAGCCGCTGCGACTGCTTCGCTTCGAGCAGATCGAGCGGAGGAACGCCATCGATCCGCTCCTGCATCAACCGCGCGAGAGCCGCCGCATCGCGGGGATCGAAATAACACGCCGCCTCTGCACACACTTCCATCAGAGCCTCGGCGGTCGAGGCGAGCACGGGGCAGCCGAACGTCATCGCCTCCAGCGGCGGCAGGCCGAAGCCCTCGTAAAGGCTCGGAAACACGAAGGCTG
This sequence comes from Allobosea sp., assembly GCF_048595345.1. Taxonomy (GTDB): domain Bacteria; phylum Pseudomonadota; class Alphaproteobacteria; order Rhizobiales; family Beijerinckiaceae; genus Allobosea. The sequence continues at coordinate 72,473 of NZ_JBMDWH010000173.1, forward strand.
TCGCATTCTGGTAGAGCGCGGCGATCTCGGCATCCGACAGCCGCCCCGCCCAGATCGCACCGTCTCCCGAGCCCTGCCCGCCGCCGAAGACCTGCTGGTTTCCGCCTCCGACGACGACCAACGGGTAATCCGGGCGCGCCAACAGCTTGGCCGCCTCGATCGCGACGGCGATGTTCTTGTTGCGGTTCATCGAGCCGACGGCCAGGAAGAAACGCTTTGGCGCCAGGCCGAGCTTGCCGATGATCGAGCCGTCCGGAACGATGCTGCGCAGATGCTCGGCGCTGTTCGGGATGACGCTGAGCCGATCCTCGGGAACCGACAGGGCCGCAGCCAGCTCCCGGCGCGAAAAATAGGAGACCGTCCCGAGCTGCGCCATGCGCGCATAGAGCCGGCCCAGCGTGCGGTGCAGCAGCAGGTAGCTGCGGCTGAAAAACTCCGGATGGCGATAGACCTGGGCGTCGTGGAGCACGATCAGATGCCGCCGGTGCAGAGCAGGCCCGGAATTCGCCAGGCTGACGAGGATTCCGCCCCGCGCGGCGCGCGCCAGGTCGATCTGGTCCCAGGCATGGCCCTTCATGCGCCCCACCCGCCTTTGCCGGATCGCCGCCAGCGGCAGCTCGGTCGCGGCATTCGGCGGCAGCAGCAGGGTGAAGCGGGCGCCGTTCAGCGGGGCTGGCAGGCTACCCGCGACGATCAGCTCGTCCAGCGCCTTCACGAGCTCGGTGGCATAACGCTGCACACCCGTCAGCGCCTGCGACAGGAAGCGCCCGTTGATGAAGATCTCCGGCGGCTGCGCAGGGTTCAAGACGTCGGCTCCTGATGGAGCGGAACGGCTGTCGGGGCTACGCCGTCGGCCTCGAGCGACTTCTTGATCACCGCCGGAACGCCGGCGACCAGAACATTGTCGGGCACGGATTCGCGCACGAGCGCGCCGCTGGCCACGATCGCACCCCGGCCGATCGTCACACCAGGCAGGATCGTGACCCGGGTTCCGATCCACGCCCCGGCGCCGACCGAGACCGGCCTGGCCGCGACCTTGCCCGCTCGCCGGCTAGCGGGTCCGATCTCGTGATCGGCGGTTACGAAGGCGCAATGGGTGCCGATAAAGACCCCGTCGCCGATGGCGATATCGGCCGAAAGGTCGAAATAACACTGCCGATTGACGAAACAGTCGCGCCCGACCGAGAGCCGCGCGACCGGGCCGAGATTGATGTAGCTGTCACCGGCGAAGGCCGTGCCCGGCCCGATGCTGACACCCATGAGGCGATAGATGCCGTTGCGCAGATGTTTGCTGACGCTGTCGGCCGGCAGCAGATTGGCGACCAGATTGCCGATCTGACAGCCCCACTTGCGACGGAAGGTGTTGAATGACATGGCCTGCTCGTTTTCCTGTCAGATGCGGGCCGGCCTGCCGGCCATCGCAAGGACCATGCCGACGACCTCTTTCACCAGGGCAGGCTTGAAGACGAACAGCGCACCCGCATAGATCGCCACACCGGCCGACGCGAAGAGCAGAATGGTCGGAACGGGCCCGAAGGCCGGCAGCAGGCTCTTCAGCCCCAGAAGCGCCGCGATCATCACGCCGGTGGCGAGCAGCGGTGCGGCGACCGCGCGCAAGGTCGCGACGCCTTGCACCCCCGTCGACCGCGACATCGTCCAGAAGATCGCGGGTGTCACGACAGCTAGGCGAATGATGTTGCCGGCAGCAGCAGCCTCGACACCATGGCGGGCGCACAGATAGGCCACCAGCGCGCTGGCAACGAACTCGAAAACGTTGATCGCCAGAACCATGCGCGTCGCACCGACCGCCATCAGCGCATTCGACTTGTAGAAGATCAGCGGGATGAAGATTGATGTCAGCGTCAGGATCTGCATCAGCGGCACGCTCGGAGCCCATTTCGCGCCGAACATCAGGGCAATCAGCTCCGGCGCGATGATGGCCGCGCCGAGAAACATCGGATAGGCGAACACCGCCGTCATCTGCACGAGGCGCAGATAGGCGCGGCCGAATGCGGCCCTGTCGTCCTGCAGACGCGAGAGAGAGGTGAGCGTCACGGCCGTAATCGGCCGGATCGAAAGCTCCTGCAGGAGATCGAGCGCCCGCCACGCGATGCGCAGATAGCCGAGGGCGACGGGACCCAGGACATAGCCCACGATCAGATCGATGATCCGCTGGTTGCCGCTGCCCAGCACCGAGGCGACCGCCAATGTCGACCCGCCGGCGAGCTGGCGCGACGCGACCCCGGCCTTCCAGATCAGGCGCGGCCACCAGCCGGTCGCATAGATCATCGCGACCAGCAGCCAGACCATGTAGATCAACCTCTGCGCCACGAGGCTGTAGACGCCAAAGCCGGTCAGCGCCATGGCCAGCGCAACCACCCCGCTCACGAATGTCGCGGTGACATTGCGGCCCGCCAACGCCTTGAACCCGAATTCCCGCCGCAGCATGGCCTCGTAGACCGCACCAGCCGCGAACAGCAGGCAGGTCAGGGAGAGCCATTGCATCACGGGCTGCAGGCCCGGCGCCGAAAATGCCGCTTCCATCGGGCCGCTGGCAGCGAAGAGCGCGGCGGTGAGAAACCCGCCAATGCCGATGCTGGACCAGAAAGCCGTGCTCGCTTCGTCGTCATGCAGCACCTTCTGCTGGATGACGACCTCGGTGAGCCCGGCCCTGCCGAGCGCACCGCTGAGCTCGATGAAGACCGCCGCGATCCCGACCAGGCCGAACGCCTCCGGCCCGAGCTGTCGCGCCAGCACGATGAACAGCACGAACTGGAAGACGGTCTGCCCGCCCGTCCCGAGCATCATCCAGACGACGCCGGACGCCGTCCGCCCTGCGCCCCGAGCCGCCATCAGGATTTAACCGCTGTCTGAGCACCGAAAGGCAAAAGCGAGCGCAGCTTTCGGAGGACCAGTGAGGGCAGGAACTGGATTGAAGACGGATGCGCGGCCAGCCGTTTCAGGGTGCCGATAATACCCAGATTCCGTCGCGCCTCGAGAGTAATCAGGAATTCGTTGAAGGCGAGCATCCGCGCCCGCCTCTGTTCGACCAGGCGCCGGGCCGCCATCGAAATGCGGGCGCCATAGGCCTGAAGGAAGTCGTCGCACGACTTGGCCTTCTTGATGTAATCGGTCTTGGTGCGGGAGAACTCGGATATCTTGCGCGATACGGGCCCAAAGGTCGGCGTATAGATGTAAAATGCCTCTTTCGCGATCTCCATCCTGGCCTTGCAGGCGAGCAGCGCGGAGTAGAGATACGAATCTTCACCATGCCTATAGGCAGTAGGATAGGCGAGATCATTGGCCTTCAGAAAATCCGACCGGAATATCGGCTTCATCAGGCCGAACTGATAGCCGCTCTCGACAAAATCGTAGCGGAGGAATTCTTCAAGCGTCAGCGTGAAATAGGCCCCACCGAAGTCCTTCAGCCGGTTGATGACCGCGGGGATGGTGGCATCCGCATGATAATCGTGAATGTCGATATTGTCCGCGATCGCGTCGAGTTTCTCTGCCTGCGCACGGGCGATCAACGTCTCCAGCCGCGTGGGTTTGAAGGCATCGTCAGCGTCCAGGATCGCGATCCACTCGCCTCTCGCATGGCGAAAGCCGAGATTGCGCGCTGCCGAGGGCCCCCCATTCGTCTCCGCCTTCACCAGCCGGATGCGACCGTCGATCCTCACCATCTCCTCGACGACCTCAACCGTTGCGTCGCTGGAGACGTCGTCCACGATGACGAGCTCGAAATTCTGCAAGCTCTGATCCTGGACGGATTTCACCGCGCGCCCGATGCAGCCGGCGGCGTTGTAGGCCGGGATGACAACGGTCACGAGAGGCGTTTCGGCCTCGACGGGGGAGGACATGCTCATGCCTTTCGGGGGGTGCGGGGTCACAACTCAGCCAAACGTCTGCTCGGCGCAGCGGCGCCATGTCAGGCTTTCGGCCCAGGCGCGGGCCGCTTCGCCGAGCCGGTCGCGCTCGGGCTGATCGGCCAGCAGGCGGCTGATCGCCATCCCGGCAGCCCGCGGGTCGCGATAATCGACCAGCAGCCCGGTCTTGCCGTCGAGAACGACCTCCGGCACGCCCCCGACCGGGGACGCAATGCTGGGGACGCTTTGGGCCGCCGCCTCGAGATAGACCAGGCCGAACCCTTCGATCTTGTCGCTGCGGTCCTCGCCCAGCAGCAGGAACAGGTAAGCCTGCGCGTAGAGGCCGCGGACATCCTCTTCGGCCAGCGGCCCGGTGAAGATGACAGGCAGCCCGATCGTCGAAGCCTGCGCTTTCAGCGCGTCGGCATGGGCCGGATCGCCGGCCTTGCCGACGACGACGTAAGCGAGCTGGTCTTTTTCCTCCGGCGCCAGATGCTCCAGCGCGGCGAGAACATGGCGATGACCCTTGCGTTCGTCGAGCCGGGAGACGCTGAGGAGCAGCTTCCGGTCGGCCGCAATGCCAAGGCGCAGGCGCAGCTCGGCCGCGTCGCCGGCCGGCGCGAACCAGTTGCGTCCGACGCCCAGGAGGGCCACCTGCGCCCGCGCATCGGTGATCGCCGGATGCTCGCGGCGCGCAATCGTCAGGGTATAGCGGCTGTTGGCGACGACCTTTTCGGCAAGACCGAGCGTGCGACCGGCTCCGACCAGGCGCGGCAGCCGCGCCTGGTTGAGCAGCAGCGCGTCGGTGCCATGCAGGATCACGCGGAACCGCAGCGGCCGCAGCAGGGCGACGAACCGCGCGGCGATGATCAGCGGCCAATCCGCCAGATGCACGATGTCGTAGCGGCCGACATCCGCCGCGAGCAGCCGTCGGACATAGGTCAGCAGCGAGCGCAAGGAATGGCGCGTGTAATGAGCGATCGGAAGGCGTTCGACGGCGAAGGGCAATGCGGCATCGAACGCCGCATTGTCGGTGTCATGGGCCGGCGCGACCACCGTCACCTGATGGCCGAGCTCGGTCGCAGCCCTTGCGATCTCGACGCAATAGGTCCCGACCCCACCCAGAAGCGGAGGAAACTCGTAGGTCAGGATCAGGATGCGTTTTTGGCTCATGAGACGATGATCTCGACCGGCGCGCGCGGTTGGACCCGCCGGAAGGCGATTGCAGGACAGGTCAAGGGGCCGTGAGCTGGACCACCAGCTGATCTGCGGACTTGGAACCGGGTTCGATCACCAGCGGCACCATGGAAAGACGATCGCTCCCGCCCTGCCCCGGGTCGCAAAGACGCCGGCCGGCTGCAGGGGACCCGTCGCGATAGCTGATCTTTCCGGCGGAATCGCGCGCCGTGGTCCAGATGACCCAGACGGGCCGGCCGCTCTTGTCCTTGCCATCAAGCCAACGCAGGCCGGGCTGGGTCCGGCGAAACTGCGCCCCCTCCAGCGAGCGCGAGAGCTTGATCGCCTCCCGATACAGGCAGGCTCCGGGCTTGGCTTTGTTGTCGTAGTCGAACAGGCCGAAATTATCTTCGCGTTCGATCGGGTTCGTGCCGCTGTTGCGCAGCTCGTATACCCAGATGCCCTTGATCCAGCTCTGCGTCGGCGCCCACAGCGTGAACTGGGCGAGATTGGCGGCAGCCAGATCGGGCGGGATGTCGCAAGGGCCCTTATCCGTCGGCCAGCCGAACTCCGTGATGTAGAGCGGCAGCATGCGGCCCGGCGCCGCCGAACGGATCGCCTGATGAAAGGATTCGACTTTCCCGATCAGATTCTCGGCGGTGCGATCGGGCGGGCGGTTGCAATGATTGTAGAAATGGACCGAAATGCCATCGCCCGTCTCGGCGAGCCCGGCCGCCATGGCCCGCTTGGACCAGACCCAGCCGTCATCGTCGCCGATGGAGCCGGTCAGGACCAGCGCGTCGGGGTTCTTCGCCTTGATCGCCTGATAGGCGGCCTTGGCGGTTTCGACATAGTTCTCGGGCGAGTAATCGCTGTTCTCCGAGACCGGCCCCATGGGGCCGATCACAGGCTTGCGCGGCCGCCAACCCATGTTCCACTCGTTCCAGATCTCGTAGATCGCGTTGTATCCGCGCGTCCCGGCAACGACGCGCGATGCGAAATTGGCGAAGAGTTCGCGTTCGCGCGGGGAGGTCGGCGCGTCGCGCACGATCGGCGTGGCTGCGAGCTGGCGCCCCTTCAGGATGAGAACGGGCTGCAGCGTGCGGCTGAGAAGAACCTCGTTCAGGCGCCCCAGCTGCCTTCCGAGCGGATGGTCCGGCTCGGCAACGGTGAAAGCGCCTTCATGAACGTCGTCGCGAAAGCTGCTGACGCCGAGATCGGCGAGCAGTGGTTTCTGCGTTTCGGGCAGATAACCGCGCTGGGGAGTGAACGCGAAATGCGCTCCCACACCGAAAATGAAGTCGCTCGCCATGGCCGATGTCGAAACGGACACAGCCATGAGCAGCGCAGTCGCCGCGATCGTCTTCAGGGCGCGCATGGCCAGCCGCATCTCCTCCGACCGGTCATCCGCCGATCCCTGCTGCACTGCACAATGAAAGCATGGCAGCATCGTGATCGCAACTAGCTTGGCGCCACCCCACTGTGCAGAAAGCGCCCGCGCCAGAGAACGAACAACGTCGCGGCCCCGGCCAAGACGAGCTTGGCGACCAGCAGCGGGACCGGCGCCGAGGGAGCCAGCCCCAAAGCGAGAACGGCGATCGAGGCTGCGGCGCCCAACGCCATCGGCCCTGCCGCCGGGCGGGCTCCGAACCGGATCGTGGGCTTTGCCATGGCCAAGCCCCAGAGCAATGTCGCCGTGCCCACCAGCCAGAGTGCGGAGGCAGCCGAACCGCGCTGCGCGAGTACGAACCAGCAGAGCGGCACCGTGAACAGCAACTGTCCGAAGGCGACCAGAATCAGCCGCTGGGTCTGCTTCAGGAGATGCACCACCACCGCGCCGGTCACCTGGAGATGGGTGTTGACGAAGGCGAGAAAGGTGACCGCCGGCGCAACGGCGAGAAAGGCCGGCAGCGCCGCTGCCGGCACGAACAGCCAGGCGAAATCGGGCGTAAAGGCGATCATGCCCGCCATCAGGAGGGATGTGCAGCAGAACAGGAAGGCGAACAGCTTGGCGGTCGCCGGCTGCGCCTCGGCCCGGCCGCCGCGGTCGTATTTCGCCGCCACCTCGGGGAAGGACACCATATGGACAGCAGCGACGAGCACCGAGAACGGCCGCTGCAACAGGTCGAAGGCGAGCGAAAACCCAGCCGCCTCCGTGCTCGACGGCCCGAGTCTGCCGACGACGAGGAAGCGCAGCGATACTGCGGCGCCCAGATGCATGACCGAGGCGGCGGCAGCCTTCATGCCGTAGCCTGCGAAGGCGGCCAGATTACTCTTCGTGACCTCATCGCGCCGCCAGCGCATCAGCGTCCGGTCATAGGCGAGGGTCGCCGAAACGCCGCAGATCTGCGCCAGCAGCATCCCCGCCAATGCTGCTTCGGCACCACCGCCAAGCCAGGCACCGATCGCGGCAAAGGTGACGAGGCAGGTGGAGCGGATGATCGCCAGCCCCGCCGAAGCCGCGAGGCGATTATCGACCCGCAGAACGGTCAGCAGGAGGTCCGCCAGGCTCTGGGCGATGGCCACGCCGAGCGCCAGCCCCGCCGTCAGCCGATGCGCCGCGGTGAAGTGAAAGGTGATCGGGCCCACCACCAGCAAGGCGGCGGCACTCAGTGCGAAGGCGCTCAGAACCGCACTGCGCAGTCGCTGCTTCCGGCCCTCGGGCGCGCCGGCGAGAAAGCGGGTCGCCGCGATCTGAAGCCATTCGAAGGCAAGGACCGCGATGAACTGGCTGAGTGCGACCACGAGCGAGAACTGGGTGTAGGCGCTGCTCTCGACGAGATGACTGACAGCGAAGACGAGCCCGATCGCGGCCACGCTCTGGTAAAGATAGCCGCCCAGTACGAAGAGTTTCGTCATCGGCAGACACCGACGCGCAGCGATAACCTCGTCCAGGGACCGGACGGCCTCACCTGCGCGAGCCGGCCCGCGCGGCGGCGATGGCACGGTCGTAAATTTCGCGATAGGCCGCATCGACATCGGCCATCGTGCGCCGGGCGCCACGGGCCATCAGCCGGTGATGCATCGCGCGGATCTTCTCAAGCTCGCGCGCCAGCGTCGCCAAGAGGCTGGCCATCGCATCGGGCTCGGGCGCGACGATCCAGCCATTGATGCCTGGCTCGATCGCTTCCGGAGATCCGCCATAGGGCGAAACGATGACGGGACGGCCGGCGGACAGCGCCTCCTCGATCACCAGCGCGCCCGGCTCTTCCCAGAGCGAGGGCGCGATGACGATGTCGACCTGGCTGAGCAGGACATCCGGCTGGACGTAGCCGAGAAAAAGGATATCGGCCCCCGCCGCCAGCTTGCACAGGGCCTCCTTTTCGTCGTCGCTGAGCCGGCAGGCGATGACGAGTCTCACCATCCCCGCAGGCAACCTCGCGACAGCCTGCACGAGCTGGCTGATGCCCTTCTCGTAATGTGGCCGGCCCATGAAGCCGATCGAGAAGGCTCCGCCTCCGGGGCCAGCCAGATCCCGCGGCACCGGCCCGGACCATGGCGAGGCATTGCGCACCACCGCTCGGATGGGCGTATCGTGAAAGAGCTGCTCGCGCTGATGGATGTCGATGATGCGCTGGCTGACGCCGACCACCGCCGAAACGCTGCGTGTTCTGCGGCGTCTCGTCCGCGTCAGCACCGAGCAGGAGACGCAAGTCGTCGCGCAGACCTTGCCGCCGCTGAACCGCGACGCGCGCGCGCAGGTAAGATAATAATCGTGCAGAGTGTGGACAACCGGCACGTTCCGGTCCTGCGCCACCCGCCAGATATCGGCGCCGAGCCCAACCAGCGTGTTCGAATGAAGCACGTCGGGGCGAAACGTCTCGATCCGCTGCGCCATCAACTCATCGGCACCGGCGCGATCATCGATCATGTGCCACGCGAACCTGACCGGAGCCGGTTTGCGCGGACCATAGGCCCAGTAGATATTGCTCTGGCGCGCGGAATGGACAGGAACACCATTCACCGTCTCCGGCGCTCCATCGCCCTGGGGATGCGCGCGGATGACCTCGACCTCATGCCCCTCTGCCACGAAACGCTCCGCAAGCCGCTGAACGAAGAGCTCAGCGCCACCGAAAATGTAAGGAGCCCTCGGTGTCGGATAGAGCGAAGTGCTCATCAAGATACGCATACGTCGCCCAAGCCAGGCCGCATCCGGCCGAGGTCGATCGTCACTGTGGCAGGCCTTCTCAAAGGTTAGGTCGACAAACTGGACCGGACTGAAGCATATATATCTAAATGAGCCGTCGCGATGGTTTCGGCCGAGAACATCTTCAACACTTCGTCAGAAGCAGGATGGCTGCCGCGCCAGCGATCAGGCTGTTCCATCGCACTGATCATGAGGTCCGCCAGGCGCTTGCCGTCGCGCGGTTCATACATGCCGATGAGAGCGGAATGCTCCGCGATTTCAGGGATGCCGCCGGCGGTCGAGCAGATCGTCGCCCGCCCTGCGCCGATGCTTTCGATCAATGTGCGCGGCAGCGGCTCGGGCCAGATCGAACTGATGAGGCAGACATCCACCCCGGCATAGAAATCCGCCGGCCGGGTGAAGCCGAGCCATTCGATCCGGGGATCGGGGTAGCGGCGCTTCAGCGCCTCGATATAGGTGTCGATGCCGCGCCCCGCGACACGCAGCTTCCATCCGGTGGGGGGCAGAAGCCTCGTCGCCTCCAGAACGACCTCGATCCCCTTCTCGTCTTCCACGCGCCCGATATAGCCGAAAACAATGTCGGTCTCTCCGGGGCCCGCTCCGGCCGCGCTCGTGTTCACGATATTGCGGATCACGGCTTGGCGGGCCTGCGAAAAATAGCCGCGTTTGGTGTGCGCCTCCAGCATGTACTGGCTGTTCGAGATCACCGCATCGACGGCCGAGGCGCGCAGCTTGAAACCGGCCGTCATCGCGACACAGGGCGCGCAGCGTCGTTCGCAGGTCCGGCCTCGCGCAAACAGCGTCGAGCGCTTGCAGATCGCCGTATAGTCCCGAAGGGTGTGGACGAGCGGCACGGCATGCTTCTTGGTCTGGGCCCAGATCGCCGCGGAAAATCCGATCAGATTGTGGGTATGTACGAGATCGGGACGCTCCCGGTCGAGAATGTGACCGAATCGCGCGGCTGCTCGGCTATTCCAGACGTCGTGGGCGTGCCACCGCAGGCGTTGTCCGGCCGTGGGGCGCTGTGTGAGGCCGAAGGGCCAGTAAATGTTATCCAGCGGGACGCGATGGATCTTCACGCCCTCGACCGTCTCCTCGGTCTCCTCGTCAGCGTCATGAAAGGTGACGACACCGATCTGCGCCCCTCGCTTCGCGAGAGCCTGGGCGAGCAGCGACACCGATACCTCGGCCCCCCCGATGATAGTCGGCGGGTAGAGCGTATTGACGAAGATCAGTTTCAAGACGGACTGTGCCTCGGCGCTCGAGAGGTCGCGACCTGAGGCTGCGACGGTTTGGTCGATCCGGCGCAGTGCCGATGGTGCGACAAGAGATCGAGCCAGTTCGATACAGCCTGCGTCGGCTCTATAGCGCCGACATTAGACATGGCCGGAGCATAGTTTTCGCCTCATCGCAGATCAACCGTTTTTTGCGGCACTGCAACATGATTGAGCGGCTTCTCAAACCGTGGCGTGTGCCCAATCCTGCATCTCGGAATGGCGCGATTCGCGGTCTTGGCGGGGATAAGGCGAAGGCTTGGCCTGTCCTTCGGATCGTTGCAGCCTCAAGGAGTGGCGCGTGGCTTCAAACCTAGGCGAAGCGGCCTTCGCCGTGCCGGACGGCGGCTGGCTTCCTGCTGACACCCGGATTTACGCGATCGGGGACGTCCATGGGCGCGCTGATCTGCTGAAGAGCGTGGTGAGCCGTCTGGTCCAGGACCTCGCCGACCACCCCGTCCGCATGCCGATGATCGTCTTCGTCGGTGATTATCTCGACCGCGGTCCGGATTCCGCCGGGGTGATCGACATCATTCTGGCGCTGCGGCGTCGCGTGGCGACGGTTTGCCTATGCGGGAACCACGAACTTTATGCCTTGCGCTTCCTGCAGACGCCGGCAACCGGACAGGCCTGGTTCGAGCTCGGCGGCCGTCAGACCCTGACATCCTACGGGGTTTCGCCACCCTGGCAGCTTGACCCTGCCGGCCTCGAAGCGGCGTCGCAAGCCTTCGCCGAGGCGTTGCCGGACGAGCACTTCTATTTTCTGACGACGCTCGGCCTGACTTTCAGCCTGGGCGGATATCTCTTCGCGCATGGCGGGATCGCTCCCGACCGGCCGGTGGCGGAGCAGGATCAGTCGATCGTCACCATGATCCGGGACTCCGGACCGGACCCGCTATCCGAGAAGGGCGTGGTTCTCGTGCATGGCCACACGCCGACCAAGGCCGTCGTCCTGGACCGGAATCGCCTCAACATCGACACCGGCGCCTACGCCACAGGGCGCCTGTCCTGCCTCGTGATCGAGGAGGACAGGCTGCGGCTGCTCTGAAGCGCAGGCATCGTCGGCCCCTGCACAAAGGTCCGATCACACGAAGAGGAAGTCAGCCGAACTCAGCTGCGCGGCCGCGATCCCTTTGAGGAGGATCGAGTCGTGGTCGTTGAAGGCCACCAGCGTGTCGGCCCCGACGGACGAGACATGGAGAGCCTCGAAGCCGCTCGCCATGCTGGTCGAAACCTTGATCACATCGTGATTGGCCAGTGTTTCGTCGGCATGGAAATTCGTGATGGCATCGTGGCCCCCGGTGAAGACGAAAGTGCCCTGCCCGAACATCTGCACGACATCGTTGCCGGCACCGCCGGCGAGGGTCACGCCTCCCGTCTGCGCATAGAGCGTGTGGCTTCCATCTGCGTTCGTGACATCGATCGAGGTCAACTTTCCGCCGATGTCGTATATTTCGTGGCGGCTGGCACCCGGCTGGTCGGCCAGTGCGAATTTGAAGACATCCTTCGACGCATCGGGATTGACGATCGTTTCCATCGTCCGGTTGCCGGCCGCATCGAAATTGGTGGTGGTGCGGGTTCCGTCGCCCCCGAGCGTCCAGTGATAATCGAAGGTGCCGTCGGCATGGGAGCGGATGACCTCGTAGACCTTGCCGGAAGGGTCGGTCTTCTGGGTCTCGGTGACGTAGCTCTGCCCCTGAATGCCATAGCTCGTCGTGTATCCGCTCTTGTCGGCATTGGTGACGAAGAGGCGGTTCTGCACGCCGCCGACATAGAGCTTGGTCTCGAAATATCCGTTGGGCTCCTGATGCGTCGCCTTGGTCATCAGCCCCGAAGCGTCGTACCAGCTCATATCGGTCGTTTTGTCGGCATGGTTGACGAGCGTGGTGGTGTGGGTGCCGCCGACATAGTCCCGCGTCGTCGTCTCGCCGCCAGCCGTCTGGAGGATCTGCCGCGTCAAAAGGCCTGAGGCCGGATCGAAAATCTCGGTCTGACGATCACCGTCGCTTTCCACGAGGACGGAGTTCAGTTTGTGCCCGGCCGCGTCGAAGACCGTGGTGATCTTGCTGCCGTCGGGCGCCAGCGCGAAGTGATAGTCTGGGCTGCCATCCGCATGGGCGCGGATGACTTCGTAGACCTTCCCGGCGGCATCGATCTTCTGCGTCTCGGTGACGTAGCTCTGCCCTTTGATCCCGTAGCTCGTCGTATATCCGCTCTTGTCGGGATTGGTGACGAAGAGCCGGGTCTGGACGCCTGCCTCGTAGATCTTGGTTTCGATGAAGCCGTTCGCCTCCTGATGCGTCGCCTTGGTCACCAGGCCCTTGGCGTCGTAGGCGGTGACATCGCTCGACATGTCGGCATGCGCGACCGTCACCGTCGTCAGGATGCCGCCCGCATAGGTTTTGGTCGTGAAGTCGCCGGCCTGGTTTTGCAGCACCTGCTGGGTGAGCAGACCATTGGCCGGATTGAAGACATCCGTCGAGCGATCGCCGTTTGCGGCGACGGTCACCGTGTTCAGCTTATGCCCCGTCGCATCGTAGACCGTCGTGATCTTCGCACCGTCCGCCTTGGTGACGGCATGGTAGTCCGGCGTGCCGTCGGCATGGGACCGGATCACCTCATAAACCTTGCCGGACGCATCGGTCTTTTGCATCTCGGTGACGTAGCTCTGGCCCTTGATGCCATAGCTGGTGTTCGAGCCGCTCTTGTCGGCATAGGTGATCGAGAGCCTGGTCAGGACCCCGCCGGCATAGAGCTTCGTTTCGACGAGGCCGTTCGCTTCCTGATGCACGGTCTTGGTGGCGATGCCCTTGGCGTCGTACCAGGCGATGTCGTTGGACTTGTCGGCGTGAGCGACTGTGACGGTTGTCAAAACGCCCGCGGCATACTCCTTCGTCGTGAAATCGCCGGCCTTGTTCTGCAACACCTGCCGGGTGAGCGCGCCATTGGCCGGATTGAAGAAATCGGTCGAGCGGTCGCCATTGGCGGCGACGGTCACCGTGTTCAGCTTGTGCCCGGTCGCATCGTAGACCGTCGTGATCTTGGTGCCGTCGGCCTGGGTCAGCGCCCGATAATCCAGTGTCCCATCGACATGAGACCGGATCACCTCATAGACCTTGCCGGATGCATCGGTCTTCTGCGTCTCGGCGACATAGCTCTGGCCCTTGATGCCGTAGCTGGTGCTGGAGCCGCTCTTGTCCGGATTCGTGACGAACAGACGGGTCAGCGCGCCTGCTTCGTACAGCTTGGTCTCGGCATAGCCATTGGCTTCCAGATGGAAGCTCTTGGTGACGAGACCCTTGGCGTCATACCAGAGAGTGTCCTTTGACTTATCGGCATGCGCCGTCGTGGCGGTGGTCAGCACGCCTACCGCATACTCCTTCGTCGTGAAGTCGCCGGCCTTGTTCTGCAACACCTGCCGGGTCAGCGCGCCATTGGCCGGATTGAAGAAATCGGTCGAGCGGTCGCCATTGGTGGCGACGGTCACCGTGTTCAGCTTGTGGCCGGTCGCATCGTAGACCGTCGTGATCTTGGTGCCGTCGGCTTTGGTCAGCGCCCGATAATCCGGCGAGCCATCCGCATGGGAGCGGATGACCTCGTAGACCTTGCCGGACGCATCGGTCTTCTGCGTCTCCGTGACGTAGCTCTGGCCCTTGATGCCGTAGCTGGTATTGTAGCCGCTCTTGTCGGCGTTGGTGAAGAACAGCCGGGTCTGGACACCCTGCACATAGATTTTCGAGCTGAAGGATCCATCCGGCGCCCAGTCATTGACCGTTTTCGGCAGGCCGGCAGCGTCGTACCAGGTCGCGACCTTATGGCCGCCGCTCTGGACCTCGCTGAACGACTTCGTTCCGTCCGCGCGCAGCCTTTCGAAAGCCGTCAGCTTTCCAGCGGCATCGAAGCTCGAATGCTCCGTCGCATAATCGAGACCCTTGACCCCGTAGACATAGCTCTCCTTCGAGCCATCGAGGTGCTTGATCTGCTCGTTGACCTTCACGCCATTGGCGTAATTGGCGTTGTCGATCGTGCCATCGGCGAATTTCGTCTGTTCCGTGGTGACGATGCCGTTCTTCAGTCCGCGATCCGTCGTCGACAGCCACGCCCCCGCCGCATCGTAGACCTCGACCTTCTGCCAGTTGGAACTGGTCTGGGTGATCGAGAACTGGTGTGCGCCGGCGATCTTGGCCAAGGCACCCTGATAATGATCGAGGATGTAGGAGAGCGTCGCTTTGGACGAAACCGGAATGGTCGGCCCGTCGGTGAGCGTGATCTTCTGCAATGTGGTCGATGCATCGAGCGTGGCCAGCTGCGCGACGATCTGCGCTCCGCTGCCGGTCACGATCGGCGCGGTCGTCACCGGCGTCTCAACGCGCGGACCCGGCCCGCCGATCTCCACGATCAGCGGATGATCGCTGATCGGCAGCACCACCTGCGCGACATTGTCGTAGACCGCGACGGGGCTCGAGCCCTGCAGCGGGTCATAGACATAGACCTTCGACTGCACGGAGCCGAACTGCACGGTGACCTGGCTCGTGGGATTGGCGATGTCCTGGTCGCTGGCGTCGTTCCAGACCTTGGGCGCCGCCCAGACCACCAGATCGAACGCGCCATTGCTCTTGGCGAGCATCATCGCATCGCCGGCGGGCGGCAGCCCATTGATCTGATAGCTCGGGCCGCTCCCGCCCTGAACGCCGCCCTTGCCGTCGTCGGCAAGCACATAGGTCAGGTTGTGGATCGCCTTGGCCGCCAGCTTCGGCGTGCCGTCGAGCTCGAACAGACCGAAATGCGCCTCCTTGTCGACCATGGCCGGATCGACGTTGCGGTCCAGCAATTCGTAGAGATAGGTCTTTTCCACCCCGCCCTTGAATGCCGTCACGACGGTGTTCAGAATTGTTTTGGCCTGGGCCGTCTCGCTCGCGCCAATCTCGGGTGTCGCGGCGCGGGTCGTATAACCCGTCTCGGTGATCACGGTCGGCGCCTGCCCCGCGCTCGGCCGCGCGACGCCCAGAGACGTCTCGAGCGCCGCCGAAACCGTCGAATTCGTACTCACATAGGAATGGGCGTTGGCATAATCCGACCACTGCGACATGTCGCCCAGCGCGGCATAGTCGGCGGCGCTGTTATGCCCGAGCGTGAGATTATAGACCGGAATATCCTTCAGAACGGTGTCGGCCTTGACCGCCTGATAGAAGTCGCGCTGGAACGCCCCGGCTGCCGCCATGCTCGATGAGCCATTATAACTGAAAGCCTGGATGTTGGCCTCGTTCAGGCCCTCGAGCGCGATGACGCTGCCTGGGTTCGCCTTGGCGAAATCCTGGAGTGAGGCCACATAGGATTTCAGGGCCGTGCTGCCACCGCCCGGGACGCCGGAACCCACCACCAGATCGAACTTGTAGCCTGCCTGGGCCAAGGCCGAGGCCACCGGTGCAGCTTGTGCCAACCCTGCCAGCCCATCGCGCATCGTGGTGATGCCGAGATAGTCCATGCTTTTGCTGACCAGGGCGGAATTATCGTATCCCCGCCAGCCGAAGCCGACATGTGTATTGACGGCAATCGAGCCGACGAACTGACCGGCAGATAACACCGGAGTATTCGAAGAAGAGAGTGCCATGTCGTTCCGATATCCCATGGGATGCGGAAGACGATATACACAGCAACCCGACAGAGGAGCCTTAAGTCGTCAGGTCGCATTTGAACGATCAGCGTTTTGTCGAAAATTAACCTTCAGCGCAGGAAGACGGGTAGCGCTGGATCGACCAGGCAACGATGCTCCACATGGGCGCGCAGATTTGTGATCTGCCAGGCGATCGCCAGCTTCCGCGCCCGGTTGAGGGGGCAGATCGTCTCCAGCAGCGCTTCGCGCCTCGCGGCTGGAGCTCTGACGATCACGCCGGCCACCGCACCGTCCAGCCCCGCTTGGAGAAGATCGGCGAAATCGGTCCGGGCGGCATCTCGCAAGTCCTGAGGCAGACCGTTCCAGGCTGTGAGCACCGCTGGGAGGCGCAGCATCTGCAGCCACGCCTCGTGCGGCCCGTTGCGATAGGCCGCTCTCAGCGCGGCGAGGGCGCTCGGGCCGAGTCCCTCCTGGCGAATGGCGACGACATAAAGCGCGAGCCATGCCAGCGCGTCGGTCGGGCTGCACCGCAAGCGCATCCGTGCCGCATCGCGAAGGCCGGAAAGAGCCTCGTCGGAGACACGCCCACCGGCGAGATGGAGCCGATCGAACAGCGCGAATTCGATCAGCAGCTTGCTGTTTCCCTCCTCGCCGAGGCAGATGTGCTGGTCTTCCTCCGCAGCCATGGCATGCAGCGTCTCGGTATCGAACGTCTGCCCGAGCCGAACCGCCTGCGCCATGCCCAGCAGCCCCGGCGCTGGGATGTGCCTCAGAGTGAGCACAGCCCAGCCGAGCGCTGCGAACGCCAGAACCCAGCACGTCATGCGAAAGGCAATGAAGGGTTTCTGCACCGAGCGCGCCTCGCCTCGTGGGGCAGAATTCGACTGCCCCGCAGGCGAGCGGCGGGCAGCCGATAGGCCGATCACTCGGCCCGGCGGACCTTATTTCTCGACGTAATACCGGTTGTAGTAGACGCCCTTGTAGCCCTCGATCCGGCGCAGCGCACCGCTCTCGGCCCGATTGAGCACCGCGCCCAGGATCTTGTCATACACCGCGCCTGCACCTCCGATCGACTCGACCACGGCGCTGCGGCGCGTGCGCCCCCACTCGATCACATAGACCATGCCGTCCAGCAGGTGATTGCTCGCCTTGGCATCGGTCACCGGCATGAGAGGCGCCAGATCGACGAAGACGTAGTCGTAGCTCTCGCGCAGCTTGCCCAGCAGCTCCGCCATCGCGGTCGAAGCCATGACATCGGCGGCATTGATCATCCGCTGCGGCACCACGGCCGGCAGCACATGCAGCCCCGATGTGCCCGTTGTCTGGATGAAGCTGGCAACATCCGCGGGAGCCGCGAGCGCCTCCAGCAGCCCTGCCTTGGCATCGCTCGCGAGCGTGCGGGTCAAAGAGCAGGTGTGCAGGTCCCCATCGATGACGATCGTGCGGTGCCCCGTCATCGCGACGAGATGCCCCAGATTGGCGGTAACCGTCGTCTTTCCTTCCTTGGGCAGCGAAGACGCGATGCCGACGACCTTCATGGGCCGGCCCATCTGGGCGGCGTCGATCGACACCTTGATGCTGCGAAGTGTCTCCGCATAGCGCGAGAATGGATTGCCGACGACGAAATCCGACATGTAGCGCCGGCTGTCCGCACCGTCATTGCCGCGCCGCTCGAGGGATGCGGCGGCAGGCACGGCAGGGAGAATTCCCAGGCACTTTATGCCGAGATTGTCCTCGACATCGCCCGGCGTACGGAAGACGTCGTTCATCAACTCTCGGGCGAAGGCGGCTCCTGTGCCCAGAAGCAGGCCGGCGACGCTGCCGACCGCCAGCAGCAGGAGTGTCTTGGGGGAGCTCTTCCTGTCCGGCGGAACCGCGGTGGCGATGATGCGCGCATCGGTGATCGGGAAGGTCTCCTGCTGCGTCGCCTGCTGGTACTTCTCGAGGAAGTTGTTGTAGAGCGTCCGCGAGGTGTC
Source organism: Allobosea sp. (assembly GCF_048595345.1). Taxonomy (GTDB): domain Bacteria; phylum Pseudomonadota; class Alphaproteobacteria; order Rhizobiales; family Beijerinckiaceae; genus Allobosea. The sequence goes on from NZ_JBMDWH010000173.1 coordinate 90,526, forward strand.
GGCCGCGCTTTCCAGATTGCGCAGTTCGACCTGGGTCTGGCTGGAGCTGCTGGCCTGCTTCACCAGCGTGTCGAGTTGGGTCTGGACGCTCTGCTCCCGGGCCCGCGCGATTTCGTAATCGCTCTGGCTTCCGTCTCGAATGCGCCTGACTTCGTCCTGGATCGACTTGCGCAGCTCCGTCATGCGGTTCGCGAGGTTGATCGAGGCCTGATGGTTGGCTCCGAAGCGGCTCGACCAATCGGCATATTGCGCGGACAGATCGAGATACTGCGCCCGCAGACGGGTGATCACCGAATTGTTCAGCGCCTCGCTGACCGTCGCCTGCACGACATCCTTGTCGATGACGGAATTGACACGGTCGAGTCGGGCTTTCGCCTCGGCTGTCGCGGCCTTGGCCTGCGTCAGCTGACTGTTGACGTCCGTCAGTTCCTGATCGCTCATCAGGCCGCGGCTCGTCCCGACGATGTTGTTCTGCGCCCTGAAGGTCTGGACCGCCCGGTCGGCCTGTGTCGCGGCGTCCCGCAATTCGACGCTGCGCGCCTGCAGCCACTGCCCCGCGCGCTTCGTCGATTCGTATTTGGCTTCGAGGCCGCCGAGAATATAGGCCTCGGCGATCGCATTGGCGATGCTGGCGGCCTTGGCCGGATCGAGGGCGGTATAATTGACGGAGAGCACATAGGTCGTGCCCACGCGATCGACCTTCAGATTGCTCTGGATCGCTTCCACGACTTTCTGGACGCGCCGTTCTTCGGAGGCAGGAGCGCTGCCGCCCGAGGACAGATGGGACAGCAGCGTCGACACCAGGCCGGGCTTGGGATTGAACTCGGGGTCGGAGACAAGATTGTTGGTGCGGACGACCGACGAGATCAGGTTCTCGGACATCAGCAGTTCGACCTGGCTGTCGACCACGCCGGTATCGATGAACGCCGCGCCGACGATCTTCTGGGTTTCCAGAAGCTGATTCTGCCGCGTGTCCATCAGGATGCGGGCATTGGCCGTGAACCGAGGCGCGGCCGTCAGGACATAGGCTGCGACGATGACGACGACCGCAGCCGCCAACCCCACGATCAAGGGCCACTGGCGCCTGAAGACATCGAGGATCTGACTGGGCGTCAGAATGGCGGGAAGCCCCATCGATGAAGCCTGGCCCGTCGGCTGAAGCGGCTCGCGCGGCATGTACATCGTCAAGCCTCTGTCTTTCCGTGCCTCGCCAGGCCGTTTTTCGTCAGGTGTCGGATCAGGGAATCTTGGATCATGGAATTTCGGGATCCGCGAACGGGTCTTTCAGCTTCTCGCCGAACTCGCCTTCGATCAAGGCTCCGCCCTGTGACGGCCTGGGGCGCGAACTGGGGGGAAGCGCAGCCCGGCCGACATCGCCTTGTGACAGGAAGCCCACCGTCACGTTCGACTCACCCTTGCGCGCGAAGTCCGATATCGTCGATGCGGCGACCGGACGGGTGGCTGTACAGCGTGCGGCAGCGCTGGCAAGGCCCATGCCGATGGCGCGCCGCTGCGCTGTTCCGGACGAGGCGACCAGCTGCCTTACAGCGTCCAGAAGTCCGGGATCGCTCGCGACGAAACTCGAAATCAGTCCGCTGATCTTCTCGGGGTCATTGCGAATATCGGCCAGAAATCCGCCGGGCGCCTGCTTGAAGCGATCGAGTTCGGAGCGGGCGGTGCGGTCGCCGACCGGGAGGCAACTGGCCTCGGCCGCCACGTCCTGCGGCATCAGCGCAGCAAGGGGGAAGGCAGCCAGGCAGAGCGCGATCCGGAACGTCGTGTTCGGCACAGGGTCTTTCTCATTGCATCGCATTCATGGAGACGCTCGCGCATCTCCAGAGCGAAACTGTATGGCATAGTTATGTCGCACTGCAAAATAAACCATATGCTGCGGGCTCTGGAAGGCCCCCTGCCCCCTCGGCCGCCCCCATGCGACGCGACAATCGGCGGATGACCGGGCGGCCCCGTTCCTGCTCGGCGCCGAATTAGGCAGCGATCAATTTTGCGCGATCAAGGCCAAGAAAAGCCATGAATACCGGCAAAGGCATACACTTCGACGGCCTTGGCATAGATGGTGAGCCGCGAGCCGGCACCGCTCCCGGTCCGCGCCGGCCCTCATGCGAGAGGATCAGCCGGCCCTCATGCGAGAGGATCAGCAGACGAAACTCGCCCGGCGGCCATTTTTGATGCGGCGCACAATTTTGCCTGTTTCCATGATTAATCCTGTGCTAACGTGAACTCGAAGATTGAGCGGTCCGAAGAGGCGACTATGCAACCTGTCGGAAACACGCTGTATTTTGACGGCACCCAAGCGCGGCGTGCCCCTGTGTCCCTGGGGTGGGGAGCGCTCGCTCCGATCGCTTGCGCGGCCGACGCCTTCGTCTTGATGGCCTCGGCCTTTTTGGCACCCTGGATTTATGGCGCGCTGGTGCCGGGAACGGCCGATATCGGCGGCTTCATCGGATTCGGCCTCGTCTCGACCCTGACATTCGTGTCGCTGTCCTATCTCACCGGCGCCTACGAGCCGCGAAAGCCGGGACGATACGGCGTCTGGCGCAGCGCACTTCTAGCGCTTCGCCTCTGGATGGTCGCTCTCGGCTTCATGGCGCTGTGCGCCTTCATGCTGAAGATCGGCGCCGATTTCTCACGCGGAACCGTCGCGATTTACGCCGCAAGCGGCGGTATCGCCCTGATCGGTCTCCGACGCTGGTGGCCGGACGTCGTCCGACATGCGATCGCCCGCGATCTGGTCTTCGTGACGAAGGTCATCGTCTTCCGCGTCGGGGGCAGCAAGGAGCACGATTCTCTTCGCCGGCTGCAGGATCTGAACACCCGCGGCCTGCGCCCAGCCTTCGTCGAGGAACTGCCCGCGGAACCGACCGCGGAAGACATTGCCGCCGCCGTCGCCAGGGCCGAAATGCTGATGCGGCAGGGCCATATTCAGGAGATCATCGTCGCGCCGACGGATGAGACCGCCGCTAAGGTGGATCCGCTGTTCGAAGCGTTTCGGGTCATACCCGTGCCGATCCGGCTGATGCTGACCCCGCGGATCAAGGCCATTTACGACCGCAGCATGATCCGGGCCGGCGGGCTCCTCATCGCCGAGTATCAGCGCGCTCCCCTTACGGCGCTGGAGCGCGTGCAGAAGCGGGTCCTCGATCTGGTCGTCGCCAGCCTGGGCCTCCTCCTGCTGAGCCCGCTCTTCGTCGTGACCGCGATCCTCGTTCGTCTCGACACGCCGGGCCCTGTCCTCTTCCAGCAGAGGCGCCGGGGCTTCGGCGGCAAGACCTTCAACATTCTGAAGTTCCGGTCCATGACCGTCGCCGACAATGGCGCCTCGATCGAACAGGCCAAGAAGAACGATGCGCGCGTCACCCGCGTAGGCAAGCTGATCCGGCGCACCAGCATCGACGAACTGCCCCAGTTGCTCAACGTGCTGGCGGGGCAGATGTCGATCGTGGGCCCCCGGCCACACGCCGTCGCGCATGATGATTATTACGCCCGCTTCATCGAATCCTATGCGTTTCGCCACCATGCCAAGCCCGGCCTGACGGGCTGGGCGCAGGTCAAGGGCTTGCGCGGGGAGACGCCGAAGATCGAGAATATGGAGGCACGGATCGAGAAGGATCTGTGGTACATCAACAACTGGTCGATCTGGCTCGACATCTCGATCATCCTGCGCACGATGGTCGTCGTCCTCAGGCAGAAAACCGCCTACTGAGCGGTTCTGGAGCGAGACATCTCAAGTTCGCGCGGCACGCTGGTTACAGAGGCGCGGGAGTGAACGACGAGGCTTGCGCTTTGCTGCCTTCAACCGTCCCCTTTGCAGAGACGAGGCTGACGACCGTGCAGTTCATTTCGTCACAAGAACACCAAGCTCCCGCGTTAAAGCCCGTCCGGTGAGACGCGATCGACCCCGGTTGCCGATGAGAGCTCTTTCTTGCTCGTCGCCTTCCGGGCCATCATAGGTTGTTTCGTTGGCGGCCCAGGCTCGCCTTCGCTGGCCAAGGGGATCTATTCTTCTCGCTCTTTGGAAGAGGATTAAGCGTTCGATGAAGATCGTGATGGTGGGATCAGGCTATGTCGGCTTGGTGTCCGGGGCGTGCTTTGCCGATTTCGGGCATGACGTCATCTGTGTCGACAAGCACGAGGGCAAGATCGAGGCGCTGAAGCGCGGCGAGATCCCGATCTTCGAGCCCGGCCTTGCCGATCTGGTCGCCGCCAATGCCGAAGCCGGACGGCTGTCCTTCACCACAGACCTGTCCGGCCCCGTCGGCGCGGCAGACGCGGTGTTCATCGCGGTGGGGACGCCTTCCCGGCGCGGCGACGGCTTTGCAGACCTGTCCTATGTCTACGCGGCGTCGCGGGAAATCGCTCAGGCGCTGAAAGGCTACACGGTCATCGTCACGAAATCGACCGTTCCGGTCGGCACCGGTGACGAGGTCGAGCGCATTATCCGGGAGTTGCGGCCGGACGCCGAATTCTCGGTGGTGTCGAACCCCGAATTCCTGCGTGAGGGCGCGGCGATCGCGGACTTCAAGCGGCCGGACCGGATCGTCATCGGTGCCGATGACGACCGCGCCACCGGCGTGATGGCGGAGGTCTACCGGCCGCTCTATCTCAACAGCGCGCCGATCCTGAACGTCAGCCGCCGCACGGCCGAACTGACCAAATATGCGGCGAACGCCTTCCTCGCGACCAAGATCACCTTCATCAACGAGATGGCCGATCTGTGTGAGCAGGTGGGCGCCAATGTTCAGGACGTCGCCCGCGGCATGGGCCTCGACAACCGCATCGGCGGCAAGTTCCTGCATGCGGGGCCGGGCTATGGCGGCTCCTGCTTTCCCAAGGACACGCTGGCCCTGATCAAGACGGCTCAGGATTACGGCACGCCGTCGAGGATCGTCGAGGCGGTCGCTTCCGTGAACGACCAGCGCAAGCGCGCGATGGGCCGCAAGGTCGTAGCCGCCTGCGGCGGTTCCGTTCGCGGCAAGACGATCGCGGTGCTGGGCCTCACCTTCAAGCCAGACACCGACGATATGCGCGACGCTCCCTCGCTGTCGGTGATCGCGACGCTGCTCGATGGCGGCGCCATCATCAAGGCCTTCGACCCGGAGGGCATGGATCAGGCCAAGCCGATGCTGCCGCCGCAGGTGACCTATTGCACCAGCACCTATGACTGCCTGGAAGGCGCGGATGCCGCCGTGCTCGTCACGGAATGGAACATCTTCCGCGCACTCGACCTCGACAAGGCCAGGACCTTGATGAAGAAGCCGGTCCTCGTCGATCTGCGCAATGTCTATCGGGCCGATCAGGTGCGGGCGAAAGGCTTCGTTTACGCCGATATCGGGCGTGGCACGGCCGCTCCCGCCGTCGCCGACAGCGACGCGGCCTGATCCGGGCCAGCCGGCATGGACAGCCCGCCGTCTCTCCATAGGGCTGGCGGGCGCTATCTCTGCTGATCGATGCTGGGGCCGCTGCGCGCCATCGAGCCGGCTGATCCAGGTTCGCCTGCCCGCTGCGGCGTCGGGGGTCTGCCGGAAAGTGCATACACTTTCGCAGCGGCCGGGTTCATGCCCGGCTCGGCCCGGAAACGACTGATCGCAGGCGCGGAAGAGCCTGCGGCTCGACCATCTGCGACGAAGGAATGGGCCGGGTGCGCCCGATCGCAGACGCTCCCCCCTCCGCACTGTAGCGGCCCGCGCCGGGAACACACTGCCCAGCTCAGCTTGCCTCGCGCCGCCGGCTCGTTCGGCCGTGAGCCGCAAGCGCTATCGCCCCTCGCATGCCGGCGCATCAGGGCTCAGCTGCTTCGGCAGCATCAACCCCGGGGCGGCGGCGATCGGAATGCAGGCCCAAGCCGTCGAGATTGCGCCCACCCGGCAAAAACTCCCCCGGTTAAAGCTTTGGTGACTCGCGGGTCCATAATGGCAGGGCGGTCGCCAGACGGCGCGCGCGGCGGAGATCGCCCTGTTGAACCAGAATTCCGTTTCGCAGCTCAGAAGCAGGGTCGAGCGCGAATTCGCGCCGAGGCCGGCCTCGGCTCCCGCACCGGAACAGTCTCTCGCCGAATGCAGGCAGGCCCTGATCGGCGTCACGCTGCTGAGCGCCGTCATCAACATGCTATATCTGACCTCCTCCTTCTTCATGCTGGAGGTCTATGACCGCGTCATCCCGAGCCGCAGCCTGCCGACGCTGGCCGCTCTCTGTGTCATCGCGCTGGTCGTCTACGGGTTTCAGGGCGTGCTCGATCTGATCCGCGGGCGCGTCTTCGTTCGCATGGGAGCGCTGCTGGACGCTCGCCTCTCCGACCGGGCCTATCGCGCTGGTCTCGACTTGGCGCTGCGCCGGCGCGCGGGTGACCCGCAGCAACCCTCACGCGATCTCGATCAGCTGCGCCAGTTCCTCTGGAGCGGTGGCCCGGTCGGCTTTCTCGATCTGCCCTGGATCCCGGTTTATCTGCTGATCTGCTTCGCATTCCATCCCTGGATCGGCGCCGCCGCCATGGCTGGCGCGGCCGTGCTGGTCGTCCTGACGCTGATGACGGATCGCGGCGCCCGACAGGCGACGCAGGCGAGCAACGCCCATGCGATGCGGCGCTCCCTCGCGGCCGAGGCCTCTCGCCGCTCGGCCGAGGCCATTCATGTGCTCGGCATGCGACAGGCGATGGGCGAGCGCTGGCATGCGGCCAACAGCGCCTATCTCGAAACCAGCGGTCGCGCCTCGGACGTCGTCGCAGGCTACGGCGCCTTTTCCAAGGTGTTTCGCACGGCGCTGCAGTCGATGGTGCTCGCTCTGGGCGCCTGGCTGGTCATTCGCCAGGAAGCGACGGGCGGCATCATCATCGCGGCCTCGATCCTCGTCTCCCGCGCGCTCGCTCCGGTCGAGGCGGTGATCGGCCACTGGAAGGGCTTCGTCGCGGCCAGCTCCGCCTGGCGACGCCTCGATGCGACGCTCGGCGCCGAACCCATGGCGGCGATGGCGCTGCCCGCGCCCTGCCGCACGCTGGCCGTCGAGAACCTCATGCTGGCCCCGCCCGGAGCCGAGACAGCGAGCGTCGTCGATGTGTCGTTCGTGCTGCAGGCCGGCACGGCGCTGGGCGTGATCGGGCGAAGCGCTTCAGGCAAGTCGTCGCTGGTGCGGGCCTTGGTCGGGATCTGGCCGGCGGCAAAGGGCGCCGTGCGGCTGGACGGGGCTGCCATCGCGCAATGGCCTTCAGAGATTCTGGGTCCTCATCTCGGCTACATGCCCCAGGAGAGCGAGCTCTTCGCCGGAACGATCGCGGAGAACATCGCGCGCTTCGCCAAGGATGCCCCGGCCGAGGCGGTGATTGCGGCCGCCCGCGCCGCAGGCATTCACGATCTCGTCCTGCGGCTTCCCAATGGCTACGATACGGTGATCGGCGAGGCAGGCACCATGCTATCGGCCGGCCAGCGCCAGAGGGTGGCGCTGGCGCGCGCCCTGTATGGCGACCCCTTCCTGGTCGTGCTCGACGAACCCAATTCCAACCTCGATCAGGAAGGCGATCTGGCGCTGACGCAGGCCATCGAGGGCATCAAGGCTCGCGGCGGCATCGCCGTCGTGGTCGCCCATCGCCCCGCCGCCGTCGCGGCTTGCGACCTGCTGCTGATGATGGCCGGTGGCCGCGCCCAGGCCTTCGGTCCGCGCGACGAGGTCCTCGCCGCGGTGACGGGCAGGCCCGAACCGGCGAGCCGCCCCGCTTCCGACCAACGACGTCTGGCGGTCTGAGCCATGCTGCGCGCTCAACGACCCGACCCGGCCGTTTCCCTGAAGCGATATCTTCTTTTGGGCTATGCGCTGACCGGCGTGCTCGTCCTCGGCCTTGGCGGGTGGGCGGTCGCGACGGAGATATCTGGCGCCGTGGTCGCCTCCGGGCAGGTCGTCGTGGAAACCCACGTCAAGAAGGTCCAGCACCCGACCGGCGGAGTGATCGGAGCCATCGCTGTCCGCGAAGGCGACAGGGTCGATGCCGGCGACATTCTTCTCAAGCTCGACCCGACGGTCGCGCGCGCCAATCTCGCCATCGTCGAGAACACGCTGGATCAACTCGCCGCCAGGGAAGCCCGGCTGCTGGCCGAGCGCGATGGGCGCATGGCGGTCACGGTGCCAGCGCGCTTCGCCGCGAGCCCGGTCGATCCGGGGCGGGTGACATTGCTGGACGACGAGATCCGCCTTTTCGAGCTGCGCCGGCTTGCCCGTCAGGGACAGGTGGCACAGCTGCGAGAGCGCATCCGGCAGTTGGAGAACGAAATCGCCGGGCAGAGCGAGCAGCTGCGGGCGAAAGAGCGCGAGACGGCACTGATCGGCGATGAGCTCACGGGCGTGCGGGAGCTTTATGCCAAGAACCTCCTGCCGGTGACGCGCGTCAACGCTCTGGAGCGCGACGCGGCACGTCTCTCCGGGGAGCGCGGGCTGCTGCTGTCCGCGACGGCTGCGGCCAAAGGCAAGATCAACGAGATCAATCTGCAGATTCTCCAGATTGAGCAGGACATCCGCAGCGAGACCGCGCGCGAACTGCGCGAGCTGCAGGACAAGCGGGCTGAACTGGTGGAGCGCGGCATCGCGGCGCGCGACCAGCTCTCCAGGGTCGATCTGCGCGCACCGCAGGCCGGCATCGTCCATGACCTGTCGGTGTTCACCGTCGGCGGCGTGATCGCGCCGGGAGAGACGGTGATGACGATCGTCCCCGACAGCGACGCGATGATGATCGACGTGCAAGTCACGCCGCGCGAGATCAGTCATTTGCATGCCGATCAGCCGGTAATGGTCAAGATCGCGGCCTTCAACCAGCGCACGACGCCCGACGTCGAAGGAAGGCTCGTGCGTCTGGGCGCCGATGTTACACGCGACGAGCGCAGCGGCATGAGCTTCTATACGGCGCGCATCAGGCTGGATGCGGACGCCCTCTTGCGCCTCGGGGAGCGCAAGCTGCTGCCGGGCATGCCGGTGGAAGCGTTCATCAAGACCTCGGATCGTTCGGTGATGTCCTATCTGACGAGCCCGTTGGCCGATCAGGTGAAGCGCGCCTTCCGGGCGAACTGAGCCCGCCCGACTTATCCCCGGCGCTCCGCGTGCTCCTATCTTGCGCCTCCCTTCAATGGAGAGGCCCATGCGCGACCTTTACGAAACCTTCCCGCTCAGCTCCTCGCGGCTGTCGATGGCGCCGACCTGGTCGGACTATGTCGAAGACGTCGTTCTCGCCGCGGACACCCTCGTCCGCATCGCGATCCCGGCCGGGGCCCAGTTCGTGCTCTTTTCCGTGGACGGCGACTTCAGGGCCAAGCCCGGTATCAGCACGACCAGCTTCACCCTGCCGGCCGCCTCGACGAGCGACGGGTCCGGCAGCGAGCTGAACCCGGCGGCGCGCCGCATTCCGGCGACGCTGGCGGACGGCACCACCGTCCCGACCCACTTGGTCCTTCGGGCGTCTGTCGCCTGCAAGGGCTCGCTCGCCTTCTATGCGTGAGGTGAGCACCATGAACGCTGGCTTCAACACCCGCACCGCCCTGACCGCAGGCGCCCTCCCCACCATCCTGCCCCTGCAGAACGTGCCCGTCTATTATCGCTCGCCTGCCAATCTGCGCCGCTGGCAGGCCGCGCTCGCCAAGCTCCGCGCCGGAACCTATCGGCCCAGGATCGTCTTCATCGGTGACAGCAAGACGATGGCGGCCGGCGCAGGCACCAACTCGACCAACACCTGGACGACCGATGCCGAGAAGCGCTCCAAGATCGCGCATCTCGTTAGGTTGCTGAACGCGGCGGGCATCCCGGCGAACCGGCAGGCGTGGTTCGCCTCCTCGGGGCTCGCAAGCCCGGCCGCCAAGGTCGGCTACGACCCGCGCCTCGTCATCAACACGGGCTGGAGCGGCGGCAACCAGACGCTCGGCGGCGTGATGTGGGCGACCAATGGCACGACGCGCCTCGACTTCACCCCGGAAGGTCAGGTCGACACCGTCGTGACCTTCTCCAAGCAGCGGGCGAACGATGGCATCCTCACCGTGTCGGCGGATGGTGGATCGGCGCTCTCCACGATCAACGGCTCGCCCAATGGCGGCTCGACCGTGGACGGCTTCATCAAGACGACCACCACGCTGACCAAGGGCACGCATACCTTCAACATGGTGCGAACCTCGGGCGGCTATGTCTCGCTCGCCGGCCAGATCGCCTATGACAGCACGGTCCCGGCCGTGGATGTCATCAATGGCGGCGCCTTCGGCACGGTCTCGGCCTATCATTCGTCGAACGGCAACGCCAACTACTGGAACGCGGCCAACTTCCTACCCACGCTCCAGCCTGATCTGGTCGTGATCCAGCTCGGCTCCAACGACCTGAACACGGGCGTTTCGGTCGAAACCTACACCGCCAACATCCTCGACATCATCACCAAGGCCAAGGCGGCCGGAGCGGATGTCGTGCTGGAGGTCGCGACCTTCGGCAATAGCGGCGGCTACGGCACCGATGCCCAGCGCGAGGCCTTCCGCCAGGCGTTGATCGGCCTCGGCGCCAGCCAGGGCTGCATCGTCGTCGATCACGCAGCCCGCTTCGTCAACTTCGCCAACGCCAACGCCCTCGGGCTGATGCGCGACGCGATCCACGAGACCGAACCCGGCTATGCCGACGAGGCTCAGGCCTTGGCGAGCGCACTGCTGTTCTGAACGACCCAGACATCAACCCGGCTCAGTCACCCGAGCCGGGTTGATCGGGGCATCGCCGACGGTGTCGGTCTAGGGGCGTGACATCGAGCGTGTTCGCAGGCTATTTTGCACCTGCGAACACGATCCCGATAAGGCCTGACATGACCAGCTTGAAATTTGGAACCTCCGGCCTGCGCGGGCTGGTGACCGAGCTCGTCGGCCTGCCGACTTATGCGCATGTCCGGGCGTTTTGTGCCGTTCTGCGCGAGGATGGGGTCTCCGGTGAAATCCTGATCGGGCAGGATCTGCGCTCGTCCAGCCCGCTGATCGCCAGCCAGTGCGCCCAGGCGGTGGCCGATGTCGGGCTCGTGCCGGTCGCATGCGGTGCGGTGCCGACCCCGGCTCTGGCGCTCGCCGCGATGACGGCAGGCAGCCCGGCGATCATGGTCACGGGCAGTCATATCCCGGACGATCGCAACGGGCTGAAATTCTACCGGGCTGAGGGCGAAATCGACAAGGCTGATGAACAGCGCATCCTCGCGCAGCATCAAGCGCTCGGGCTCGAAACGGCACCGGAGGTGACTGTCTCGCCCACGAGCCGCGACGTGCTCTCCGGCTATGTCGCCCGCTATTCCGGCTTTTTCGGCCAGGCCCTCTCCGGGATGACCATCGGCGTCTACGAGCACTCCTCGGTCGGTCGCGACGTCATCGGCACGGTTCTCTCCGCATTGGGCGCCACTCCGGTGAGCCTCGGCCGCAGCGACCGGTTCATCCCGGTCGATACCGAAGCGCTGCGGCCGGAGGACGAGCAGCTTGCCGCCCAATGGGCGGGTGAACGCCGGCTCGACGCCATCGTATCGACCGATGGCGACGCCGACCGCCCGCTGGTCGCGGATGAAAGCGGGCGCTTTTTGCGCGGCGATCTCGTGGGCGCGCTCACCGCGCGCTTGCTCGGGGCTGATGCCATCGTGACCCCTGTGACCTCCAATTCCGCGCTGGACCGGCCGAGCGCCTTCGCGCAGGTGGTCCGTACCCGCGTGGGCTCGCCCTATGTGATCGCCGGCATGGCCCAGGCGAAGGCGCAGGGCGCGCGGATCGTCATCGGCTTCGAAGCCAATGGCGGCGTCCTGCTCGGCTCCGACGTCACCCGAAATGGCAAGACCCTGCCTGCGCTGCCGACGCGGGATGCCATGCTGCCGATCCTCTCGACGCTGGCTCTGGCCCGCAGCCAAGGTACGACGCTGGGCGCGCTCGCCGGCGAGGCCAGCTTCGCGGTGGCCCTGTCGAACCGACTGCAGGAAATCCCGCAGGAGCGGACCGCGGCTCTGATCGCGCGGCTCGACGCGGAGGACCCGACTTTCCGCGACAGTGCCTTTGCGGATCATGGCGGCGTCGCGGCACGGGACGATCGCGACGGCCTGCGTCTGACGCTGGGAAGCGGCGCGACGGTGCACTTCCGCCCGTCCGGCAACGCGCCAGAGCTGCGCGTCTATGTCGAGGCCGCCGATCAGGTGCAGGCGGAGGCGCTGATGGCCCAATATCTGGGTTTCGCCGCTGCGCAGACGCGCCCGGCGTGAGCCGGCCATTCACCCTTTTCCACCATCGGGCCGACGCCGACCGGCTGACCCTGCGAGGATGACCCATGCACAACCCCGGCACTTTCCAACGGGTTCTCGTGACGGGAGCGGCCGGCTTCGTGGGTTTCCATGTCACGCAGGCCCTTCTGGATGCCGGCATCGAGGTCCGCGGCGTCGATAATCTCACCCCCTATTACGATCCGGCCCTCAAGCAGGCTCGGCTCGACCTGCTGCTGGGGCATGAGCGCTTCACCTTCGACCAGCAGGACATTTCCGACTATGAGGGGTTGGAAGCGATTTTCGCCGCGTTCCGGCCGCAGGTCGTGATCCATCTCGGCGCTCAGGCCGGCGTGCGCTATTCGCTGGACAATCCGCGCGCCTATGCCAGCGCCAATCTGGACGGCTTTTTGTCGGTGCTTGAAGCCTGCCGCCGGCACCCCGTCCAACATCTGGTCTATGCTTCGTCGAGTTCGGTCTATGGCGCCAACGCCAAGGTGCCCTTCAGCGAGCACGACAGGGCGGATCACCCGGTCTCGCTCTATGCCGCGACGAAACGCGCCAACGAGCTGATGGCGCATTCCTATGCCCATCTCTACGGCATTCGGACCACGGGCCTGCGCTTCTTTACGGTCTACGGCCCTTGGGGCCGGCCGGACATGGCCTATTTCAAGTTCACCAAGGCGATCCTCGAAGGCCGGCCGATCGACGTCTATGACGAGGCGAAGATGAGCCGCGACTTCACCTATGTCGACGATATCCGCGAAGCGATCGTCAGGCTGGCGGGTCTGCCCGCCGAGCCGGACCCAGCCTTCGACCCCGCCAAGCCCGATCCGGCGACGGCGTCGGCGCCGTTCCGCGTCTACAACATCGGAAACCACACGCCGCTGCGGCTCGACCGCTTCATCGCGGTGATCGAGGAGGCATGCGGGCGCAAGGCGATCAAGAACCATCTGCCGGCCCAGCCTGGAGACGTACCGGCGACCTATGCGGATGTCTCGGGCCTCGCCGCGCGGACCGGCTTCAGCCCGAGCACGCCGATCGAGGTCGGCATACCGCGTTTCGTCGCCTGGTATCGTGACTTCTACGGCATCCCGGCCGGCGCCTGACGGCGGGAAGGGGTCAGCGCCCGCCGCCGATGCCGGATCGCGCCGCCGGACAGCGGCTGATGGCTGGAATCGGCACAGCGCGAGCATCATCTGCCCGAGAGTCGCCGCCGGCCCGGGCCTGCACAGCCCGTCGCATCGCTCGGGCCCGGCAGGCAATTCCCCTCGGCGGCGCGATCGTCTAGAGCACCGCCTTCAGACCGGACGTGGCCTCGAATCCGAGGTCGTGAGCAGGGTTTACCGGGTCCACACGCCGCCCGCGCCAGTGCCGGCGCCTGACGAAGGATTTCGACATGCAGGAGAAGCTCTCGCTCGCGATCGTCTCCGACATCGCCTGCCCCTGGTGCTTCATCGGCAAGGCGCGTCTGGAGACGGCGCTGGCCCAGTTCGGCCTCGCCGACCGCTTCGCGATCACCTGGCTACCCTATGAGCTCAACCCGGAGATGCCGGCGGCGGGCATGGACCGCACGCAATATCTCGACGCCAAATTCGGCCCGGGCAAGCGCAAGGAAATCGAAGTCAGGCTGTCGGAAGCGGCGCTGGAGAGCGGCGTCACGTTCAACTGGGGCAAGGTCACGAAGAGCGTCAACACGCGCCTCGCCCATATGCTGGTCGCCGCTGCCTCGACGGTGCAGCGCGGCAGCGAGATGAAGGCGGCGCTGTTCAAGGCCTATTGGCAGGACGGCCGCGATGTCGGCGATCTGGACACGCTGGTCGCGATCGCCGTCGAGCAGGGCTTCGACGAGCAGGCCGCGCGCGACCAGCTCGCCAGCGAGGAGCTGCGCGACACCGTCATCGGGCTGGAGAACCGCATGCGCGAGATCGGCGTCACCGGCGTGCCGTTCTTCATCGTCGACGGCAAGCTCGCTCTCTCCGGCGCCCAGCCACCGGATGTCTGGGCCCAGGTCTTCCAGCAGGTCTTCGCCGAGCGCCAGCGGGACGAGCAGCCGCAGTTCTGAGGGCTATTAACTCAGCCCTCATCCTGAGGAGCCCCCGCAGCAGCCCCGCTACTCCGCCGCCATCGCCGCGCCCGGCGGCTCGAAGGCCTGGATCGGCGGCAGATTGCCGTCGAAGCGTTCGACCTGAACGGTGGTCAGCTGCCCCGTGCAGCCCTGCGCCAGCGACGAGGTGCCGACATCCTTGGTCAGCACGTTCGGATTGCCATGGACGCAGAGCGGCTTGTCCTCGCTCGGATCGGCGGGATCGTACCACGCACCCGTCGGCAGCTGGATGACGCCCTGACGGATATCCTGCGTCAGCTTCACCGCGGCGAGGCAGGCCCCGCGCTCGTTGAACAGTCGGATGATATCGCCGTCGCCGATGCCATGACGGGCCGCGTCCTGAGGATGCATCCGCGCCACCTCGCGGCCCCGATGCTTGGCGGCCTCGCTGTGCCCGCCGAAATCGAGCTGGCTGTGCAGCCGCGTGCGCGGCTGGTTGGCGACGAGGACATAGGGTGAGGCCTCGTCCGGCACATGCACCGGCCCGAGCCAGGTCGGATGGCCGGGGCAATCGGCCTCGCCGAAGCTTGCGATGGTCTCGCTGAAGATTTCGAGCCTGCCGCTCGGCGTACGCAGGGGCTTGCCCTCCGGGTCGTGCCGGAAGGCGCGCAGCGGCCCGCCATCATCCTCCTGCTGCGGCAGCTCATAGCCCTCGCTTTGCCAGAATTCGGCAAAGCTCGGCGCCGGCAGCCCCTTGGCCGCGAGGCCCGCTCGCGTCGGCTCGTAAAGATGCTCCAGCCATTGCCGGCTCGTGCGCCCCTCCGTGAAGGCCTCTCGGGCGCCGAGCCTCTCCGCGAGATCGGCGAAGATGTCGTAATCGTCTCGCGCCTGGCCATAGGGTTCGGCGATGGGCCGCATCGGCACCAGCAGCGGGTCGTTCGAATTGGCGCCGATATCCTCCCGCTCCAGCGTCATCGTGCAGGGGAGCACGATATCGGCATGGCGCGCCGTCGCGGTCCAGGCCAGTTCGTGAACGACCAGCGTGTCGATGCGCGAGAAGGCCTCGCGAAGACGGTTGAGATCCTGATGGTGGTGGAACGGGTTTCCACCGGCCCAATAGACCAGCTTGATCGCCGGATAGGTCCGGGTCTGGCCGTTGTAGCGATAGGTTTCGCCGGGTTTCAGCAGCATGTCGGCGATGCGCGCGACGGGAATGTAATCGCTGACGCCATTGCGCCCCTGCGGAAAGGTCGGCAGCGGGACGGCATTGAAACGCCGCCCGTAATAGGCGATCGCTCCAAGCGCATAGGCATAGCCGCCGCCCGGCAGGCCGATCTGGCCGAGCGCCGCCGCGAGCACCATGCCCATCCAGACCGGCTGCTCGCCATGCTCGGCCCGTTGCAGCGAATGCGAGACGACGATGACCGCCCGCTTGCCCGCGAGCCGCCGCGCCAGCGCGACGATCTCTTCCGCCGCGACGCCGGTGAGAGAGGCAGCCCAGGCGGCGTCCTTGGGCTGCCCATCGGCCTCACCCATCAGATAGCGCTCGAACACCGGCCACCCGACCGTGTAGCGCTCGAGGAATGCCCTGTCGTGCAGACCTTCGCTGACGAGCGTATGCACGATGCCCATCATCAGCGCCGTGTCGCTCGCCGGGATCGAGGCGATCCACTCCGCCTTCGCCTCCTCCGGCAGATCGGCCTTCAGCGGTCCGACCAGCACGAATTCGCAGCCGCGCGCCGCCGCCCGCTCCATCGCGCCGCGCTCGACATGGCGGCTGACGCCGCCGCCCGCGACCATCGAGTTCTTCAGCGCCATGCCGCCGAAGGCGAGTACGATCTGGCTGTGCTCTGCGATCTGCTCCCAGGAGACGTTGCGCTTCGTCAACCCTTCGTAGTCGCCGATGATATGCGGGACGAGCACCTGCGAGGAGCCCGAGGAATAGCTGTTGACCGATTTCACATAGCCGCCGCAGGCGATGTTGAGAAAGCGGTGGATCTGGCTCTGCGCGTGGTGGAACCGCCCGGCGCTCGCCCAGCCATAGGAGCCGCCGAAGATCGCGCCCGGCCCCGCGCCGTCGCGGATGCGCTTCAGCTCGCCGCCCAGCAGGTCGAGCGCCTTCTCCCAGCTCACCGGCACGAAGTCGTCGCGGCCGCGCCGCCGGTCGGGGCCCGGCCCGTTCTCCAGCCAGCCGCGCCGCACCATCGGCTGGCCGATGCGGGCGCGGTGACGCAGCGCGCCCGGAAAATTCTCGATGATGCCGTTGGGGTCGGGATCGGCAGGATGCGGGCGCACCTCGATCTGGCCGTCCTTCATGCGCGCGGAGAACACGCCCCAATGCGAGCTGTGCGGCTGAAAGCCTTCGTCCAGGCCTCGGCGTGCATCGTCCTGTTTCATCGCGATCATGATCCGGCGAGGGTGACGGGGTACCCGCTTCTAGCGCGGCGGCCGCGCCCTATCGAGCCACAACCCGTCATGGCACCGATCAGCCGCGGACATGGATCGCGCTCACGCGGCGGACCGGCCGCGCTGCGGCTAGCGGCCTTGCATCCCCGATCGAATCATGCGCCTTGCCTCGAAACTCGGGAGCCTGCCATGGCGCAGAAGATCAACGACCTCCGCGACCGCCTGATGGTCGCGCTCGACGTGCCGACCGTCTGGGACGCCTACCGCCTCGTCTCGACGCTGGATGACGGCGTCACCTTCTACAAGATCGGCTATCGCCTCGCCTTTGCGGGTGGGCTCGATCTCGCCCGCCAGCTGGTGACCGAAGGCAAGAAGGTCTTCCTCGATCTCAAGCTCCACGACATCGGCAACACCGTCACCGAAGGCGTGGAGTCGCTGACCAAGCTCGGGGTCACCTTTCTCACCGTCCATGCCTATCCGCAGACCATGCGGGGGGCGGTGGAAGGCCGCGGCGACAGCGATCTGAAGCTGCTCGCCGTCACGGCTCTCACCTCCTATGACGATGGCGATCTCAAGGATGCCGGCTATGGCCTGGCCGTGCGCGATCTCGTACGGCTGCGCGCCGAGCAGGCCCGCAGCGCCGGCATCGACGGCATCGTCTGCTCGGCGGCCGAAACCGAGATCGTGCGCGAGGTGATCGGGCCGGACATGGTGATCGTCACCCCCGGCATCCGTCCGGCCGGCAGCGCCGCCGGCGACCAGAAGCGCACGCTCACACCCACCGAGGCGATGCGCGCAGGCGCCGACCATCTCGTCGTCGGGCGTCCCAT